>JAQGOY010000121.1 GCA_028293375.1 Verrucomicrobiales bacterium | reverse complement strand
GGTGTATTTCTTGGCGATGGAGATGACGAGGCGCAGATTGGCTTCGACCATTTCGGTCTTGGCTTGAAGGGCATTACGGGAAAAGTGCTGAAGCTGTTGATAAGCGTTGAGGTAGTCCTGGTAAGGCATGCGCACAAACTCTTCGAGCGACTTGACCTTGCGCTCCTCGGAGGTGATGACCTGCTGTTGCTGCGAAGATTTCTTTTGAGCGGAAAAATCCTGGATGGAGCGGAGACTCAACTGAATTTTGTCATGGATATTATCCGCGACGAGGGACATTTCCTCGATGACTTTTTGTTTATAAAAGAATTTGGCGAAGGAGCGCTGGAGCTTGTCATTCAGTTTTTTGAATTCGAGGGCGAATTTGTCGCGCTTGATTTTACTGGGAGCGCCCTGAAGTTCAGCGTATTTGTCATCGACCTCCTGATCAATGACGCGGACGGTTTTGGTTAATTTGCGGAGGTCTTTGAGGTGGTTCTCGCGACCTTCGATTTTTTTGTCAACGATGACCCGGTCAAACCGTTCCTTGGGAGGTTCAGAAATGAGCTTTTCGGCGAGGGCGATGTGTTCTTTGCCGGAGAAACCGAAGCTGTAAATGATGCGTTTGACTTCGTTTTCGGCATCCTCAATGCGTTTGGAGATCTCGACTTCCTGCTCGCGAGTGAGGAGGGGAACCTGGCCCATCTGCTTGAGATACATGCGGACAGGGTCATCGAGGATATCGAGGCGGGTTTTGTCTTCCTCCTCCTCGGGTTCGGGTTGTTTGACTCTGTCGACTTCTGCCTGGTCAACGATCTCGATTTCCAGGTTGCGAAGTTTGCTGTAAATATCGTCCAGGTCTTCAGGGGAAACGACGCTATCCGGAAGGGCGTCATTGATATCGTTGTAAGTCAGGTAGCCCTGTTCCTGGGCGAGGCGAACCAATTCCTTGATTTTTTCGGTGAGATCAACACCGGATTGACTTTTGAGAATAGGGATAGCAGGAGCTTCAGGCTCCAAACCAAGGCCGATGGGAGCACGAGGCTCGGCTTCTTCAGCTGGATGAAATTCGCCATTGGTGGCAGGAGATGCTTTTGATTTGATCCGCTTGGGGACGGGTTTGGCAGGAGCAGGTTTGGTTGGAAGCGCTTTGGTGGGCGAGGCTTTGCCGGGAGCTGCTTTTCCGTGGGCCGCTTTGATGGGGGCGGCTTTAACTGGAGGGGCTTTTTTGGTCACCGCCTTAGGGGCGGGCTTCTTAACCTTCGATTTCGCCATATATATTCAGTGCAACGGTCGACTGCTGCCTATATCAAAAAGGCCGGGAACCATGGTAGCTAAATTGGCGTTCGTCAAATCGAGGCCAGGCTGCCAAAAGTGCGGCATATGCGTTATTTTAGTGGGTTTTCCCCTCCGCTCCAATGATGTCTGAACATGTTTTTCGCCAATGGCGAGGTGAATCAAAAGTTTCGACACGCGATGTTCGGGCACAACCACTAATTTTATATCTTTTAACTGCTTTATTAGTTTTTCAAAGTTAAATTCGACGTTTGGCAGCACTTTTTACAGGGTTGAAATAGAGGCTTTGGCATGGTTATTGTCTTGAAAGCCGCCGGTTTTGATCACTTTATCCTGTAACGGAGCGGTTTTGCGTCTGAATGTCCGGTCACTCGATCTCATTATGAAGGGTATTTGTTATTTAACTTGTTCTGTGCTTCTTTGCCTTGCGTCCATAACTTCCGCGCTGGGCAAGGACGATTATGTTTTGGGCGCAGACTCCAAGGTTCAAGAGGGGATACCCAAGGGGGAAGTTTCCAAATTCGAGTGGCGCAGCAAAATCTTCACCAATACGGTTCGGGAATACTATGTCTACGTGCCGAAGCAGTATGATGCGGCGACTCCAGCGGCAGTGATGGTTTTCCAGGATGGAAGGGGTTACACCACGGAAAACGGGGCCTGGCGAATTCCGACCGTCTTTGACAACCTGATCCACCGGAAGGAGATGCCTGTGACGATTGGAATTTTCATAAATCCGGGGACGATGGAGTCGACCAATGCTGCCCCTGGAGCGCAAGCGGCCAGCAACCGAAGCCCGGAGTATGATGCGCTGGGAGATACCTATGCCCGCTTTTTGCTGGAGGAAATCCTGCCGGAAGTGGGGAAGAAGTATAATTTGACCAAAGATCCTGAGGGACGGGCCATTTGCGGGTCAAGTTCGGGCGGGATTTGTGCGTTTACGGTGGCGTGGGAGAGGCCAAATGAGTTTCGAAAGGTGATCAGCAGCATTGGAAGCTTTACCAATATTCGGGGTGGTTACGTTTATCCAGCATGGATACGGAAAACGGAGTCCAAGCCGATTCGAGTCTTTTTACAGGATGGGAGCAGTGATCTGGATAATCAGTTCGGGAACTGGCCATTGGCAAACCAACAGATGGCCTCGGCGCTGGAATTCGCGAAATACGATTACAAGTTTGTCTTTGGGGATGGAGGACACACCTCGAAGCACATGGCATCCATCATGCCGGATGCACTTCGGTGGCTATGGAGGGATTACAAACCTTCGGGTAAATAGACGGTTTAAATGGCTAATTCATTTCCGGGGCAGCTTCCACCTGGGGGAGGAAGATTTTAAACGTGGACCCTTCGCCTAATTTGCTGGTTACGGCAATGTGACCGCCGCTTTGCCTGATGATTCCGTGGCTGGAGGCGAGGCCCATGCCGGTTCCCTTGCCAATTTGTTTCGTGGTGAAAAAAGGTTCGAATAAATGGGCTTTTGCTTTTTCTGAAATGCCGGCGCCGTTATCCGTGATGGAAAGTGTCACGTAATGTCCGGGATTTAACTCTGGAACCTGGTCGAGAGAGTCTTCGGCGAGTGAAACGTTTGCTGTCTCGATGGTGACGCGGCCTCCGCCCGACAGGGAATCCACTGCGTTCATCACCAGATTCATGATAACTTGTTCAATCTTCCCTGCATCCGCTTTCACACTTTTCAGGTTGGGCATCATGAGGACGCGAAGTTCCGATTTTCCCCCGACGAAATGGCGAATGACGCCCTCCATGTTGGTAATAACGGTATTTAAATCAAGCAGCTGGGGCTGGAGGATTTGCTTGCGCCCGTAAGCCAGAAGTTGTCTGGTCAAGGCAGCGACCCGGTTGGCTGCCTTGTAAATCTCAGAAGCATTTTCGCGCAGTGGATCCGTTGCGGGAAGGTCATTCAGGATCATTTCGACATGGCCGATAACGATGGTCATGATGCCATTAAATTCGTGGGCGATGCCGCCGGCCAGTTTGCCTACGGTTTCCAATTTTTGAGATTGGAAAAGCTGGGCCTCGAGTCGTTTTCTCAGAGTGATGTCACGTTGGATGGCAACAAAATGGGTGAGTTCGCCGGATGAATTGCGGATGGGGGCAATCTGCCATTCCAACAGGAATTCTGAACCGTCCTTGCGATAGTTATACGTTTCGCCCTGAAAGACTTCTCCCACCTTTAGAGTGTCACGCAGACGTTGCATCATCTCGCGATCGGTGCGGGGGCCTTGAAGAATGCGGGGAGTTTTTCCAATGACTTCCACAGCAGTATACCCGGTCATGCGGGTAAATGCAGGGTTGGCAAAAATGATGGCAGGACCGGGGAAATCCAGCCGTGCATCGGTGATGAGAATGGATTCTTTGGACTGTTCCACGGCGGAACTGAGTAGTTGAAGGGATTCCTGGGCTTTTTTGCGATCTGTAATGTCCTGAAAGGCACCCTGAAGGCGAATGATTTTTCCGTCAGCGTCACGCACGGCTTCGCCGATGGAACGGACCCAGATGCGGCGGCCTTTTAAAGTAATTTTTGGGAGTTCGAAATCGTAGGGAGTGCCATCTCTGGCGCAATTTTCGACGTAGCGCACCACTTGTTCGCGACACTCAGGAGGGTAACAGTCGAGACCTTCTGCCAGAGTGGGTTTGTAACCTGGAGGGACATCGTGGATGGCGCAGTTTTCGTCGGACCAGGTCAGCACGCGGCCAGGCAACTCGATGGTCCAGCCACCGAGTCGAGCGGCTTTGCCAGCAATGCGCAATAAAGTGGCATTGGCGGCGAGCTTCTCACGAGCTTCGTGTTGCTCGGTGATGTCCATCAGCATGCCGGAACGGGAAATCAAATTGCCGGTTAAATCGAATTCGGCTTTGCCTCGTTCATAAACAAAGATGACACGTTCGTCGGGACAGCTAGTGCGATATTCGACCTCGAAGTATGGCTTGGAGGGAGAGACCTGGGAGTGGGCGGTATCGTAAGCAGCTAAATCTTCGGGGAAAATTAATTTGCGAAAAAAATGGAAGGTTCCGGGAAAATCGTCCGGGCGAATGCCAAATAATTCATGAACTGCGTCAGACCAGATCAATTGACCAGTGATCAGGTCAAGACTCCATGCTCCGAGACGTCCGACGCGTTGAGCGTTGGCGAGGAGAGCGGTTTGATCAGTCGGGATGGAATTCAACGTGTTTGTGACTTTAGGTTCAGAGAGACGCTGGTCAGGCGACGCGCGGTGAGAAGGTTTATTTGCAGATGGTTAACGTCATTTCCTGACACCTACTTGAGAGAATATTATTTTAATTTCCCTTTGGTCTCAAGACTCGAATACGAATATAGCATAGTACAGCGGATGTGCATTCAGTCATCGTGGCCGGACTGTTTGTGGAAGGAACTAAGAAGGGACTGAGGAAACTGGGCCTGTCTGAATCAACATTGGATTCCGGCGAAATAGAGGCCGGCGAAAACTTTTGGGTCAATGAGAAGTCCTTCCGTTTGCTTTTGTTGGAGCCATGCCACGGCTTTTGATACGGGGACTCGATGAACGGTGATTTTTTCGCCGTCGACTCCGCCACCGGGATGGAGGCATTTCAATTTTTTGGCTCGAAAAAAAGTGACCACTTCGGTGGTCATTCCTGCGGAGGGCGGGCCGGTGAAGAGTTCTTCCCATTCGGCGGCTTCGTAGCCGGTTTCTTCCAGTAGTTCCCGTTTGGCGCCAGTGACCAGGTCTTCCTTCGAATCAATGTCGTTGTCTCCGACGAGGCCGGCGGGGAGTTCGATGACAACGGCGTTGACCGGGATTCGGAATTGCTCGACTAGCACTATTTCATTTTCATCGGTAATGGCCGCGATGATGACGATGCCGGTGATGTTGGGTCGGCTGGCGTAGATCCATCTGCCTTTCTGGAGGACTTCCAGATGTTTCGAGGTGAAAATGGTTTTGGGCGACTCACTCATGCGGATGCGTCTCGAATCGGCTTCACGCGGAGACGAAAGTCAGGTTAGGAATTCGGCGGCTTTTTTGGCAGTGGCTCCATCGTGGACGATGGACATCAATGCGCGGGTCATGCCGGCCGGGTTTTTGTGCTGGATGATGTTTCTCCCGTAGACAATGCCGGAGGCGCCCTGCTGGATTAATTTTTCGGTGCGTTCGAGTATTTCCTGGTCGGCTGCTTTGCCACCGCCGCGGACGAGCACCGGAATTTTGCCAGCGATTTCCACCACCTTGTGGTAGAGAGAGACGTCATCTGTCGGATCTGCCTTGATGATATCTGCACCGAGTTCGACCGCCTGGCGCACCAGCGGAAGGATTTTTTCCAGGTCACCATCGACCATGTAGCCTCCGCCTTTGGCGTTCGGTTGGAAAACGAGTGGTTCAATCATGAGCGGCATGCAATAGCGATCGCACTCCGGCTTGATCCTGAGGATGTTTTGGATGCATTGATCCATGACTTCGGGTTGTTCGGGGATGCGGAAAAGATTGACGACGACGCAGGTGGCATCGAGACGGAGGGCTTGCTCGACGGGTTGCTCGATCATACGGCTGAAAAGCGTTCGCGGGAGAACGGAACCGTAAACATTGGCGACGTCGGTGCGGAGAACGAGGGCTGGTTTTTGCTTGCCGGGAAGAGATTGGAGATAGTGGGCCTGGCCGATGGTGAGTTGAATGGCATCCGGCGCGGCGGCGACCAGGGTTTCGACGGATTTTTGGATGCTTTCGATTCCCTGGAGAAAGGCGCGCTCATTAAAAAAGCCGTGGTCGATGGCGACATCAAAGCAGCGATTGGACTTGGAGTTGAAGAGACGATTGACGCGGAATTGTTTCATAGAGCGGGGTCACTCTTACTCGTTTCCTTATTGGGCCGTCGATGATATTTTCGGCGGGTGAGAAACTTTTTCAAGATAACGGGGCTGGCTTTTGGTCTCATTTTTTTCGTGAGTTGTTCATCGAACCGTTCTGCTTCAGAGATTTCTGCACAACCGGACCCGAACCAGTTTTTTGGATATGAGGATTTGAACCGTTTCCCATGGATGGTGAGAGGGAGGGAACGAGTGCTGACGCTGCCATCGAGCGAGACACGGGTGTTTGATGAGTTGGTGGCCTCGTGGAATGCGGAGTGCCCGTTGGGGAGCCAGGTCAAAGTGGAGGCGCGATGTTTTGCCAATGGCAGAGGAACGGCCTATTACACGATGGGTCTGTGGAGTTCAGAGGGGAAGATTTTCTCGCGCGAAAGCGTCAAAGGACAATCGGATGTGGATGGGAGAGTGGCGACAGACACGTTGCAACTCGCGCACTTGGTGAACGGATTTCAATTGCGGATCACGGTGATATCCACAGACACAGGGGAAACGCCGAAGTTGAAGTTCGTCAGTGTGGCATTGCATCACCGGGGGATACCGGCACCAGTCACGGCGGCGGGAGATTTGCCGGACAAGCTGCTGCCGGTGCCCCAGCGTTCGCAATTGGGATATGAGGGATCGACGGGGTGGTGCAGTCCGACGAGCACATCGATGATATTGGCTTATTGGTCGGCGAAATTAAAACGGCCGGAGCTGGATGTTCCTGTGCCGCAGGTCGCGGAAGGAGTTTACGACCGGAACTGGCCGGGCACGGGAAACTGGCCATTCAACACAGCCTTCGCGGGGTCCTTCCCGGGGATGCGAGCGTATGTCACGCGGTTGAACACGCTGGATGAAGTGGGGCAATGGATAGGGGCGGGAGTGCCGGTGGCGTTGTCGGTGGATCTGCCGTTGCTGAATGGCGACAAGTCGAGCCCGCCGAGCGGGCACATTGTGGTGGTGGTGGGATTCACACGGGATGGAAGAGTGGTGGTGAACGATCCCTGGCCGAATCCGCAGGGGGAGAATCGATTGCAAAAGATTTTTCCCAGGTCGCAAGTGGAGGAAGGCTGGGCCAATTCGCTGCGGACAGTTTACTTGATTTATCCGGAGGGATATGAAAAACCGGTGACTCGATGGCATCATTGGGAAGAGTAGTTGTTCGCGTCGCATGCATACCCGTTATTGTTATTAGGCGTTTTGACTGACCAATGCCTGGGTATTCAAAAAGGATAGGGAAAAGGATTGAGATAACGGTGGTTAACGATTATTAAACAGGGCATACCTATGGCTGAAAAAAACCTGAATTCCATGAGTTCCAAAACCAGATGTTCGTTTCGTGCCGGTTCCCGGGGCGCAGACTCCTTTCTGCTGTATTGCGTGGCAATATTGGCTTTGTTGGGATTGGGCGCCGGGAGAGGCATGGCGCAGGAGGCAGCACCCAAGGGCGCTGCGACAAAACAGATTATTTTTTTGGCTGGTCCCAAGGATCATGCGCCGGCGGGGCGCCATGAGTACGAAAAAGATTTGAGATTGCTGGCAGAGTGCCTGGAGAACTCTCCCAATTTGCATGGAGTCTCGACCAAGGTTTATTTGGGGAAAGCACCGCAGGACATCAGTGAACTAAAAGGAGCGGCGGCCTTTGTTATTCTGAGCAGTTCGGATGCGCGAACGAATGAGACGCATCCCTTGTTTCCTCCGAGTCCCACGACGGATGGTCGCAGTTACAAAGGGGAGACCGCAGCTTACCTGAATGAATTCGATAAATTGGTCAAGGCCGGGGCAGGGGTGGTGGTGCTGCACTATGCGATCCAGGCGCAGAATTGGAAGGCGCGCTCCTATTACATGAATTGGGTGGGTGGTTTGTGGACTCCGGAAGGATACTCGCAAAATCCATTGGGTATCTGGAACATTTCGCCGGTTGAATCCAGCAAGCAGCATCCTATTTTGCGCGGGGTGCACCCGTTTACCTATGCCGACGAGATTTTTTGCAAGTTCATGGGGCCGATGATGGACGCGAAACGCACTGAGCTGGTGATGGCCACCACCACGAATAGCAACCAGGGTGCAGTGGGCCCCACGGTGGCATCCTGGGCTTACCAGCGGGATAACGGCGGGCGTGGATTTGTATATGGCGGTGTGGACGTGCATGCGGCCATGCAGACAGAAGATTATCGGCGTCTCCTGCTGAATGGCATCGCATGGGCAGCGCAAATGGAAATCCCCGAAGGCGGGGTGCAGTCGAGCATCAGGAAAGATCAATGATTTGATCAAGGCACCGGGATGATAGCGGTATTGGTTTTGGCAGTGGTTGCAGTGGCTTGAATTTGTTCGAGCCGGTTGACGCCGACGATTTCGCCACGGCGCAGTTGCTCGTTGAGTGTGCCATGGGTAATGGCTCCGGCCTGCCAGGCCTGGACCAGGGCTAATAAATCCTGTGAGGACATGTGGGAGGAATCGAAGTCACCATTGATCTCAAAAGAGAGCATTTCGGTGGAAATATTGTCGGGATGCTTTTCGTTCGAATTCCACCACCAGGCCCAGCGCAAAGCCTGGGTTAAGGATTGACTGAGGCTGATGGCCATGGTTCCCAGCACGCTGAGTTCACCGCTTTGGCGAATGGAAATGGCTTGAGCCGTTTCGGCGACTCGTTTCTGGGGTTCAAGAAGTCGTGACCCAAGGGTGGCGAGAAGGCGCTCATCACGGTCCATGGCGCGCTCGAAGGTGGTGAGGCCCTGGCCGGTGAATTCGAGAAAGCCAGCCCGGGCGTCGGTTCGCTCCGAAACCCAGACTGTGGAAGAACCAATTTTCAGTTCCATGTCGGCAGGGAATCCAGAAACCCATGCGGTAGGCAATGCAGTGAAGTGCATTCCATGTTTGTAGTCCGCGTTGAGCCGGTAATGGTCAAGATTAACAGCGATCAAATCTTCGAGGGGCGGCTTGTCGATGGAAGGCCGGCTGTGGCGCGGGCCGTGAAAAACAAAAGGGATAGCGGGCAGAGGCTGGCCCTTGCGCAAGGGGACGAGACGATCGAAAAGAGCCCATTCCGATTCAGGACGATTGGGGGTCGGAATTCTTCTCCAGAGTTCGACTTCGCATTGGAATTCCCCGGGATGATTCGGACGTGGAACGAGTTGAAGGAGGCGAATCTGTTCGATGTCCTGATGGACGTAAGGGTCAGCAGGATTCGGCAGTTGAACCGTCTCGGCGAGGGAAAGCAGGGAGAGTTGGGGCCTGCCATGGATGCGTTCGGTGCGCCAGTTGAGAATGGATTCGGCGAGGCAAGGGGTGAAGTAGACTCGTTGTTCGGAAGTGTTTTCCCAATCGATCAGCGTTCCTGCGCGGCCGACGGCAAGGACTTCGGAGACGATGAAACGCGCGTAGGCTTCAAGGGTGGCGCCATTGAGATCGGCGTCGTTTTCCAGAACGAGGATGGGTCCGGCGCGGAGGTCGTTTGCGGGGATTTTGAGAAAGGGTGGCCGGCGAAAGATGGTTCCCAGAAAAGCATCGGCAGTGCGAGCGGTGGCGTTGTAAAAGGAAGCGCGGGCGGCGTAGGCGGCATATTCCTCCTGGGACTGGAGTTCGAGTTTGGGGAGATATTTGGTTCCCGCGTTCCTGATCGTTTGTTCACCAGCAAGGACATCGCGTGAGCGAAGCCAGGTGTGGAGGTTTTGATCGTATTCAATATGAGTAGAGTTTATTGGCATAGTGAATGGAGGTCACAGCTTGATGAGGGAAACAATAGCAAAGGATTTTCAATTTTATTTCTGGCGGGGTGGGTGTGTAATCAGGAATGGGGTCCGATGGAGGCATTGTTTAATGTGCTGGTTTTGGATGGTTGGGCTTTTTTTCTTGGCTGGAAATTAGATACTCCTGACGTCGTATCCTACGATTTTTTACGACGCCGTTTGGTGGTGGTTTTGGTTTGGATCGTTGTTGGGAGGTCGTGGTTGGTGGAGATTTTGGCGGGATTTAAAACAACGCCCCGTGACCGAAATTCTTGGATGTTGGGCAGTTGGGGTGACGGCATGATTATGGGGGAAAATCCAGGGAGGATTGAATGGATTGAGTTTGATTCTTTAAAAGAGAGGGTTTTCGTATCACTGGTTATTTTTTGTTTCGATGGTTTTTCAAATCAGGAATAGAAAGCTACACGCCCGAGGGGGAGAATTATTTAATGTGGTTATTTGTGAGTGCTGGGCGTTTTCTCTTTGCTGGTAGTCAGATACTCCTGACGTCGTATCCTACGATTTTTTTCGACGCCGTTTGGTGGGGATTTCTGGTTCGGATCGTTGTCGGGAGGTTTTGGTTGTTGGAGGTTTTGGCGAGAGGTCCTTTTGACGATTGAGGCCGTATGCCAGAAATGTGCCTACTGATCGGTATTTTGATTCCGCCTTGCTGATGCTTAAACCATCAGTCTTTGAGACCGGAACCGCCCGAATCTGGTTTGTTTTGACGGATTGTGTATGTGGTCAGGGGGACTCCGGGATGATTTTCCGGGGTTCCTTGCTATTTATGTTCAGTGAACTGGAGTTAAATTTATCGATGCGGAATTTTGTGCAATCAACATCTGAGAATTTGGCGACCGTTGTGTCTCTGCTGGAAATGACGATTCATGAGTAATTCATCGTTAGAAAGCGGGGCATCCGTGCCTGCAACCAATCTTCCAGCGAATGAATTGGAATCGCAGGGGCCTAAACGCATTCGATTTGTGTTGGGGGCGGTTTTGTTTGGCGTGGCCCTGTTCTTTGGGCTCAGTTATCTTGCGCAGAATGCGGTGGAGGAATCGACCGATGACGCGTTTATCGATGCTCACATTAGCTCCATTGCCTCGCGGGCCGCTGGTGAAGTTGTGGCCACTCACGTCACCGAAAACCAATCTGTTGTGGCAGGGGATTTATTGGTGGAGATGGACCCTCGGGATGCAGAGGTAAGGGTGAGCCAAAAGCAGGCCGCACTCCAGAGTTCAATGGCCAACCTGCATGCATTCGAGGCGGCATTCGAACTCATGCGGGCGCGGGTTGCCACTTCCGAATCCACCCGGAAACAGACTGAGGCGGAGGCCGAAGCATCCAGGGCGACTTATGATAATGCAGAAGCCAACTGGAGCCGGGCGAGCAACATCTGGGCAAATACCGAGTTTCGAGCCATCTCCCGACAGGATTATGACGCGGCGAAATCGACGGTGACATCGGCCAGGGCGAACTGGCAGGCGAATGTGCAAAAGACGGCGAGCGACGCTTCAAAAGTGATGGAGGCAAAAGCCCAGGTCACGGCCGCCGAAAAACTCTATGAGCAGGCCGGCGCGCAGGTGCGTCAGTCCGAGGCGGATGTGAAAGCGGCTGAACTCGAGCTTTCCTACACAAAAATCAAGGCGCCGGTGGGTGGGCGGGTGACGCGCAAAATGGTGGAAAAGGGTGCATACGTCCAGGCCGGTCAAAATTTATTGGCAATAGTACGCCCGGAAATTTGGGTGACGGCGAATTTTAAAGAAACACAGACTCGAAGGATTCGTGCGGGACAGTTGGTGAGGATCGAGACCGAAGGCATAACCAATCGGGCCATGGAAGGGCATGTGGAAAGTGTCCAGTCCGGTAGCGGAGCGCGGTTCAGCCTATTGCCGCCGGAAAACGCGGTGGGCAACTTTGTCAAAGTGGTTCAGCGTGTTCCTGTTAAAATAGTATTTAATAATCCCATGCAGGCGATGGAAGGGTTTGGCCCGGGGATGTCGGTGACTCCGACGGTGCAAACCGGGCAGCGCCATTATTCCGACACGTTGCTGGCGATACTCGCGGTTGCCTTCTCCGCACTGGCCTTTTCTGGATTGTGGCTGCTCAAGCAGCGTCATTCTCGCGCAACACCAAAAGTCTAAATGGCTTCCCCGGTTTCCAAATCGTCCGAATGGCAACCACCATCGCATAATCCATGGCTGATCGCCCTGGCGGTGATGTCTGCCACCTTCATGGAGATCCTGGATACCTCGGTGGCAAATGTTTCGCTGCCCCACATTGCGGGGAACCTTTCGGTAACCACCAATGAAGCGACCTGGGTGCTGACCAGTTACCTGGTTTCCAACGCGATTGTGCTGCCGATTACAGGATGGCTCTCCATTCGATTCGGCAGGAAGCGGTTGCTCATATTTTGCATTGGGCTGTTCACCCTGGCCTCGGTGCTATGCGGGTTGGCCTCCAGCCTTCCATTCCTGATCTTAGCCCGCATTCTGCAGGGAGTTGGCGGCGGAGCGATGATGCCAATATCACAGGCGATCCTTCTTGAAAGTTTTCCACCCGCCAAACGGGGACAGGCCATGGCGGTCTTCGCCATGGGGGTGGTTGTCGCTCCCATTCTTGGGCCCACATTGGGTGGCTGGATCACTGACAATTACTCATGGCGTTGGATTTTTTATATCAATCTTCCCATCGGCCTGATCTCGATTCTCCTGGCGCGAGCCTTTATTGAAGATCCCTCCTACATCCGTTCAGCCACGGTTCAAAAAATGGATTCCATCGGCTTTTTCTTCCTGATCATCTGGCTGGGGACCCTGCAGATCATTTTGGATAAGGGACAGCAGGAGGATTGGTTTTCATCCGCCTGGATAAGATGGTTCGCCCTGGCATCGATTATCTCCTTCATCGCCTTTATCTATCGAGAATTGACTGCGGAGCATCCGATCGTCGATTTGCGGGTATTGAAAAACCGTAATTTCGGAACGGGAGTGGTGCTGATAACCATGGTGGGAGTGGTGCTTTATGGAACGACGGCAGCTCTGCCCATATTCCTGCAAACGCTGCTTGGCTATCCCGCGCTGCAAAGTGGGGAAGTCATGAGCCCGCGCGGGGTGGGTGCATTCCTCGCGACACTGCTTGTCGGGCGAATGGTGGGTAAAGTGTCGTATCGCTCGCTGATGGTTCTGGGCTTCGTGTTACTGACCATCGCCTCCTTCCTCCTGGGGCGATTGAACATGCAAATGCGGCAGTTCGATATTATCTGGCCGAGTATCGTGAATGGCATTGCGGTGAGCCTTATTTTCGTTCCCCTGACCACGACCACGATGGCGCAACTGCGCCAGGAGCAAATCGGCAATGCCAGTGGTATTTATAATTTGATGCGGAATATTGGGGGCAGCTTTGGGATCGCGGTCGTCACGACGATCATTGATCGCGCCTCGCAGACGCACCAGGCGGACATGATGTCGCATCTGACTCCGTATGATCCGGTATACCAGGAGCGAGTGGGAGCCATCAGTCATGCGCTGGCCAGCCAAACAGGAACCTGGGAAGCGAGCCATCAAGCGCAGGCAATTGTTTATGGCATCGTGCAGCAACAAGCCCAATTGGCGGCGTTTGTGGATAACTTCAGGTTCTTTGGGGTAATATGTATGTTGTGTGTTCCGGTCATATTTATTTTCAAGAACGTCAAAGGAGCAAAGCCAAAGGCCGAAGTGCATTGACGCAGGGGAGCGTTCCATTCATGAGCGCTTTTTGTAATACCTGACTCTTTTATTGAAAGGTAAGGTTGAGATAGCACCATTTCTTTCATTGCTGCCATGCGCTTGCTCGTCATCATTGGATTGTCAGTCCTCGCTATTTTCGTGGCAGGCTGGATTCTTTATATTTCCATGTTCACCATCACGGGAGAGCGCCGGGAGAGGACGAGTTGGTTCTCGGCGTCGGATCTGGTTGGTGGCGGTTTGGGTTTTTGGTTGAGTGTTGCCGTCGTGTGGGGGCTGTTTTGCTTTGCCTCGCGATCAAGACGAAGATTCATTATCACTTTCGTGGGGTGCACTATAGCTCTGATTTTAGCCATTCGATTTTGGCATTCAGCGGCGTGGTCATAAGCATGAGAGGTAAACGTTATGTTCTTTTGCCTGGACTCTTTTTGTGTCTGATAGGAGGGACCCTGGCGTTCGTGTGCGGATGGTTTTCGGGAGAACCGATAACCCACTGGCGCTCTGTGGGTTCATGGACGAAGGATGTTGTTTATCAACCCTGGGGATGGGAGGCCGTCAACGATAATCGCCGTCCAAAGATTTCAGAACAGCCTGCATTGAAAGCCATAATTCCTTTAGGGCACCGTGCTGTGCCCGTGTTGTTTGATACACTAATCGAATATCCGATTCTGTATGGCACCAACTATTTTCGAGAAAAGATTCGATGGGTGCAATGGAAAACGGCGAACTTCAGTTTGATCAGCGAGGAGCCAAACGTGAAGCAATCGATCAAGCAGACAAAGGCCGGAATCGTCCTGATGCTTATTCGCAAAGAGGATGGAGGAGGGGTCTTGCCTTTGTTGGATGCCTATGACAAAGCTCCGATGAGTTATTATGCGGATAAAAATTTTAGACCCTGGTTATGCATTCGCGAGGCCGTTGCCATTTCGCCAGATCGCGCTTCGGAGTACAAGGAAGATTTGTTGACCGAGTTGGGAACGACTAATCAGATGATTCGTGCCGAGGCTGCGAGTGCGCTTGGCTTATTTCCGGGATTTTTTGAGGAGCTTATTCCGAAGATTATTTCCCTCGAAAGAGACAAAAATGTATACGTTCGACTCAGTGCCTATAAAGCGCATGCTTACCTCGTCACCAACCTAAAGATAATCGACCCTCAACTTTTGAGATCGCTAGAGCATATCCTCACGGATACGTCACTCGACGAAACAGAACGAAGCGGTGCGGCGCAATCGCTTCAATTGTTGGGAGCTGGAGCGGAGGAGGCGTTACCCATTCTCAAGAGCCTGACGACGCAGACCAACCGATCTATTCGCGGCAGCTCCTACATTGCCATTCGATTAATAGAGAAGGCGATAAACAAGGAAAAGGGAAACAAGGCAAATAAGCAGTGAGGGGGAGCAGGCAAGGGCGAAAGCGCAGGAAGTTCGGGAAGGAGGGTCTGGGTCGTCCGGCTGGAGCTTGGCGGGGCTTGGATGATGGCAGGGAGGGGGGCATTATTTCATGTGGCTGTTTGGGATGTTTATTCCATTTTCCCTTGCTGGTAATCAGATATCCTTACGTCATATCCTACGATTTTTTTACGACGCCGTTTGGTGGGGTTCTTACCGGTAATCTTCACCATTTTTGTCATAGCAGAGACGAAAGTAGCGCAAGCCACTATTAGCGTAAATGCCATAAAACGAAAATAAGGAGGTTTCTTATTAGCGAAGGGTAATTAGGCAAAAGTCTGGTTACGAAGTCCTTTAGCGATGGATTTCGCCTGCGTTTATGAGGGGCTTTCGCGCATCGTTGTCGGAATTTTAAAAGATTGGGTTCACGCTGCGGCTTGGTGGCCCATTCTGTGTGCAGCCGCTGTTCGTTGCTATCAACAGGTCGTTCTGCTGAACCCCGCGCGACTGCAAAGCAACACTGGTCGCACAGGAAGTCCTTGAGGTGATTTGCTGGATTTGTTTGGCCGTTTTCCTGGCTCTTAATCAGATATTCCTCACGTCATATCCTGCGATTTTTTTACGATGCCGTTTGGTGGGGATTTTTGGTTTGGAGCGTTTCCACGGTTAATGGTTGGCGGAGGAGGGAGCATTGGTGGGTTGGAACTTTTTATCTTTTTATTTGAGTTTGTTGATGAGAGGGATGAAGGCGGCCCAAAGTTCTTTGATTTTTTCTCGGGTGTGGTCGTCGGTGAGTTCTCCTTTGTCGTTAAATTTTTCCGCAACTTTTGCCAGGTAAAATTCGGGTTGTTGCAGGGCGGGCATGTCGAGGTAGACCAGGACCTGGCGGAGATGATGCTGGGCACCGAAAGCGCCCATGGCGTAAGGAGTGCATCCGACTACCGCTGTCGGTTTCTTTTCCCATCTGTTCTCTCCGGCCGGCCTGGAACCCCAGTCGAGGGCGTTTTTGATTACAGGTGAGTAAGAACGATTGTATTCGGGAGTGGCCAGGAGGATGGCATCCGCGCGTTCAATGCTGGCATGCAAGTCCCGAACGGGTTCCGGGAGGTTTGTTTCCAGGTCTTCGTTTAGTAATGGAAGCTTTCCGATGTCGACAATTTCGACAGTGACACCTTGCGGGGCGTTTTTTTGAAATGCCTTCACAAGCTTCGTGGTAAAGGATTCTTTGCGAAGGCTCCCGCTAAACGCAGCTACAGTAATGCTCATAGTTGTTGGTTTTCGTGTTCCATCGAAGAACGATTTTCGTTCTCGACCTGGAACTCCACAAGTTGGCTCAGGAGATTAGTTAATTCAAATGGGAGTTTTCAGAATCGAGGCAAGAGATATATGATTTTGCTCAAATTTGCTTTCCAGTGCTCGGGAATGGTTTTATTGGGAAAGGGGAGAACAATCGGGTATTTATTAAAACGTAAAAGCTGAGTGGACAGATTAAAATTGCCAAACTAAGGTCGGGCATATGCGCTCCTCCTTTTCCCAAAAAGAGAAGTTATCCACCCGCGAAGGATTGGCTTGGGAGATTTTCAGTTGGAAGTCGATTCCCCGGAAGAAGAACCTGGCAGCAAGTTGTTCCGCGTCTGGAGTCTGCGTTTGTTTGTCGGGTTCGCGATACGTCCATGAAACTTTAACCATTAATGAATGATGAAAAGATGCGCGTATTGTGGTCGGGAAAATAATGAGAAAGAGATGGAATGCCAGGAATGCGGGTGCCGCGACTTCAAGGGGGGACACACAACTGTTGTTGCATCAAAGCCTGCGAGGGAGCCGTTTGTGTTTCAACCGTTGCCGCCGGAGGAGATGGAAAAGACTTTGGTGACACTGATCAAGTGCAAGACGTTAGTGGACGCGGACATGATTGTGGCCGACCTGGAGGGGATTGGAATCAGTGCCTTCGTGCCGGATCAGTATTTGATGCAAAACGTCTCATTTAATTTGTTGGGCGGCGGTTTCGTTCGGGTGCAGGTGTCACCGAACGATTATCGGGAGGCAAAGGAGTTCTTGTGGGAACGGGAACACGAATTTGTTCGAGAGGGGACTGATACATAATCACTCACGGGGCAGTGAAGGGACGGAACATCAGAACGGAGTTCATTTTTGCAGGAGGCGAAGAGAATTGGGGAGGCATCGGGGACTTTTTTACACAGGCGTGTTGAACCTAAAAATGTGGGTTCGATAAGCATCAGTAACGTGGTTTTCAAGGGTCTCATTGGAAGATTATGTGGGCGGTGAATCACCAAACAATTTCCCATTGACCGTGGTAGCCCCAGTGCACGAGGTGACCGCAAAAAACGGCACGGGCTCTGGAGCCACAACAGCTCTCCAGAGCCCGTCCGTTGCTAGGTTGCCGGATTATTTCCCGGGTCCCTTTTTCCTTTTCCCATCGGAGGTTTTGATGGTGCGCTGCAGAGCGATTTTACTGCTTTGCAACTTCTTTAGTTGATTCCTAAGGATATCAACCTTGGCCTGGAGTTCCTCCAACTCCTGTTGCCATGTCTTCTCTTCGGGCTCCTTCATTTCTTCCTTCCTGGGTCTCCTTTTCTTGTTTTCAAGATAAACCGGAAGCTGAAGAAAATCGGCTGGGCAGAGTCAAGCTAGGGGAGGACGGGGAAACTCTGAGAAGCACTCAGCGAAACCTCAAGGACCGTTCAAAACTTTGCCGCAAACCCCCAGTTGTATCGTATCCGGATATAAATTGAAGATTTCGTGTCCACCAATGCGCCCATTGCAACTGCCTGATTTCAGGCAATTTAGGGGTTGGGTAGGACAGAATATGACCTATAAAAGATTTTCAAGCCTTCGCGGTTGTTTTTAGGTGGGTGGTCCATGAAACAATAGGGCGTCAAAAATAAAAAACGAATATGAGAGCAAAATTTAAATATCCGACGGCAAGCGAAATACCCAATGAAATCAAGGCATTCTACGTGGAGCAAAACGGAGCGTGGATACTGGACGCAGAAGGGGCGGTGGACAAATCGAGACTGGACGAGTTCCGAAACAACAACCTGGCGTTAAGCCAGGAAGTGCAGACGTTGAAGGCGCGATTTGAAGGGATAGACCCGGCGAATTACAAGGCACTGGCGGAGCGGGATGCGGCGCGTGCCGAGCAGGAATTGCTGCAGAAAGGAGAATTCCAAACGGTGCTGGAACAGAAGACCCAGGCACTGAAAGGGGAGCTGAATAGCCGAATAAAGCAGGCGGAAGTGGAACGGGACCAATTGCGCAACCGTTTGGAGGAAATTCAAATTGACCAGGCGGTTACTGCCGCGGCGACCCAAAGAGGGCTGCGTCCCAGTGCGATGACGGATTTACTGAACCGGGCGCGGGCCAGCATGGAGCTCCGGGAAGGAAAGGTAAACATCCGCACTTCGGATGGCCAGGGAATCCAAATCAACGGGGATGGAACACCGATGACGCTGGAACAATGGACAGACCAGCTGCAACAGGCTGCGCCCCACCTGTTCGAACCCAATTTCGGGAGCGGCGCTCCCAATCACAGTTCCGGTGGAGCTGTGCGCAACCCGTTTGCGTCAGGAAAGGATTGGAACCTGACTGAACAAATGAAACTTGTGAAATCCAATCCGCAGATGGCTGCCCGCCTTGGCACAGGACGCCACTGATATTCTTCAAATCAAAGCCAATAAACAAAAAGAACTATTCATTATATGAGCAAGACACTTATCTCGGACTTGATCGTCCCAAATGTATTCGAACGGTATTTGATCGAGCGAACGGCCCAATTATCCGCCTTTGCGGATTCAGGGATTGTGGAATCAGACGCGATGTACGACGAGTTGGCCTCGGGCGGAGGACAAACGGTGAACATGCCGTTTTTCCAGGACATCACGGCGTCCCGGCAGGTGATGAGCGGAGCGGGTTCGCTGAACGTGAACAAAATCACCGCGTCGCAGGATATTGCCCGGATTCAAAACGACGCGCAGGTGTGGTCGGTGAACCTACTGTCGCGTTGGTTGAGTGGGGAAGATCCGATGGCAGCAATCGCCAACCTGGTGGCGGGCTATTGGGCGCGAGTGGACGAGAGCCTTTTGATATCCTCGATGAAGGGAATCTTTGCCTCCGCCAGCATGTCCGGAAATGTGCTGAACATCGCCAGTGAATCGATCGCCGGCGCTTCGAATTCCACCAAACTAACGGCGCTCACATTCATTGACGCCATTCAGAAGTTGGGAGATCGCGGGGATCGCCTCACATCCATCGTGATGCATTCGGCTGTGGAGTCGTCGTTGCGAAAACAGGATCTCATCGATTTCATCCCCCACAGTGAGGGGACACAGATGTTGCGAACGTTCCAGGGACGAAGAGTGGTGGTGGACGACACCCTGGCATCGCGTGCGGGGACAACGGACGGGTTGGTTTACACGAGCTACCTGTTTGGGGACGGAGTTTTCGCGAGAGGCCATGCGAACCTTTCGAGCAAGCCGTTGCAGGGGGGATTTGGAACAGAGGGAGTGGAACTGGCGCGAGTGGCGCTGGACAGCGATGACGTGATGATCAATCGTCGCAGGTTTTTGTTGCATCCCCGGGGAGTGAAATTCACCTCGAGTTCCGTGGCGGGAGATTCACCCACGAATACCGAACTGGAAAACGGGGCGAACTGGAGCCGGGTATGGGAAGCCAAAAATGTGCGCATGGTGGCCATCACCCACAACATCTAAACAGCAATGGGCAGGGCGTCTGTATGAGCCCTGCCTCTTTTTGGAGGAACCATGTCACACAAACTTTTACCCATCATTCGTCGTTTGCGACGCCCAGGACCCGTGGAAGAACCGCCGAAGACGGTAATGCGGGTGCGGTGCGACTCGTGCCGCAGGCAAACAGAGGCCGCAACCGTTTCGGAGGGCACCAGCCAAAGCCAAAACCGCGCCGAAAAATTCGTGCCGGATAACCAACAACAATAACCAATTTACCTGAAGGAAATCATATGCGTCGCAACCCCAAATCCATTAGTCCGCGCCGTCACAAAGGCGCTTTGCAATCGTTCCAACTCCAGCCGCGTGACATTCGACGCCCAAACGGTGGCCTGATGCCATGGGCGGGGCCGAGAGAACGGTTTAATCCCGAGGGGCTGCCGCTGGTGGACTGGTTTGATCCCGGGCAGGGGGTCTACCGGGATGGGGCAGCGTTGTTTACGGGGACGACCCAATATTTGTCATTTCCTGATGGAGCGGCTTTTCGAACGGGAGACATAGGTTACACCTTTGGGGGATGGTTTTTAGTGAGCGATATGACGCGGCGCCACATGCTGATCTCGAAGGGAGACGAATATTATGTGGAATACAGCTTCAATACGGGGCGGTTTCGCCTTCTGGTGGACAACACCCACCAGGTGCTTGCAGGCAACCTGGGCCAGCCATCGCTGAGCCAATGGTATTTTATTGTCTGCTGGCATGACCCGGCGGCAAATCTTATTTGCATCCAGATAAACGACGGGGGCGTGGATTCGGCGGCTTATCCGGGGGGGTCTCCTATTTACAATTCAGGATTTAATGTGGGTGCCTACGAGGGCGGGCTAACACTGGATGGAAAGGCAGATTCCGTTTTCTTTTACAAACGGCTTCTGTCTGCGGCAGAGAGAACGGAGCTGTACCATGCAGGTACCGGGAAAAACTATTCGGAACTTTCCAGTAGTTTGAAGACCAGCCTGGTGAGTTGGTGGGAAATGGAACAGGCCGGCGGGTCGCGACTCGACTCCCATGGCGGCAATACCCTGGCAGACCACGGAGGAGTCTCCCTGGCTGGAGGAGTTGTGGCATCGCCCGCTCAACCGGGGGATGCGGTTTCACTGTGGGTTTCTCGCGCCGGTCTGGGGCATGTTGCGGCCCAGAGCGCGATGGGCAAAAGGCCAGCTTTGGCGACCGATATTAACGGGGTTCCCTATTTGTCGTTTGACGGAGTGGATGACCTTCTGGAGATCAACGGATGCGCTGCCTGCTTTACCGGAAAAGGCACGCTGGTGGCTGGGTTTTCGCCTTTGGACACCAATTACAGCCTTTACCACGCTTCAGCCTCCAACGGTTGGTGGGCTCATGGATCCGGGGTGGAATTTGGTGATTTTAGGGGGAGCGCAATTGTGGGCTATCCGACGGGCAATCCGCTGGTGGGTGGCAATCACGTGGTTTCCATTTCCAGTTCGGCAGGAGGATATGAAGTGCGCGTGGATGGATTCAGCGGCGGGGCGCAGAGTGGGGGGTTCAGCGTTCTCGATAAACATTCCATTGGAGGGAGTTGGGAAAGTGCGGACAGGCCATTCCGCGGAAGAGTTCACGGAATATTTCTTTGCAATGAGGTGTTGATGCCTCACCGGTTGCAGCAGGCGGAGCGGTTCCTGGCGAACAAGAACGGAGCAACCACTTTGTGAATCGTACCGACCCTTTTCAAAATTAATTTTATGTCGTTAATCCTGATATTAGAAGACGGGCAGGGACGTGCGGATGCGAACAGTTACGCGAGCGTGGAGCAAGGCGATGCATATCATGAAGGGCATCTCTATGGAACGGCCTGGACATCGGCCACGAACACCAACAAAGAAAAAGCGCTGGTGATGGCGACACGACTGATCGATGCCTCCTATTTTTTCCATGGGACGAGGGTCGAAACCGCCCAGGCACTGAGCTGGCCCCGGGAGTGCGTGGTGAACCCGGAGCAGCCTTTGTCGGGAATGTCGTGGCTTGGAGGAAGCCAGTGGAGCTACTTCCCGTCGGACGAGATACCGGAAGGGTTGGTTCACGCCACCTGTGAAATGGCGCGTGAATTGTTGTTGAGCGACCGGACGGCTCCGCCGCCAGGGGAGGGAGTGAGCGTGGTTCGCGAGGCCGATTTGTCGTCGATCACCTATGACAAAGCCGATACGCGGGAATTGATCACAGCGGTGGCGCAATTGTTTTTGAAGCGATTGGGCGTGCTGATCGTGCGCCGGTTTCAACCACTGAAACTGCAAAGAACCTAAAGCTTATGAACCTATCCATGGAAAATGTTGGGTTAATACTGGCCATAACCACCAGCGTGACGGGACTGATTGGGGCCTGGGCGGTGATCCCGCACCGGGTGCGTGAGATCGAACAACGGCTGGACCTGGAACTCAAACAGATCCGGCTCGACCACGATCTGCTCATCGAAATTCGCACCCACCAACAAAACAACAATGAAGCCATCAATGGATTGCGCTCGGCGATAGACAAACTGCGGGGGCAAATCCACATGGCAGGAATTCGGGGCGCGGAATAAGGAGAAAGAGACAAGGACTATGAAAAGAGACAAAAAACAACCTATTCGATTGATGGCGAGCCTTTTATGCGCGGGCATGATGGGTGGTTGCAGCCATTTGGGAGTGAAAAGGGAAAATTCAGAAAAGAAACTGAATGTCACCCTGGCGGCGCTGGAGGAGGAAAGCCGTGCGTTAACGACGGCGGTGGTGGACGTGCTTTCAGTGGCTCCGAGCAATGCGCCGACGGCGCTGGCGCTGGAGTTGGCGAAGCACGATCAGCAAATCGAAGGAGTGTCTGCGGCCAGGATTAATGTGGGAGCGCTGATGGGGGCGGACCCGGCAGCAGTGGAAAGTTAGACCGAACGGTAAAGGCGACAGGAAGAGTTGCTGCGGCAAAAAAAGGGGGAGGAATCGGAGTTGCATGAAGCCGAAAGAGAACTGGCCGCCATGGGAAAACTTTATGAGAGCGAACACAATCGTTCACTGGTGAGGAGGATATGGAGTTGGGCCTTGGGCACGCTGGGGGTGGGGGGAGTAATCGCAGCGTGCATCCTTTTTCCTGCGTTGATCCCGCTGGCGGGCAGTTTGGTGGGGTGGCTGGTGGGAAGAGCGCCGGGGCTGGCGGGGTGGTTTGGCGTGGTGGGGAAAAAGGCGTTCGACAGCGTGGTTACAGGGGTTGGGAAGGCGCGGAGCGAATTCAAAAAGAGTGAAAAGCCGGAGAGCCTGGAACTATTGAACACGGAGCTGGCCAAAGCGACGGATAGGGCAGATCGCAAAATCATCGATGCCAGGCGTGAGGCGTTGAATGTGTAAAGAGTAAAAAGGAAGCACAAGCCAGAAGGCACGAATTGGAAAACGGTGAGGCAAAAGATTGGTGTGCAACAGGTTAAAGGAATTGAAATGAAAAAAAGAGGTGGACAAAAAGAGTGGGAAACGGGGCGGGCGGAAAGACAAGAGGCGCCGCCGACTGGTGTGAACCGAGCCGAACGGCGCCTTAAAAGCGTTACGCTTTTAGAGACGGATTATTTCTTGCCGCCTTTTTTAGCTTTAGCGGCTGGAGCTGCTCCGGCTGCTTTCTTGGCCTGGAACACGCCGCCGACCTGGCCGAGGGTGTCCTGCTGGAGGTCAATATGAATCAAGGCCTGGACATAAGAGGAAAAATTCTTGATCCAGGGATTGAGTTCATTGACGCGATTGTCAACGGTTTCGGACAAGTCCATAGGAATGGACAAACTGCGAGTGATGCTTCTGCTTTCTTCGTTTCTCATTTTATATGTATTTTTTGTTGTTTTGCCTGTTGCTACCCGGTCCAGCCAACCCAGCTGGTCCTACCTAATAGTCCCTAATAAGAACCATCCAGTGAATATAAAGACTTTTATGTCGAGAAAGGCAATCGATCAACGTTTAAAGTGCAAAACCAGAGGAATCAGCTTTCCCCCTAGCATGGAGCAATTTGTCGTCATTCAATCCAACTCTGCCGGAATCAGCGTGTCCGCCTACATCCAGCGCCTTATCTCCCGTGAAAAAGATGCGGTAACAAAAATGGCCGCAAAGCTTTCACGAGGACCGATGTTCCATTCGGAAGCAAAGGTCACGTCTATTCAGTCTTGATACTTACCACTGATTACAACTCGTGCAAATGAAAATTGACGAAAAAGCCAATTCATCGGCAATTCAAACAGAAACTGCGTATTCACCGCAGGTTCGGCGTGAGTCGCAACCAGCAATCCACCAGGAGAGTGCAACAACCGCAACAACATCTGTTGATTTGAGCAATTTTCCGGCCATGTTCACGGAGAAAAAGAACCCGGTTCTTTTGCAGAACCGGCGCATTTTTCATCCGACGACCGGAGAGTTGCCTGGGAACCTCACTGCTCTTAAACAATATTTAATTCCCGGGCGAGCTCGTACTCTGACACAACTCAGCACAAAAACAAATGGTAGTGCAAGAATTGTTTTCGATTTATGCAAAAAATTTCAAGAGTGCATGCTGCGGAAAGGAGCAGCCAGATCCGTTTTGGTGAACAAAAAAGAAGCGGCGAGCATGGGGTCAGGCCGGTTTTTGGCCTGCGTCCGATTGTCAATATCTGCCAATGAGCGGATTGCGCGGCCACTTGTTCCCAAAATGCCGCGCAAAAATTATGGTTTAACGACGACATTCAACCCGCTCGTATTCAAAGAGTTTAAGAGGAAAATCTAAAAGAGTTTATGGAAAAGGAAACAAAACCGCATGAGGTGAATTATTTTCATGAAGGATTGGAATGGGGGTGTGGCCGGGAACAAATGGAGTTGTTGGTTAAAGCGGGGATCATGCTTCAATCCCGGCAATTGGCGGCGAGCGCAGCGGCGCGGGCGTGCGATGAGGCGAACGGTCCCAATGCCATTGGATATGGAGGGGCGAGGGCGGGAGGCAAAAGCCATTGGCTGCTGGCACAGATCGGAGCTGACGACTGCCAGCGAGTACGGGGGCTTAAATGTCTTCTGTTGAGAAAGGTGGGAAAAGCCAATCTGGAAAATTTTGAGGATTTCAGGCGGCGCCTGTTTCGGCTCCTTCCGCATGAATTTAATTCAAGCAGGGCGGTGCTCACCTTTGCCAACGAAAGCAGGATTGTGGCGGGGCATTTTCAGAACGAAAAGGACATCGATGCCTATCTGGGGCTGGAATATGATGTGATTGGGATCGAGGAAGCAACCACGCTGAGCTATCGCAAACAGTTGGATATCAGCACTTGTTGTCGAAGTTCAAAGCCTGGCTGGAGACCGAGGATCTACTCCACCACGAATCCCGGGGGAGTGGGGCATGCGTGGTACAAGGAAAAGTTTATCGACCCTTTTTATCGAGGAGAGGAGAAAGAGACCCGGTTTATTTCTGCGCGGGTGAGTGATAACAAAATGACCAACGACGGTTACGAGACGCAGGTGCTGGGGAAGCTGACTGGATGGCAAAGGCGCGCCTGGCTTGAAGGAGAGTGGGATATTGCGGCAGGTCAGTTTTTTACCACTTTCCATCGTGATATGCACGTGATTCAAAGCTTCGACCGGACAAAAGCGACGGAATGGTGGTGCGCGATGGATTATGGTTTCAAGCATTACACTGTAGTATTGCTCGGTTGCCGCGACGGGGATGGGAATATTTACGTGATCGACGAGTATGCGCAGCGGAAAACGCTGGCTCCAGTCCATGCGGCCAATATCCAGGAACTGTTGAGGCGCCACGGATTGGATACTCGATCACTGCGGGGATTTTTTGCTGGAGCGGATATTTTTTCGACGGAGAGTGATGGGTCAACGGTGGCTTCCCGGTACGGGAGCCTCGGGATAGCGCTGAAACCGGCGAATAGTTCGCGACGGGCGGGGTGGGCAGAATTGCTGGAGCGTTTTGGAGATCCGGGGACAGGAGTGGCCCCGAGCCTGTTTATCCATGAACGGTGCCATCGAGTGATCGAAACGCTGCCGCTTTTGCAACATGACGCGGGTGCCAGCGAAGACGTGCACAAGGTGGATTGCGACGATGACGGGCATGGAGGAGATGACGCTGCGGATTGCCTGAGATACCTCGTTCACACCAGAGCCCTCAAATCGGCCTCAGGAAAGCTGCGTGGGCTCTAGGAGCTACCAAATGGTAGGTATGTGGCGCTCCGGGATTAAAACGGTAGGTGGAGGCCTCTGCGCTTGACTAAGCCCCAGGTTCTGGCACTGACTCCGCTTGGGGGGCACCAGGGGCTTTATTCAGAATGAGCCAGTAGTCTTTGAAAAAAGTAACGAGATTTTTCATGTCCTCAGTCCGGGTTGGTTTATTGAGGAACGAATTGGCGCCCATGTCATAGGCTTTATCGATCAGGCGACGGTCCGAAACCCCGGTAAGGACAATAGTCAGCAATTTGGAGTTTAGTAAATGTTCTCCAATGTAGTTCAGCACATCGAAGCCATCCTTTTTGGGCATATTCAGGTCCAAAAGCAAAATGGTAGGAAAGGGAAACTTCTCCCGATTCGCGTAAATACCCTTACCCGCCAAATATTGAATGGCTGCGAGGCCATCGCGCACGACCCGGAGGGGGTTTTGCACCCCAGCCGTTTCAAAAGCTCGCAAGAGCATTTGCAGGTCCTGTTCGGAATCTTCCGCAATCAGGATGGTTTTCTCCAGTGACATGACGATTTGTTATAACCCCTCCTGAAACGAGTTGCCATCAGGGATTGCCCCTGAGATTGGACACCGACTAATTCCTACAAATGGGAATCCGGGCTCACATGTACAGGCGCCGAAAGGACCAAAGAAGTGGCTAATGCTGCCTCACATCGATGGATGGATGGAGTTGGTGTGGGGGACTGGCGAGGAGCCAATGATCCTTGAAAAAATTTGCCAGATTCTGGAGTTCCTCGGGACGCGTTGGCTTTCGAAGGAAGGAATGAGCACCCAGCATATAGGCTTTATCAATCAGTCTGGAATCAGCCAGGCCGGTAAGGACAACGGTCAGAAGGTTGGTGGAAAGCGAATGCTCCCGAAGAAATGCGAGGACGTCGAAGCCATCTTTCCTGGGCATGTTGAGATCCAGAAGCAGGATGGAGGGAAATGGAAATTTGGAACGATCCTGGTAGGCACCAGTGCCGCCGAGGTAATGAATGGCTGCGAGACCATCGCGAACGACATGAAAGGGATTTTGAACGCCAGCGTTGTGGAACGAGCGCAAGAGCATTTGCAGATCCTGTTCAGAATCTTCTGCGATAAGAATAGTCTTGGTGTTAGTCATGGACGGTGATCGGATAACAATGCACCTGTTGTAGAACAAAAACAGGCGTGGGGTTACCTGAAAGTACTCCCGGCGAGGGTCCTACACTCCCCCGGCCATCCGGGGGTGAGGGCGATACAACCTAATTTTCGAAGGGTAAAAAGGACCATTTGATATTATGGGCCCAAATCCCTCATTCATCGCTCAGCGATTTACCATTCACTGGGATCTTTCACTTCTGCGAAAACGGGATTATGTAGTTGAGGAACAAATGAAATTCAGTGAGGACAACCTATGTTAGCGAGAAGCCCAAGTACCGTTTGTTCAGGGTGCGAGGCTGAATTGCTGCTCCAGGTATTGAATAAAGAATTGAAACACGGAGGAGAAATCCATTTATATGCTGACAGTGCCCTTTTCCGGACCGTAAAGGAATTCGAATTTGCGCATCGCGTTCATTTTAGAAAATGTCGCAACCACGTGCGGTGCTTTGTGTTGCACCGCATCGCGCGGAAAACCAGAACTGTTTCTGTGAAGGATAAAATATCTGCTTAAGTTGCCACCGGAAATGCCGATAACGACATCGGAAGATAGTCTACCTCAACATGGCTGAATTAAGACCCAAGCGAACGGTATTTCTGATCGATGATAACGAAACGATTTTGGACGTACTCGGACAGATCCTGGAAAAGCGCGATTACCATGTGTTAACGGCGAGATCCGCCCGGGAGGCAGAGGAGGTTTGGAGATTAAACCGGCTGACTATCAATGCGGTGGTCTCGGACAAGTGGCTTTCCGAAAAAGAAAACAGCACAGCCATACTGAAATTATTCCAGCAGGATTCTCCGGACGTTCCCATTATTCTGATGACGGGTTACCCTTTGCAGGATCAGGAAGAGCGTTCGCGGGTTTGTGAGGGGATCAATTATCTACCGAAACCGTTTTCGCCATCCGACTTGTTTCAGGCCCTCGATTTTCTGATTGGAAAATAGCATGGTAATTAGAAGAGATAATGGAACAAAAGTGATTGGTAATCAGGTATTCGTTTAGTCGATAAGGCTCTTTGCTGGAAATCCCACCGTTAAGACGTTCTGCAAGTTTTAGAAGCAAGCTTCGATACGCTCTAACCCGCCTGTATTTTTCTGTATTTCATCAAAAATGGTTTCCCATTTTAAAAAAGTTGGTGCATAACCCAGAGGGAGTAGGGCCACATGTCCCTACATTATTAACAGTTTAGAGATGAAGAAACGGCGTTTTATTCTGACGATTGAGAAAGTGGAAGGCTCAAAAGTCAACGTTTGGGTACCTGCCACAGAATCGGAAATTTTCCGCGGCCTTATTGCCAAATATGAGCTGAAAGCAAGGGAGCAATCGCCAACCACAATCGAAACCAGGTTCATATTTGAAGCGCCGGAAGTGGCGGTAAGGAAGCTGGTTGACGAGTTTAACGCCGCAGAGTAATTGTCTTGTAAGACGGGTCCTGATTCACTGTAGGACTAAGGCTTAATGGCACTTCTCATGCTGTTTTCAACCTTGAGAAGGGGAAGTTGGTTCATTTTTTTTCATGTTAACCGAAAAGAAAAAGCAACTCTTGGGGATATTGGCAACCGCGAAGGCGGAAGGGAAAAGAATCGACGAAGTACCTGTGCCATTTTACTCGCCGCAGATCGATTCCTGCATTTTTCATTTTCGCTGCCAGGGCCAGTTTGTGCAGGCTGGAGCGATCCGCTGCAGCCGTGACGAAATGCTGGAACTCCATGCGTTTATTCAGAAATTCCTGACTGCGACCGACGAGGCCGCCCCGTGATCCTCGAAGTTGCCATTCTGGAGGTCCGAGCCGGGCAGGGGGGTGATTTCGAAAACTCATTTCGGGAGGCGTCACTCATCATCGCCAAAATGACGGGTTACATTTCCCATGAACTTCGACGGTGCATGGAAAAGCCCAACCAGTATCTCCTACTGGTGAACTGGGAAAGGCTGGAAGATCATACCATTGGATTCCGGCAGTCGCCGGAATACCAAAAGTGGCGAGAGTTGCTTCATCACTATTACGATCCATTTCCGACGGTGGAACATTATTCACCCGCAGTGGTTCGGAGCGGGAACTAAGCGACCTGTTGCAGCATACAAAGTTTGCCTATCTCACACTCAGGGGAAAACACCTATTGAGCACCCCCGTGTCCTGCTAAGTTGTGGCATTCGCTTAAACCGTTTGTGGATTTGAACCCTCCATTCAACTGAAAAGAAGAGTCATGAAGAAAAATAACCCCGTTAAAGCCCTGCCGGTGAAATCGCCAGCCGAAACGCACCATACGACGCAAGAGCAAAAGCAATCATTGACGACGAATCAGGGGATCGTGATTTCGGACAACCAGAATTCATTAAAGGCCGGGCCGCGCGGTGCCACCTTGCTCGAGGATTTTATTCTCCGTGAAAAAATCACCCACTTCGACCATGAACGAATACCTGAACGGATCGTGCATGCCCGGGGTTCGGGAGCGCACGGTTATTTTCAAGTTTATGAACCGTTAACAGATATCACCAAGACGGCGTTCCTGCAGGACCCAAGAAAACGAACAGAAGTTTTTGCGCGATTTTCCACGGTGGCAGGGGGCGCAGGGTCTGGGGATATGCCGCGGGACGTGCGCGGATTCGCGGTAAAGTTCTACACCTCGGAAGGGAACTTTGATCTGGTCGGCAACAACATTCCGGTATTCTTCATTCAGGACGCGATGAAGTTTCCTGACCTGGTCCACGCGGTGAAGATGGAGCCGGACAAGGGTTTCCCGCAGGCCGCGACTGCCCACGACAACTTTTGGGATTTCATCGGGCTAACGCCGGAGAGTCTGCACATGATCATGTGGGCCATGTCAGACCGGGGAATCCCGCGTTCGTTGCGAATGATCGAGGGATTCGGTGTGCATACTTTTCGACTGATCAATGCGAAGGATGAATCCCGCTTCGTCAAGTTTCATTGGCGACCGACCATCGGGGCGTGTTCGGTGGTTTGGGATGAAGCAGTGAAACTAAACGGGGCCGATCCCGATTTCCATCGGCGGGATTTATATGAAGCGATCGAGAGCGGGAATTTTCCCGAATGGGAACTGGGCTTGCAGGTCTTTGACCAAAAGATTGCGGACAGTTTGGATTTCGACGTGCTTGACCCGACAAAGATAATTCCTGAAGAAATCATTCCATTGCGAATGGTGGGGAAAATGGTGCTCAACCGGAACCCGGACAATTTTTTTGCAGAAACGGAACAGGTTGCCTTTTGCCCGGCCAACATTGTTCCGGGAATCGATTTCAGCAAGGACCCGCTGCTGCAGGGGAGGCTCTTTTCGTATCTCGACACGCAGATCACAAGATTGGGTGGGCCGAATTTCCACCAGATACCTGTGAACGCACCGAAGTGCCCGTTTCACAATATGCAGCGTGACGGTTTACACCAAATGCAGATCCCAAAAGGAAGGGTGAATTACGAGCCGAACTCGCTGGATCCAAATTCGCCGAGGGAAAATCCGACCATCGGCTTCACCAGCTTTCGAGAACCGGTGGCGGGTGAATTACTGCGGAAGCGATCAGAAACATTTTCGGATCATTACAGCCAGGCCCGGTTATTTTTCCGTTCGATGACAGAGCCGGAGCAGCGACACATGGTGAGCGCGCTGGCGTTTGAGCTGGCTCATGTGGAACATATTCATGTGCGGACACGGATCCTGGGTCACCTGGCGATCATTGATTCCTCGCTCGAACAGCAGGTGGCGGAGGCGATGGGAATGCAGGGGAAAGCGGACAAAATTCAACCGGCAGTGCAACCGCGGGATCTGCAGCAGTCTCCTGCCCTGAGTTTAATCAAGAAAGCGAAGCCGACGTTAAAAGGCCGGAAAATAGGGGTGCTGGTGGCGGATGGTTTTGATTCGGGCCTGTTGCAGGCGTTGCGGGATTCTGCGAAATCAGAGAAGGCGCAGATAGCGATTATTGCGCCTAAAGTTGGGAAGGTGGAAGACATGGCGGGGACAAAAATGGTTCCTGACATGTCGTTATCGTGCGCGCCATCTGTTTTTTTTGATGCGGTGGCAATCCTGACCAATGAAGAGCAATCGGTATTCTTAAGCACGCAGGCCGGGGCCGTGGATTGGGTGCGCGATGCATTTGGGCATTTAAAGGCGATGGCACACACGCCAGATGCATTGGTGCTGATGGATATGGCGGGGATCGATCCCGACGAGGGAGTGGTGGCGTTAAACGATAAAAGGTCGGTGGTCACATTCATCAAGAGAGCCAAAGAGGGACGGGTGTGGGATCGCGAGCCGAAACTGCGCTCTCCCGGGTAAGAGGTGGAAAAGAAAAGCTTTGAATCGGCTGTGGGCGGTTAAGGCCGGTTTCGAAAAGCCATTGAAAAAGCCTGCGAACAACAGCGACCTGCACGGGAACGCTCCGGACAATTCACCGGTGGTGCTCTTGCTGGTGGACGTGATCAACGACCTTGAATTTCCGGATAACAGGGAACTGATCAAGAATTTGGCAGCGTTCGGGCGCAACCTGTTCAAGTTGAAAAAGCGCGCCCAACGGGCAGGGATAGCCATTGTTTACGTAAATGATAATTTCGGGAGGTGGCGATCAGACTTCAACAGGCAGGTGGAGCACTGCCTGGAGGAAGGTGTCTGCGGGGCGCCGCTCACCCGGCTGTTGAAGCCGGAAAAGGAGGATTACTTTGTGCTGAAACCGAAGCATTCTGGTTTTTTTTCCAGCACGCTGGAGACGCTGTTGGTTTACTTGCAGGCTAAAATATTGATTATTACTGGAATTGCGGGAGATCGTTGCGTGCTGTTTACAGCAAGCGACGCTTTTCTTCGCGATTATCAAATATTTGTCCCGTCGGACTGCACCATTTCCAATCACGTGAAAGATAACCGCGAGGCTCTCAAGCTGATGAGGAGAGTGCTGAAGGCGGACACGCGGCCTGCGGCAAAAATAGACCTGGCGCGGCTAAAAAAGCACGCGCCAGGGTAGGGTGCAAAGTTGTTTTCGTTAAGGTGTCAGCATCACTTTGATGCAGCCATCTTCTTTTTTCGAAAAGGTGGAGTAAGCCTGCGCTGCTGCGTCGAGTTTCACCCGATGAGTGATGACGAACGAGGGATCGATTTTGCCTTCCTCCACGGCCTGCAGGAGCGGATCCATGTATCGTTTCATGTGTGTCTGGCCCATTTTTAAGGTTAGGCCTTTGCCGAATGCCGCGCCCATGGGGACCTTGTCGATAATGCCGCCGTAGACACCGGGAATCGATACCGTGCCGCCCTTTCTACAGGCCATGATTGCCTGCCGTAGAACGTAAGGACGGTCTGTTTCCAATTTCAGTTTTTGTTTGATGTCATCGTAGATCGAACCGTGGGCTTCCATCCCGACCGCATCGATGCAGGAATCCGGCCCGCGGCCGCCGGTAAATTCCTTCAAAAGTTCGCGCACATTTTCATCGGACGAAATCACCATGGCTCCAGCCTGCCTGGCCATTTCCATTCGCTCGGGAACGTTATCGATGGCGATTACTTTTGCTGCGCCGAGAAGGAAGGCACTACGGATGGCGAATTGACCCACGGGTCCGCAGCCCCAGATGGCGACTGTGTCGTCAGGTTGGATGTTGCAATTTTCTGCGGCCTGGTAGCCGGTGGGAAAAATATCGGAGAGGAACAAAATTTGGTCGTCCCGCAAACTGGAAGTGACTTTGAGAGGGCCAACATCGGCGAAAGGGACACGAACATATTCGGCTTGTCCGCCAGCATACCCGCCGTAAAGGTGAGAATAGCCGAACAAACCTGCAGTGGAGTAGCCATTCAAGACGGCGTTTTTGTAGGCGTCAGGATTGGAATTGTCACAGAGCGACCATAATGTTTTTTCGCAGTAGAAACATTGGCCGCAACTGATGGTGAACGGGACCACCACTCGATCCCCTACTTTGGTATTTTTAACTTCGCTTCCCACTTCAACAACTTCGCCCATGAATTCGTGGCCGAGGATGTCGCCTGGCTCCAGAGTCGGGATCAATCCATGGTAGAGATGCAAGTCGGAGCCGCAAATCGCGGTGGCGGTAATGCGGATGATGGCGTCACGGGGGTTAAGTATTTTCGGGTCCGGGACGGTTTCGACGCGGACATCCATTTTTCCATTCCAGCAAAGTGCTTTCATTTCTCTCCTTTGGGTTGGCCTTGAGTAGTGGGAAACTCGCCGGTTTCAATGACTGCTTTGAAGTGGGTCAAATCTTTTTCGACTTGCTGAGAGGGTTCTTTGCCAGTGATTTTTGCTAATTTCGCGGCTAGCTTTCCTCCAGGGGCGTCGTATTCAAATTTTACTGTCACTTCCGTACCGCGATTTCCCGGGGCAGGTTTAAAACGGACGGAGCCAGCATGTGACACATCCGATCCTTCGACCGTGCGCCAGGCAATGAGCTCATTGAGCGTTTCGTTAATGACAACGGCGTCCCACTCTACTTTTTTGCCACCGGGAGATTTCGCAATCCAGTGCGAGGAATTTCCGTTTTGAGTAACCGACACAAGCCCATTCATAAAAAGCGGCAGGTTTTCAAATTTCCTCCAGAAGGCATAGAGCGTCTCCCGGGAAGATTTGATGGTGCAGCTTTTAGTGACTTTGATTCCATGATTGCCCTGTACTGAAGGAGAATCCGGATGCGTTTCTGACCCTGAGTTGATTTCGTCCATAAATCCTTAAAAATCCAAAATAAAATCAAAGGAAGGAATCGCCAGAAGGGTTTGAACTATTTTCGACTAGGTGAAAGCAATGGGGCTACTCATCGATTTGTGGAGTACTGACACCATGGAAAAAAGAAGAGGAACAACCCTGATTGTCATAGTCAGGAGTGCTTAATAAAATGAGGAATGAACAGCCCATTGAGGATTGGATTTAGTTATGATCCTGCGCGGGTCTCAGACCGGACTTCGCTCCAACTTTTGCAAGGGTGTCTGGCCACTCGACCATTCCCGGCGAAACTGGAGATTGTGGAGTCCCCGGGTATTGGTTGCCCAAACCTCATTGTGGCGATTGGCGGTGTGGTTCGTGAATTTCCGGGACCCTTCACCGAGTTGGTGATTTCAGGTTTTCTCGACGGCATGAACCGATTCTACGAGGAGATTGCCCAGACTGCCTACCGCGCCAAACTTGCGCAATGAGACCGGCCGGGAATTTCTACAGCATCTGGAGAAGTAGAATCAGTAGCTTCAAATCGTACGGCTATTGAGGAACATGGCCGTTTGACTCGGAAGCGTTCCGAGACAATAATTCAAAACCTTGAACCGGCGGAAAAACAAAATTGTTGCGATTGTTTTCATTGTCGCATTGCTGGCCAGTTATCCAACTGTGCAGATTGCCAGGCGGTTGGTGAGCCAGTACGGGCAGGCGGATGTATTTGTGGTTATTATCAAGCCCATGCCGGAACGATTTCGTGCGGCATTTTCTCGGGGGACCAATGTGCCTCGGACGATTCGGGAATCGGTGCGTTATGAGCGTGCGGAAGAGAAACTTATTTCGGCGGAAGATATCCAATCCATCCGTGAGCTCCTGGCCTGGAAAGCCTCACGGCCCTATCGCCCGGATGTCCTGGAAATCCATAGCAGCACCAATGTCAGTGTGGTGGCGCGGAGGGATGCGAGCCATTCCGTATGCATCACCCTGGTGAAAAGAGAAAACAAGTGGGTGATCGATTCGGAATCGTTCGCGATTTACGAGCGAATGGAAAAAGGAGTGATGGATCGAATGACGGGGCTGATGATTCGAACATTTGGCCAAATGCGCTGAGGGTCCGCTTATTCTCATCAAAAGCGAGAAGCGGATGACATTGCGCTTGAAAGCGTCCATTTCTGGGCTTGCAATGCTCATTCAGTGGGGTACTTTTTCACGCTCCGCTGCCTTCTACCGATTTAATGGCAGGTTGAAATAATTTTATGGCATCAGCAAACGATCTTAGAAAAGGCATGGCAATCAATTACAATGGCGACATTGCTGTTGTTCTGGATACCCAGCACCGCACCCCAGGAAATCTCCGCGCATTTGTCCAGGCGACCATTCGCAGCATCAAGACGGGAAAATCTTCGGATGTCCGTTTCGGATCCACTGAAAAAATTGAAGTGGTTCCGATGATGACCCAAAAAATGGAATACAGTTATAAGGATGGGGAAGACTTCGTTTTCTCGAATCCGGATACTTACGAAACCGTCACAGTGGGGACTGAAATTGTCGGCGACGCGAAGAATTACCT
>JAQGOY010000120.1 GCA_028293375.1 Verrucomicrobiales bacterium | reverse complement strand
TTCCGGCTGCTTGGTCATTCGGTTATCACGGACAATCATATCGGCGATTGGGGCACTCAGTTCGGCATGCTCCTCATCGGATGGAAGAAATATCTCGATCCACAGGCGCTCGCCAGCGATCCCATATTCGAGCTGGAGCGCATTTACAAAAAAGTGAACGAGTTGGCCAAACAGGATGAAACTGTCTGGAACGAAGCAAAGGCCGAACTGGCTAATTTGCAAAAGGGCGATGCGCAGAACCTCGGCATCTGGAAACAAATGCTCGCTCTTTCCCAGGACCAGTTCGACTCCATTTATGGTCGCCTCGGAGTTCGTTTCGATCACACCCTGGGCGAGAGTTTCTACAATCCACGTTTGGCCAGCCTCATTCAGGAATTAAAATCTTCAGGCATTGCCACTGAACACGAAGGTGCCATCAAGGTTTTCTTTGACGATGTTCCCCAACTGAAGGAGACCCCCGCTGTCATCCAAAAATCAGATGGCGCTGCCACTTACGCCACCACAGATCTCGCCACCCTGGATTACCGCGTCAAGACATGGAATCCGCAGGAAATTATTTACGTCACTGACGGACGCCAGCAACTGCACTTTAAACAAATCTTCACCGTGTTTAAAAAATGGCAGCCATTGCCTTTGGTTCTGGCCCACGTTTGGTTCGGTTCGATCCTGGGCGATGATGGAACTCCTTTAAAAACACGCGAAGGCGGCACCGTCAAGCTGGTGGACCTGCTCAATGAAGCTGAAGAACGTACCTTGGCCCTGGTCAAAGAAAAAAATCCTGAATTGCCAGCGGAACGTCAGCTCGAAATCGCCCGGGTCGTTGGCATTGGCGCGGTCAAATATGCCGATTTACTTCCGAATCGACAAAGTGATTATGTTTTTAGTTGGGACAAAATGTTGGCCTTCAACGGAAATACCGGGGTGTATGTGCAGTACGCCTACACCCGCGTGCGCAGCATTTTCAAAAAATCGGAGCGTCATGGCGCTGCTGCATGGAATCCGGCCTCTCAGGTTGTTTTGTCCGCTCCCCAGGAGTTGGCTCTCGCCCGGCATTTATTGAATTTTGGCATTGCCCTGAACGGCGCAGCCGAGGAGCACAGGCCCAATTATCTCTGCAATTACCTCTTCGAACTGGCTAGTCTTTTTTCATCTTTTTATGAAAGCTGCCCTATCCTCGATGCCTCGCCTGCTGAACGCGATAGTCGACTTGCCCTGTCTGACGTCTGCGCGAAAATTCTAAAGCAAGGCCTTTTCCTGCTTGGAATCGAAACCACCGAGCAGATGTAACCTCAGTTAATCCGTGGTGTCCGGCTTCATGCAGAACGTCCAATATTCGTGCGCTACCCGGATCATTCTCTGCAAATCGTCAAAATTGGCCGGTTTCACCATGTACGAGTTCGCCCCTAGACCGTAAGCTTTCGCGATGTCACTGTTTAGCTTGGACGAACTCAGCACCAGGGTGGGAATCACTCGAAATTGCGGGTGAGCTCTCAGCCATTCCAACACTTCCAATCCTCCCATTCGGGGCATCTTTAAATCCATGATGATGACCTCCGGAAATGGATATACTTGCCGGTTGGAATAGGGAGTGTCCCCACTCAAATACGCTATCGCTTCGGCACCGTCCGAAACTGCCTGCACCGGGTTGTTGATATCGTTCTTTCTCAACGCGCGCTTCAAAAACAACACATCATTCGGGTCGTCTTCTACGATGAGGATGGTGAATGATGCTTTTTCCATGATTTCTGACCTCAATCTATCATTCGCTTTCGGCCCTGTATCCCTCAAGACACCTGTTTATCTCCTCCGTCGATTCCCTGAGTGCCGCCTTTCAAAAGCAACGTCTTCCATCGCTTTTTTGTGGTGAATCCTCGCGGACAATCAGGAAGTAACGAATACCAACGGCCGCTGTCGAATCTGTAACAACCTTTAAGGCAACATACAGTCGCATGTCGTTTCTACCATTATTCCACCGGCATCCTGCAACTTTTCCAAAACCTTCGTTTTACTAATTTATGGATATTTCCTTGATTGACCGCGATCTCGTCACGAACATCGGAACTGAATCAGTTCACGAAATTATGAGTTCGACTTTGTCCCCCCGGGAAACTTTTCAAAGAATCACCAGCAACATCCAAAAAGTCATCCAGGGACAGGACGAGCCCATTCGTAAATTATTGGTTGCCATGGCCAGCGGCGGTCATGTCCTTCTCGAGGATTATCCAGGCACCGGAAAAACCACCCTCGCCAAAGTTCTCGCTCAGTCCATCGACGCTCAGTTTAAACGAATCCAGTTTACTCCAGATCTCCTCCCCTCGGACATCCTGGGCGTTTCCGTCTTTAATCCCCGGGAACAGACCTTTCGTTTCCACCAGGGACCCATCTTCACTCACATTTTGTTGGCTGATGAAATCAACCGCGCCTCACCCCGGACCCAATCTGCCCTGCTCGAGGCCATGGGCGAAGGCCAGGTCAGCGTCGAGGGAGAACGCAAAACCCTCGAGGATCCGTTCTTCGTCATCGCCACTCAAAACCCCGTCGAGTTTCGTGGGACCTATCCTTTGCCCGAGGCCCAGATGGATCGCTTTGCCCTCCAATTTACCCTCGGCTACGTCGAACGCGAAGCTGAAGTCGCCATCCTGTCCGCTCGCCAGACCGACAATCCGCTCGATCACATTCAGCCCTGCGTCAACATCCAGGACATTTTGCGCCTCAAAGAAGCGGTCACCAATGTCCGGATCAGCGAAGAACTCAAAGGCTACATCGTTGACCTGGTCTCCGCCACTCGCTCCGTCGAGGGTATGCAGTTGGGTGCCAGTCCCCGCGCATCCCTTTCCCTGATGAAGGCCGCCCAGGCACACGCCCTTCTCGAAGGCAGGGAATTTGTTTCTCCGGATGATATTCATGAACTTGCCGTGCCCGTGATTGCCCATAGATTAGTGATCGATCCACAGGCCCGTTTTGCCGGGGTCAGTTCCCGCGCGGTGGTTGAGGACATCATTAAGAAAATACCTGTTCCAACCTGATTGGTTATGTTGCAGCGGTTGTTTTATCGCAGTTATCGGGTCACTGGCTTTCATCATTGGCTCTGGAAGCGGTTCACGCCTGCCGGCATCTTCGTCGTCGCATGCGCTGGCATGTCCGCTGCGCTGGGAGTCGATACCAACGAGACTATGGCTTACCAGGCTTTCGCTTTTCTCCTCGGCTTGCTCGTCATTGGGGGGCTCAGCGTTCCATTTTTCCGCATGCGTTTTCATGTGAATCGAATACTTCCCCGTTTCGGAAGTGTCGGTGTGCCTTTGGTCTACTTCCTCGAAATAAAACATCCCTCGCGGCTTCCTCAATTTAACCTTCTCGTTTCAGAAAAACAGGAGGACCCTCGGCCTTCGCTTAACGAGTTTCTTTTCTTGAAGGAGCCGGAGGAAGATAACCGCAATTTTTTTGATCGGACCATGAAATACTATCGATGGATGTGGCTTGTGAACCGAAAAAGAGGGGCCATCGCCCGCGAACAATCTTTGCCAGCGCTCCTTCCCCGCAAAATAAATAAAGTGTCGCTCGAAATTTCGCCCACCCGCCGCGGGCGCTTGCAATTAAAAGGAATCCTGATCGCCAGGCCAGATCCCTTCGGGCTGGTGAAAAGTTTTGTCTACCAGCCCAGGGAGCAATCGATTCTCGTGCTTCCCCGGCGCTATGCGCTTCCCCATCTCGCTATGCCCAATGGTTCTAAATACCCACATGGTGGGGTCTCCCTCGCCAGCAGCATTGGCGAGTCCGAAGAGTTCGCCGCCCTCCGCGATTACCGTCCCGGCGACCCGCCCCGCAGAATTCACTGGAAAAGTTTTGCCAAGACCGGCAAGCCCATCATTAAAGAGTTCCAGGATGAATTTTTCGTTCGCCACGCTTTGGTTCTCGATACTTTTAACTCAGGAGACGATGCCAATCGTTTTGAAGCAGCTATATCTGTCGCGGCTTCCTTTGTCGCCCACATTTCAACCCAGGAATCCCTTCTCGATCTCCTCTTTGTCGGACCGAAAGCCTTCTCTTTCACCGCCGGTCGTGGCGTCGCGCAAAACGACCGCATGCTGGAAATTCTCGCCTGCGTCGAGCTTTGCCTCGATCTTCCGTTTGTCGAACTCGAAAGAATGGTGGTCAGCCATGCCCGCGAAGTCAGTGGGTTCGTTTGCGTTTTGCTGAACTGGGACGAAAACAGGCAGCAACTGGTCCGCAAACTCGTTGCCGCTGGCGTCCCTCTGTTGGTTGTGATCATGCGGTTACCTGGAGAACCTGTGCCTGCTCCCGGCCCCATGGCCGGCGACCCAGCCCATTTCCATGCCGTGGATATTTCCAATCTGGAGGAGGAGTTGGCCCGCTTATGAAAATTCCCCCTGGCCTCCTCGGCGCTACGGTCTTGCTGTGGGGATTCGAAACACGCCTGCTTCCTTTCGCCGCCATCGTTGCGCTTTTGATCGAAGCCCATCATTTTACCAGTCTCCGCTTTGACCTTTCTGAACTCGACCTTCGCCGCCTTTGGACTTTATCCACTCTGCTCTTCGTGGGCGCTGCCGGTTATTGTTTTATTTCACGCGATGGGCCTTCCTCCTTGATGATATTTTTGCAAAGCGCCGCCGCCCCCTCCAAAAGTAAGGCTTTTTTCCAGGTTTTTAATGTCGGTCTTATTTTGTTTCAATGGCTTCCATTGATTTTTCTTCCCATGATGCTCGGGCAATTGTACAGCCGCGCCGGGCGAATTCGACTTTCCTCTTTTTTTTGGCTCTACCGCGGGCGTATCGAGCAATCCACTGGTAATTTCTATGTAAATTTTGGATTTCCCTTCATTGCGGTATGTTTCGCTGCCGCCAGCGCCGCCAACTCTCGCGACGATTTGTTTTATCCCTGCGTCGCTATCCTCAGTGGTTGGCTGCTGTATGCCATCCGCCCCAGACGCTACAGCGTCGTCTATTGGCTCTCCTTGGTCGCCCTCGTCGGCTATGGCGGCGGGTGGGGCCACGAGGGCCTTCATGCTGCCCACGGCATACTTGAAGGCAGGACCGCCGAATGGATCTCCAGGCTCATCCAGCGCAATACCAATCCGAATGAAAGCAAAACTTCCATTGGGAAAATTGGGAAAATTAAGCTCACTAGCGGCATTGTCATGCGTGTTCATCCGGTCGCTAAAAAGCCGGTCCCTTCTCATTTGCGCGATAGTATCTATACCACCTATCGTGGCACCAGTTGGTTCAGCGCCCTCGGTAAACGCGATTTTGCCAGCGTCATTGTCGAATCCGACCAAACCTCCTGGAAACTTCAAAACCAGACCAATTTTCCGGACGAAGTCGGCATCTCCGCTTACCTCAATCGTGGTGAGGGCATTCTCGCTGTCCCCACCACCGTGGGAGTGATTCGCAATTTACCCGTATTGATTCTCGAAACCAATAGCCTGGGCGCCATAAAGGTCCGGGAAGGCCCCGGCCTGGTTCGCTACAATATTTTATACGGTGGCGATAATACCATCGATTCCCCTCCCAGCCGGGCTGAAGAAAATGACGTGCCCGAAACAGAGCGCACGGCCACTCTCCGCATCGTTAACGAGTTGCAGTTACACGGTGGCTCCGCTCAGGAAGTCCAGCGGGCTTTGGTGAAATTGGAAAAGTATTTTTCCGAAAAATTCACTTACTCCATGTATGTAACCGCTTCAAAAAACGGTCAGCCAGGCTCAGAAACTTCAATCTCTGATTTTCTCAATAATACTCACTCCGGCCATTGCGAATATTTCGCCACTGCCACCGTCCTTCTTCTCCGCCAGGCCGGCATCCCCGCTCGCTACGTCACAGGTTATGTCGTCGATGAATTTGATCAGGACAAACATTGCTACCTCGTTCGCCACCGCCATGCTCATGCCTGGACCCTCGTTTATTTCAACGGCTCCTGGCATGACTACGACACCACCCCGTCCACCTGGATCAATGAGGAAAAAAAACTCGCCTCCCGTTTCGAAGGTTGGAGCGATTGGTGGGATGACATTTGGTATTCTTTCTCTTTTTGGCGGTATCTCGGTAATCAGGACTATTATAGAACCGTCCTCGTCATCCTCTTGTTTACTCTTTTAGGATTTCTTGCCTGGCGAATTATCTACAAGGGGAAGTGGAACAAAACAAAAACCAAAAAGTCGGAGGCCTCCGCCGATCTTCCAGGAGCCGATTCCGAGTTCTACCGGATTGAAACCGCATTGCTCACCCGGGGCCTTCATCGCGAGGAATACGAAAGTTTTGCAGGGTGGATCCAGCGCCTTCAACAAACTGGCCTCGTCCCGGTTTACCCGGAGATTCCAGGCATTCTCCAAATTCACTATGCCTATCGGTTTGATCCTCAGGGCCTCACCCCCGAACAGCGGCTTTATCTCTCCAGCGCCGTCAGCGAATGCATGGAAAAGATTTCAAAACTCCCGAATGCCCTGATCCACAAAAACTAGGTCATTTCAGCACCACATCCACAAATTCCCCCGGCAGGCAGTCTAACTCCGCTGGCTTGGAGATAATCACTGGCAATCCTGACTCTGTCCTCTTATCCGGAAATGGCAAAAATTCGGGGGTTAGGATCTCAAAATGGCTCCCCACCCGCAGGATGATAGCCTCCATTTGCAATCTCCTGGCGTTTCTCGGCTGTATCATCACTTTTTGTCCGCTACTCGGTCTGGAGTTAAATGGGGCCCTGAGATAACCGATAATCCGTTGGCTGTTGGTGTTGACAATACTCAGGATCGGCTCGTTTGCGGTCACTGTCTCGCCGTTTCGTTTCAGAATGATCGATATGACTCCATCGTCAGGTGAAAAAAGGGTGACCGGCGAAAGCTCTGCTTCCGCCAGTTTTAATTTGTCGTCCTGGATCGCTATCGCTGTATCAAGGGGCGAATTTGTCGAGGTCGAATGATTACTGCTTGCTATAAAAGACGAAATTTTCGTGCCGAACTCTTCAACTATCTTTTCCTTCTCGGTCACTTCGATTTTCAACGCATCCCGATCTCTCCTCGCTACCTCGTAGCTGATCACCCCACCTCGGCTGGCGCCACCTTCAGGTGCGATTTGCTCCTTGAACATTTTCTCCACTCTTACAAATTCCGACTCCGCCTGCTGTAATTTCACTTTGTTAATCGCCAAATCCACTCTTTGCTGCATCCACCCCAGTCGCAGTCTCTCCACCTCCACCATGATTCTTTCCTGGTTTTGCATGGGAGAACCTCCCGCCCGTAACATCTCAATCTCCCCGCGGAAGGTCGCCAGCGTGGCCGCCATGATCTTCGGGTCTGCCACAATCACCTGGCCCAGGGCTTCACCCTTTTTGACCGCCTGCAGTTTCTCAACCCGGAATCCTGAAAGCAAACCAGGCCGCACACTGCTTACAGATGACGTCACTAATTCAACCTGGCCCACCAGGTTGCCCTGGGGGACTTCTGCCTTCCAGAGATACACTGTTACCAGCGATACGCATACAAACACGATCACTGGCAGGAATTGCTGCCTCGCTTGCTTGAATCGTCCTTGAATCGGCGTGGGAATGGGTTGGTCCTTTTGCATCTTATATTTCGGATTCATCCTCGGCCCGCAAACTCGTAACACGGGTCACTCCATTCAAATTTCGCACCTCAGTCAATAGGTCACCGATCCGCGCCGGATTTCGGAGCAGCAGCCGGTACGACAAATCTGTCCCTTCATACCCTTCATGCGACCTTTGGCTCGCAATTTTAGCCTTTTTAGAATGCCGTGACAGCAGGCTTCCCAGCTCAGTTAAATCCGAATCAGCCCGGGCCCAGTGCAAGTTCAAAATAAAGTCATACTTATGTCTCACCCCAAAATTCGAATAGGAGAGGTAGAGGAGCACCGCGCAAATGACCAGCACCCCCAACGTGGCTGTGCTGTATTTCTTCGTCCCCGCTGCCATCCCCAGCACCAAAACGCTCAATATATACGTGCTGTCGAATGTATCCCTTAAAATATTACGAAATCGAACCACCGCGAATACTGCCATTAATCCAAGGGCCGTCACCAGGTTGTTGAACATTACCTGCATCACCAGGCAGACCACAATCGGCATCACCACTAGCGAATTGACAAACGAACGGGAATAGGAAAGTCCCGAGTGCGTCAGCATATAAACCCAGGAAATGGCATGTCCTCCCAAAAAAGAAATACACAATCCCAGGAGCAGCCCCCTGACATCCAGTGGAGATACTCCAAAATCTCCTTGCACAAAAAAATTTTCCATCGGAATTCCGGCTCTTTAAAGACTCTACTGGGTTAAAACGTCATAAAATTGTAACATAAAGGCTTCAAATCCAAGCAAAAGAATACATTCCCCCTGGATCTGTTCAAAAAAAACTCAAAAAAGTTTGCCAATTCCTTGCTCCTATGGTTATATAGGCAGCAATCCCTAGAGCCATCTAGTCAATTTACATATGCGTAAATGCGACAAATGTGGGTTTGTCTAGGGGAGATGCGATTAAAAAGGTACTATGAGAAGTCTAAAAGCGTTTGTTCTAAGTCTCTTGGTACTAAGCGTTTCCGCGTTTAGTTCACAAGCAGGACAGGTCCAGCGCCTGTTCTATCCGTCATCGATAGCAGGGTTTGCGTTCACAAATGATCCGGCATTTCCCGGAAATTTCGATCCCACTGAGTTTGACATAGCGGCTATCGATTTGACTTTCATGTCCAAGGGACTTGAATACAACGAAGCCATCAGTCAAAACTTCGGAACCTTCGTTCGAGGTTATATCGAAGCTCCCCAGTCCGGTGTTTATACTTTCTTCATCTCCAGTGATGATGAAAGCGAATTGTGGTTGAGTACCGATGCCAATGAAGTTAACAAAAAGCTCATTGCTTCCAATAACGGCGCGGTCGGTTTCCGCTCGTTCACTGGAAAACCCGCTCAACGTTCCGCTAAAATTACCCTGGTAAAAGGTACGAAGTATTACTTCGAACATTATTTCCATCAGGGCGGCGGCGGCGAGCACTTCTCCGTGGCATGGACTCTTCCAGACGGAACCTTTCAGGTCATTCCGGCCAGTGCGCTTAATCTTTACAAGCAAATCTACACCATTGGCGCCAATGGTCAGAAAGTTTCGACCACCTACAACGGTCCGACAATCATCAATATCTTCAACAGTGGAAATCTTCCAGCCACCACGACTGCGATTGAGCACACCAATGTGGTTCTCACCGTCAATGTCTCCGGCGCTCAGCAGATCAGTTATCAATGGCACTCCATTGTTGGCACCACGGACACCACTCTTACTGGCCAGACCCTTTCTTCCCTGACTCTCACCAATGTCCCAACGAGTCTCTCTGGCACGAAATACTATGTAGTTATTTCTAACAGTGTTAACACCATCACCAGCGCGCAGACCACCATGTCGATCACCCCTGAAACGGTGAAGCCTACGGTTGTTGCTCTCAACACCTTCGGTCGTAACAACGGGATCACTGTTCAGTTCTCCGAACCTCTTGACCCAGCCACCGCGTTGAATATCGCCAACTACACCCTCACTCATCCTACCCAGAACGCGAATGTTATCGCTGCTGATTTTGTTTTCGATACCAGCACCGTCAACTTGACCCTCGATCGCCTGCCCAATGATCCAGTCAATTACAGCATTCAGATCAAGAATGTGAAGGATGTGGCGAATACCCCGAACGTCATGGTCACTACCAATATCTCGTTCGGAACCGTGTTTGCTGATGGAAATATCAATCGCTGGGAATACAACAATATCAACGGCACCGCTGTTGCAAACCTGACAGGTGATGCCAAATTCACCGGCCTTAACCCTGACCTGAAGGCCTTGCAGTCCTCTATCGACTGGCCACAAACTAATCCCGGCCGCGATAACTATGGTCTTCAATATTTTGGTTATTTCATTCCTAAAGTCACCGGTAACTATCGCTTTGCCATCTCTTCTGACGACAACAGCGAATTCTACATCAGCACGGATGACAATCCATCCAACAAAGCCTTGGTCGCTCGCGAACCCAACTGGAATAACTACAAAATATTCACCGGTAACGGTGGTGGTGGCGGCCGTGTCATCAACAACACCAATGCTAACCAATCCGGCAACATTGCCCTGGTTGCAAACAAGCCTTATTATATCCAAGCCCTCATGAAAGAAGGCGGCGGCGGCGATGACCTTGCGGTTGCTGTTTTGATTCCCGGTGATACTATCACCGCTTTCGCTGACGGTATGGCTACAATTCCGAGCGCACTGCTTTCCAGTGTGAACGTCGCGCTGGCTTCCCCCATCACCTTCACCACCCAGCCTGCTAATGTCACTGTTCAGGAAAACAAAGCCGTGACCTTCTCGGTTGTCGGCGCTGGCACTGGTCCTTTCACCTACCAATGGTTCGGCAGCAATGCTCTCAGCCAGGCGTTCATCCCGCTGGGCGATGGCAATACTGCAACCTATACTCCGCTGCCTCAGGCTGCATTCTCCGATAACGGGAATAAATACTACGTCGTGGTCCGGAACGGATTCATGCTCGCTACCAGCACTGTTGCTACGGCAACGGTCGTGGTCGACAATACACCTCCCACCATCACAAAGGTTGTTGCTTGGTACACTCAGACTCGCGCCACAGTCTCCTTCAGTGAACTCGTGGATCCCGTTTCTGCTGTGAATATTGCTAACTACAGCTTCACACCCGCTCTGACTATTACCAGCGCTACTCTCGCTGGGAATGGCACAGACGTGATTCTGGCGACTTCCGCAATGACTCCTGGCACCACTTACACCCTCACGGTGAATAATGTGAATGATATTGCTTCAGTTCCCAATACGATCGTGGCCAGCTCCACCAAACAATTTGGTGCTTGGGTTCTCAGCCGCGGATTTGCCTTGCGCGAATGGTGGTATAACATCGGCGGAACACCCCTCTCGGGCTTGACCTTCGCTGGCGGTTATCCAAACTTCCCTGACTTCTTCGATTACGTGAACTCCGGGTTCCAATCGCCTCAAACCAGCCCTGATGTGAACAACTACGGCCTCAAACTGAGCGCTCAGTTGACTGTTCCTGTCTCCGGCGATTATTTCTTCTATCTCTCCAGCGATGACGCTTCGGAATTCTACCTCAGCGACACCGCTACGGCAGATGGCATCTACCAGAATCCTGACCCCAGCGTTACTCCAGGTTCGCGCCGTCCTTCTGGCAGTCCTATCATCCGTAACAGCGCTGCGAATAACAATTATGACAGTGCTGCAACCGGCATTCCCTTGCCTCTGACAGCAGGAGCTTCTCGCTACATTGAAGCCCTCTTGAAAGAAGGCGGCGGCGGCGACTACGTCCGGGTGGCTATGGCCATATTCCCTGACCCAACCGGGACTCCAGTGAACTCCACCCCTGTCATTCCTGCAGCTTATCTCTCCACCTATGCTGATCCGCTGGGTGCAAGTGTTACCATTCAGACTCAGCCGGCCGCATCAGTCTCCGGTGCAGAAGGCGGAACCGTTTCCCTCTCGGTCAATGCTGTTGGGACCATCACAGGCACTGCTGCTAACGCTGCTCCGCTGGCTTACATCTGGCAGGAACAACTTCCAGGGACAACCACTTGGTTGGATCTGCCTGGCAAACCGGTCAATGGCACCAACGTTAATAGTTATGTTGTCGGGCCACTCACCTCGGCTGAAAATGGCGGTAAATTGCGCGTAGTGGTTTATACTCTGGGCGCTTCTGCAACCTCCTCATCCGTGAACCTCGCGGTAGTGGGTGATACCACCAAGCCTAAGTTGGTCAACGCTACTGCTAATTCTGCTGGTAGCTTCATTACTCTTAGCTTCAGCGAACTCATCCAATTGAGCGGTGCCAGTGTCTCCGTCAGCGTTTATAACTCCAGCCCAGTGCAAAACCTTACCGTCACGCGCTATGAAAGAGTTAACGGAACGAACGTCAACGTTTACCTCTCCGACTTCACCCAGGTTCAACCCGGAGTGAAATACTCGGTGGTCATTAACGGTGGCATCACGGATCTGGCTTCGACTCCGAACAGCGTCGATCCTACAACTACCACAAAAGTCATTACCGGTTGGTCGTTCGTGCCTGGTTACGTGCAACGTAACGTCTGGTCGAATGTGGCCAACGGCGGTCTGTCTGATGCAATCAACTCCACCAACCGTCTTCCTGATATCGTCACTTATGAAACTCAGGCTGAAATCCCTGTTGGTTTTGCTGACAACTACACCACCGTCCTCAAAGGTTGGCTCTTGCCTCCTGCAAACGGCAATTATCTCTTCGCGATCTCGTCGGACGACAACTCCGCCTTGTATCTCGCTGAAGATGCTGATCCAGCTCATTTGGACACGCACTACATCGCCTTTGAGCCCGCATGGAATAACAACCGTGAGTATGAAACCGTGGCTCGTCGCAGTGCCACCGCTCAGGAAAACGTTTCTTCGAATAACATCGTCGGAAACACCAAGTGGCAGCAATCTGACGGCACCTATGCGATTAACCTCGCTGTCGGCAACAAGTATTACTTCGAATACATCCAGAAAGAAGGCGGCGGCGGTGATGACGGGTCTGTGACTTGGTATATCCCTGGCACTGCTCCAACTGTTCGGGTGGTTAATGGTGTAAGTTCTAACTTCTACATCATTGCCCAGCAGCCTGCAATTCAGGGTCAATACATGGGTGTCTATGCGAACCCGGATAAAACAACTCTGGCCTTCAGCGTTCCTCCAGCGAACGTGGTCACCACTGAAAACTCGCAGGTTACCTTGAGCGCTACCGCTGTCGGAACCAGCTTCTTCAAGACCAGCGAAACAGTCTCTTATCAGTGGCTCAGTAACGGAATCCCCATCAATGGTGCAACCGCAAGCACATATAGCTTCTTCGCTACATTGCCAAACGGTGCCGCCAACGTGGTGCTTCCCTTCAGTGTCAAGGCTTCTATGACAGCTCCGTTCGCGACCAACCTCACATCCGCGACCGCTACTGTCACTGTCAACGCCAACACCACCAATCCTACTCTGGTGTCTGTCTCCAGCTTGAACTCCAGCAGCATCGCTGCGATCTTCAGCCGCACCTTGCTCGCTTCAAGCGCAAACAACCTCGCCAACTACACATTGCCTAACGGCGGAACCGTCACCAGCGCTGTCCTTCAGCCTGATGGCAGGACCGTCCTCCTGGGCGTTTCCGGTCAGGTCAATGCTAGCTTCGGGCTAAATGTCAGTGGCGTGCAGGATACCTCTGCAACCACCCGTAGCGTAAACACCAACATTGCCAACATCGTTGTCAATCCGTTCTCCTTGACCGATGCCGACATCGGTAGCCCAGGTAAGGCCGGTTCGACACTCATGCTCACAAACAACGTGTTTATCATGACTGCGGGCGGCGGCGACATCTGGAACAACGCAGATCAGTTCCACATGGCCTATGTGCTCAAAACCAATGACTTTGATATCAAAGTTCAGATCACTGGTTTCCAGAACCTCAATAACAACAACGCCAATAACATGGGTAACAACGCCAAGGCAGGTCTCATGGTTCGTGAGAGCCTCAATGCCAACAGCCGCGAACTCTATGTAACTGTCTCTCCGACCACCCGTAACGGTGGCACGGGTGCTGCAAATAGTATCGAGGCCAATAAGCGCGATGCTACTGCTGGCGGTATGGGCAACTGGTCTAACAACCAGGGTTCCCCAGCTCCTACAGTGCCTAACCAATGGCTCCGTATCCAACGCGTTGGTAACACCTTCACTTGCTACAGAAGCAATGATGGCAAGGCTTGGACACTCAAAGGTGCTGATACACCCTCAAACACTACTCCCTATCCTTCCGTGGTCTACTTCGGTCTGGCTGGGTGTAACAATGACAACGGCTTCGCGAACATCTTCACGTTCTCGAACCTGAGCGATGTGACCGATAAGCTGAATGTCGGTGCATCCGGTGGTAACATCATTGTTACCTTCCCTGCAACCGGTTCCGCAGGGTACAAACTCCAGGGCACTGACAGCCTCGATGGCACCATCACATGGTCTGACATCGTCGCCACCTCCACGTTCACTAACGATGGAAATGTCACCTTCACCGTCGCTCCAGCCGGAGCCAGGAAGTTCTACCGCCTGATTAGCCGCTAATCAGCCTTCCAATCACACAAAGAGGCCGGAGCAATCCGGCCTCTTTTTTGTACCCGGATAGCCCAGTCCAACCCAACGGACAAGTCCACGACAAAGTATAAACTCGTCGGAAACGACCTCACGTTCATACATATCCAAGAAACCAATTGAAAAACAGAAAGACGAATCACGAAAACAACCACCACCAACCTGGGGAATCGTAAAAGAAGGTAGGACGACATTGAACTACCGCCTTGAAATGCCCGAAACGCCGCAACCCCAACACGCAAAGAACCTCGCCCGAACCACGTTCATACATAGCCAAAGAAACCAATTGTAAAAACAAAACGACGAGTCTCGAAAACAACCATCACCAACCTGCGGAATCGTAAAAAAGGTAAGGCGAAATTGAATTTCCGCCTTGAAATGCCCGAAACGCCGCAACCCCAACACGCCAAGAACCTCGCCCGAACCACCTTCATACATAGCCAAAAAGACCAATTGTAAAAACAAAACGACGAGTCTCGAAAACAACCATCACCAACCTGCGGAATCGTAAAAAAGGTA
>JAQGOY010000117.1 GCA_028293375.1 Verrucomicrobiales bacterium | reverse complement strand
TCCCCGAAATTGTCCAAGAGTGACCGCCTGTCCTAACTCATTGGTAAAAGTGAACTCGCGGGGAGCTACTTTTTTTTCCTTTTTGCTTTGGATCGCCACAGGCCCGGCAACATTCGTCGATGATCCAATCTTGCGTACTTCGCTTATCCAACTTTTTTGATCGCCTACCGTTAGTTTGAATTCCACAGAATCACCCTTCGCCAGCGTCATCCATTCATTCGTTGAGAGAATGTGGAAAGGCATTGTCATCGCCTCCATGTAACCCGGTATTTCCTCGTGCCGAATCGTTGCGGTCAGGTTCGTAAAATTTATGCTTTGAAGAACGCCCTTCACCGGGAATGTTTGCGTTTGTTTCCCGTTTACGTCGTCTGCTTTTAACCCCATTCCCGTGCATATAAACACACTCAGCAACCAGGCATAAAATGGCTTCGCCATATCTGGACCATGCTACAGAGATGCTCTCCCTTTGCACGCACTTTGATGAATCACAACGGCGACCGGGGAGGGTGCGATTAAAAGTGGGGAAGAATTTTGGAACAAAGCATGGACCTGAGGGAGAACGGATCTGTGTGAGGAAAGAAGCAGACAAAACCCGAAAGAAGGCCATGTTTTTTAATTCTCTGAACACTGACATCCAACGATAGCGCCATGCCACGGTACCAAATAAAATGACTAGCTTCGGATGATGGCGAGGCTTCGCCCCAGCCAGGTATGGCCTGGCGCCCTCCTGGCTGGGGCGAAACGAAGCCAGCGCCGAAGATCGTCATTTTGAGCGAATATCGCGAATGAAACGCTATGGGTTGCAGCCAAGATACTTTACGAATTACTTCACCCACTTTTAACACCCGACCTCGGAATGAAATGCGTTTAATTATTTCCAGTCGAAAGCTTTTGCGCTGTAATCGCGGCATGAGCACCGCAACCACCGAACCGGCCTCTCCCCTTCCTGAGCCCAAATCAAAGCGACTCGTTGCCCTCGATGCCTTTCGCGGATTCGATATGTTTTGGATTGTTGGCGGAGAATCCTTGATCGTCGCTCTCGCGAAACTCGGCCATGGCCAGGTTTCCGAAGCAATCGAAGCCCAAATGGAGCATAAATCCTGGTCTGGAGTTGCCTTCTACGACCTGATTTTCCCCACATTTGCCTTCATTATTGGAGTTTCCCTCGTTTTTTCTCTTTCGCGGACGCTCACAGAAGTCGGGAGGGCGGCCGCTATCCGTAGAATTTTGGTCCGGTCATTCATCCTCTTTTTGGTTGGCGTGTTTTATTACAACGGGTTGGCTGATGGATGGGACAAGGTCCGGTGGGTCGGAGTTCTCCAGCGCCTGGCTATTGGATACTGTGGCGCAGGGATTTTGTTTTGCTTTTTCAAGGCCAGGGGCTTGGCGATTAGCGCCGCCGTCATTCTCATCGGGTATTGGGCCATGCTCACTTTTGTTCCCATCCGGGATGTAAACCTCGAGCGAAAGCAGGCCAGGCAATTAATGCAGGAAAAAGGCAAAACCAATGTTGCTGATCTTTATTATTCCACCACAGCCCGCGTAACCGGAAAATTCGACGATGGCCTGAACGTGGTTCAGCATTTTGATTTCGAACATTTGCCAGGCCGCAAATATGACGGTAATTACGACCCCGAAGGTATCCTGAGCAACATACCCGCCGTCGCCACCTGCCTGCTGGGCGCTTTGGTTGGTCTTTTTTTGAAAAATTCGAACAAGTCATCGCAACAAAAAGTCGCGTTTCTTTGCCTCGCCGGATTCATTTCAGTCGGCCTTGGTTTTCTTTGGGGTATTCAGTTTCCGGTGATTAAGAAAATTTGGACTTCATCCTACGTATTGGTCGCTGCCGGGTATTCCACCCTCGGGCTGGCCTTGTTTTACCAGGTCATCGAAGTGTGGGGCTTTTCCAAATGGGCCACGCCTTTCGTATGGATCGGGATGAACCCCATCACGATTTACATCGCCTTCAGCATCCTCAGTTTTTCAAAACTCGCGGATCGCTTTGTGGGTGGCCCGGTGCGCGCTTCCCTGAATAGTTACTTTCCGTTGGTCCATTCTGCCATGGTTGTGCTGCTCATGTTTCTTTTCGTCCGTTTCCTTTATAAGCGGAAAATATTCCTGCGTCTCTAGCAGCGCAAAACGTTGTCCGCCGGGGTCGGTGAGCCCATTCTCGAAAAACGGTGAACTTATTGCTTCGTTCGTCTATCCTGAGTCGTGCTCGTGATCAGGAAACAAATCAACCTGTTGCTCTTCGCTGCCTCGGTTTTGTTTCCACTTTTTTCTTTTCCTCACCAGGGCTCCTGCGCGGAAATCCAACCTGTCGTTACCAGCCTGGCGAAGCTGGAAGCCCTTTTCAAAAGTCACTCCAGGGTGGATACCTCTCTCGATTTGGTCGGTACCATTTTATCCATCAATGCCACCAACCAAACCCTGGTTCTACAGAACCCACCCAATATCCAACTATTTAATATCTCCGGCATGTCCACCACCTTCAAGGCAGGGGACGCCGTTCGGTTGACCACCGAACCCTGCAGGTTGATCCGGACTGATTACGGGATATTGATCGAGTCGCTCCCCCTTATTGAAGATACTGCAACTAATTCGACCCCGGAGGCAAAAGGCTCGATTTACCTGCCACGCGGTCAATTTCCTCTGCGACTTTCCTGGATCGGGACTACCACCAATTCATCTGTCGAAGTCCTCTGGGCGGGACCGGGGATCGAAAAACAACGCATCGCCGCTAGATCTCTCCTCCTGCCGGGATCGAACCAAACCGCGACTCATTCCTCCGCTTCTTCGCCAGGAATTTCCTACGAATGTTTCGAAGAGTCTTTTACCCATTTTACTCCCGGTCACTATAATCGCTTGCCCGTGAAGACGGGCGTTGCCGCCATCTTCACCGCTGAAGTACGACCCCGGCTGAAGGACATGGCCGTGGACTACCGGGCCCTCCTGGCAATCGAGAACGCAGGCAACTACACGTTTTTTATTCGGGGAGGCGGACTTGCGGAAATGTCGATTTCCACCCTGGCTCCGCAAATGGCTAAACTCATCTCTGCTACTCAGCCGCTTCCAGACGACCCCGAAATCTCTTCTGATCATCCTGTTTGGTCATCCATGACCGGCCAGATAAGTTTTGTCAGCGAACGGGCCGGTGGTTGGGATATGGAAATTGTGAATGGTAAACGGCGAGTCCGGGCAATTGTCGTCGACAATTCTGCCAGGGTTTTTGAAAGCGCCGGCGTTTCGGTTACAATCCATGGTATACGCCTTCCTTCATCTCACTCGGATAGTCTGTTCGAAACTATCTGGGTGGTTCCGGGATGGGAGAGTGTTCAACCTTCCGCCGATCCTGGAACGGATGGTTCGGTCTCGTCCAGGATTATTGAATCCGTCCTGCAAATAAGAAAATTAAACAGTCCCGAAGCGCTCTCGTCCAGGTCCGTTAAGATTACCGGGGTCATCACCTGCCTTAAGGCTGAATCTGGCGCAGTTGTCATCCAGGACTCCTCCGCAGGTATTGAAATTCACGGTTTTTTGGATAAAGCCTCCTCGATCCCGGTTATCGGCGAAATCTGGCAGGTTGAGGGCGTGACCACTTTTGCTGAAAATGGTTCTCTGGTCGTGGCCAGTGCCGTTACCAGGCTTGGAGTGGGCCTCTTGCCGGACCCCGTTCGCCCCAGCTGGGATCAGCTTATGAATGGGAGCCTGGATGGACAGTATGGTGAACTTCAGGGGATTATCACAGATATTCGTAGGGGAACGCTGGGTTTATTAACCTCCGCCGGCCGCATTCGTCTGCAACTGAACTCTTCCCGCGCCGAAGAGTTGAAAAGTTATCGAAATAAATTGGTTCGTATTCGCGGTTGTATCTTTGCCGTCTGGCACCCGCAGACTCACCGCATCAAAAGTGGCGAGCTCTCGCTGATCGACCCCGCCGTCACCGTCGACCAGGAAAGTGTCGCCGACCCATTTTCACTTCCTGTCCGTCACGTTGCAGATTTGCTTGGCTTTGAGTCGAGGAACGGCCAGTTGGAGAGATCAAGGGTCAGCGGCCAGCTTCTCCATGAATGGGCAGGCGAATATTATTTGCAGGAAGGTACTAACGGCCTTCGGTTTACCACCGAGGCCCGCCTTGGCCTCGAGCTGGGAGACATGGTTGATGTGGTTGGCTACCCGGCTCCTGGCGGGACCTCCCTCATTATGCGGGAACCTGTTGTCCAAAAAACTGGCCATGCCGCTTTGCCCAATCCCACCCACCTCGATCTTACCCGCGTTCTGGCCAAGGGCTATGACGCCACTCTCGTCCAGGTCGAAGGACTTTTAGTGAACACCATCGAAGGTGATCGCGAGGACGAACTCGAGGTTCAGGCCGGCTTTCGAACCTTCGTGGCTAAACTCCGAAGCAATGACGGTGTGCGGCCCGCCTTGGAAATCGGAAGCCGTCTCCAGCTTACAGGCGTCTATTCCAGCCTCGCTAACAACGGCGTCCCAGCCCTCGGCATCGACACCTTCGAACTCCTCCTGAATTCCACCTCCAACATCCGCGTTCTCTCCAGGCCCCCATGGTGGACTCTTAATAAACTTTTATCTATTCTAGGAATGTTTGCCACGGTTCTGCTCATTGCCTTTGTTTGGATTGGCCAGCTTCGACGTCGTGTGGCATTACGAACTGCCGAAGTGGAACAACAGATCAAGGCCCGCCAGCGCCTGGAGCAGCAACAGGCCATGGAACAGGAACGAGCCCGGGTTGCCCACGACCTCCACGACGAACTTGGGGCAGGTCTGACGGAGGTCGGCATCCTCGGCTCTCTGGCCAAGAACAGTGCCATCCCCGCCGACAAGAAGGAAAGGTACCTCAATCAACTCACGGATATGAGTCGCCAGCTGGTAACCACACTCGATGAGATCGTTTGGGCAATCAACCCGAAATATGATTCTGTTTCCTCTCTGGGATCTTACTTTTGTCTTTACGCTCAACGGTTCCTCGAGCTTGCTTCCGTCTCCTGCAGGCTCGATATTCCAGAAGCGCTTCCTTCCATTCCCTTGGAATCCAAAGTTCGTCATTCTGTTTTCCTGGCCTTCAAGGAATCCTTGAATAACGTCGTTAAACATGCAGCCGCCACCGAAGTTCATTTGGCCATGCGAGTGGAAAAAAATACCTTGAGCATCGTTGTTGCCGACGATGGAAAGGGCTTTAAGCTCAGCGACACCGTTCCCGGGCTCGATGGCTTGCTGAGTATGAAAAATAGATTTTCCACACTCGGTGGCGATTGTCTGATTTCCAGTTCGCCAGGGAAGGGGACTGTGATTACCTTCACCTTGCCGATGAAATGAAAAAGCCGATTGTGACCATTGCCCTGGTGGAAGACAGCAAAACCACCCGCGAAGGATTTGAGACCATCATCAATCTGGAGGAGGACCTCCGTTGTGTTTGTGCATGTCCCACGGCAGAAGACGCGCTAAAACAAATCCCCCGCCTTCAACCTGACGTTATTTTGATGGATATCCAGCTCCCCAATATGTCAGGTGTCGAATGCACTGCCAGGCTTAAACAAATTCTTCCTTCCGTCCAAATCATCATGGTCACGGTTTATGAGGATCCAGACCGTATCTTCAGTGCTTTGCGAGCTGGTGCTTGTGGTTACCTGTTGAAAAGATCCGCTCCCGAACAGATTATTGCCGCAATCCGACAGGTGGAGCAGGGCGGAGCGCCCATGAGCGGGGAAATTGCCAGGAAAGTCATCGCCCAGTTCCAGCACCAAACTGTTTCCAATAAAGAACTGGAGAACCTTTCCCATCGGGAAAAGGAAGTTCTCGAGCTCATCGCCACCGGCTTTTCCAATAAACAGATCGCGGATCGCCTGAGTGTTTCGGTGGACGCCATCCGGTTCCATCTGAAGAACATTTATTCCAAACTCCTCGGTCATTCGCGCACTGAAGCGGCCTTAAACTTCAAAAACACCGGGTAAATGCTCAAGAATCCCTGTCGGGGGACGTCCTACGCCAAAACTACCCATTCGGGTAGCTAGTAATATAGACTCGTTTGAGGGAATATGGCGAAGGTCAGTTGTTTTATTCATGTGTGTTAGTTGAAGTTGGGACTAAGGGCAGCACGGTGAATCAGGAACAAACGCCTCCTTTTTGGAATTATAGCTGGAATCTCGGTGGTGACTGTTTGCAATAGTACCTGCAAGAAAAAGTCATGCATCACACAAAAGGGAGTTTCTGAACTGTGCTGCCCACCTTACTGACCTCTTCTCGGTAGTCTCCAATACTCCTTTTTAATTTCCTCCCTCACCGCT
>JAQGOY010000102.1 GCA_028293375.1 Verrucomicrobiales bacterium | reverse complement strand
ACAGGAAGTTTCCTACCTTACACGGGTACTGGCACAAACGAGTGGCGACAAAGAGAAGGCGGCGGAGATTTAAATGTGAGCCTGGCCACACTATACCGAAAACTGGCGGAAGAGGAAATTCCAGGTTAGTTCATAAATCACTGGTGATCAATGGGTTGCGTCTTTGTAGCGCAAGCCTGGTTTGACAAAGTCTTTGGTTTATGAGATTGAATCGGTGCGGTCGGATAAGTAATTGCAGCCTAAATAATGAAAAATTATCCGGGGGACCCAATGGCGAAAGCCTGGGGCTAATGAATGAGAAATCGTTCACGACCACTTTCAAGGTCGAGCCCGTCAGCTAACCTCGGCGGCGTGTGAAAGAGCATACCCTCCTTACATACGGGTTGTGTCTCGCCTTTCATTCCTGCTTTACCGGATGGCAAATTGTCGCTTGTGCATCAATGGCATGGGGACGGATCAGTTGTAATGTAGTGAGTGGTGATAATGAAATATGAGTGGTAAACAACCTGGGCGTGGCTATCACTTTGGATTGGTCCTCTCGGCGCTGGGCGTGGTTTATGGCGACATCGGCACGAGCCCGCTCTATGCATTCAAGGAATGCTTTCTGAAACCCCACGGCGTGGATCCCACGCGGGCAAACGTTCTCGGGCTCCTCTCGCTGATTACGTGGTCCTTATTTATCATCGTCTCGATAAAATACCTGCTTTTTGTCATGAGGGCCAACAACCGTGGAGAAGGTGGCATTTTGGCGCTTCTTTCGCTGGCCTTTCCCGAGAGGGAGAAGCATGCGGGAAAGCTCTCATGGAAGATAATGATCTCCATGGGTATTTTTGGAGCAGCTCTGTTGTATGGCGATGGGATCATCACGCCTGCCATCTCCGTTTTGAGCGCGGTGGAGGGGTTGAATGTCGCGACAGATCGTTTTGTGCACTATGTAGTCCCGATCACCATCGTTATTCTTATAGGCTTGTTCTCGTTTCAATCCATAGGCACAGGACGGGTTGGCAGAATATTTGGACCGGTAATGCTGCTGTGGTTTGCAACGATCGCGGTGCTTGGATTGAGCGAAATAGTTAAAAACGGGGATGTCATAAGGTCCATTAACCCCTGGCTTGGCATCCAGTTTTTAATAGTGAATGGGAAAATTGGGTTCATCGTTCTTGGGGCGGTTTTCCTGGTGGTGACGGGTGGAGAAGCGCTCTATGCCGATATGGGGCACTTCGGCGTGAAACCCATTCGCGCTGCGTGGTTTTCCATGGTTTTGCCAGCCCTGCTGTTGAATTACTATGGGCAGGCGGCGCTGGTGCTCCGGGACCCCGCGGCCATAGAAAACCCATTTTATCTAATGGCCCCTTCCATTATTATTTACCCACTGGTGGCATTGGCAACTCTGGCAACAGTGATTGCATCCCAGGCGCTTATCTCCGGTGCATTTTCACTGACCATGCAGGCGATCCAGATGGGCTACGCCCCGCGCCTTAAAATCGAGCACACTTCTTCGGACGAACGGGGGCAGATTTACATTCCACAAGTGAACTGGTTTTTAATGATCGCCTGCATTGGTCTCGTCCTCGGGTTTCGATCTGCCTCCGCGCTGGCGGCTGCTTATGGCATCGCGGTCACACTGACCATGATGATCACGACTGTACTATTTTATTTCGCGGCAAGGAAGCTGTGGAGATGGCCGAGAGGAGCAACGCTTGCGATCTGTTGTTCCATCGCCATACTTGAACTGGCATTTTTTGCAGCAAATTGTGTTAAGATTGCTAATGGAGGGTGGTTTCCGCTTTTGGTTGGCGCGCTTATTTTCACACTGATGACGACATGGAAGACAGGCCGGCAACTGTTGGGCGAGAAATTGCGGACATCGGTTCTTCCCTTCAGTCTTTTCCTTGAAGATGTGCAGCAGAACCCGCCGACACGTGTCCATGGCACCGCCGTATTTCTTTCTGGCAATGCGGATGGGACGCCGCTCGCCCTCCTGCACAATCTGAAGCATAATAAAGTGATTCATGAAAAGGTCGTGTTGCTCACGATATTCACCCTGGATGTGCCGCATGTCCCGGCGTCGGAGCGGGTGAAAGTGGAATTGCTGACGGATGGATTTAACCGGGTTTCCGGTTATTACGGGTTCATGGAGGAGCCTAATGTGCCCGAACTTCTTGGGCAGTGCGAGGTCCTTGGATTGAAATTGAACCCGCATACCATGACCTATTTTCTAAGCCGCGAAACAATCATTCCGACCAAGGAATGCGGAATGGCAATGTGGAGAGAGCAGTTGTTCGCGTTTATGGCTGGAAACGCTCAACGGGCGACCGCCTTTTTCCGACTCCCGGCAAACCGGGTGGTGGAGCTCGGAATGCAAGTTGAGATGTAACTCTACCTGGGTCTCGAAGCAGCTTTGGCTCGTTGCACGGAAAGATAACTCAAGTTTTCACGAGCAGTGGCATCATTGGGGTTTAAACGGAGGGCGGCGTTGTAATGAAGTTCCGCTTCATCGAACTTTTCAAGCTGCGAACAAACGACGCCAAGCAACCCCTGGGATTTAAAATTCCTTGCATTCATGCGCGTCGCTTTTTGTAATGCCGCATAAGCCCTAGGCAGATTGCCTTTTTGAATTTGCAGGGAGGCCATGTGGTAATACGGAAAGTCTGCAGTTGGATCAACTTTTATCGATTCCAGGAAGAAACCCTCGGCTTTATTCAGCTCATTGAGGGCCATCCAACCCACACCGATGGTCGACAAGGCCACCGCATCGCGCGGATTGTTTCGAAGCAGAAATTCGTTGTAACGAATGGAATCCTGGTAAATTCGCGTTTTATAATCGGCCTGATATGCCTGGTAGGCAGACTGGCTCACCGGCAGCAACTGAAACCATACTTCCCCCATTTCGTTGGTGGAGTTTAGTCCGTAAACAATTCGTTTTGGTGGATTCGATGGGTTTCTTGGATTATGTGAAGAATTGTCATACTCAATGTTCATGGACAAAACCGTTCCCTTGCGGACAGGAATGGGCTCTCGATAAACGTAGTCACCCTGCCAGTTGAAATCCCACCGGGGGATGGATAGGAGGGTTTTGGAAATGCCATTTTCGGCAGCGGTCACTTCGATGCGAGTGGCAGTATAGTGTGCATGCGGGAGGATCGCGAGCAAGGTGGCATCGGCAGGTAAAACGTATGAGTTGGTGATTACGTAGTGATCTGATCCGGCGGGAATATCGATATCATACGAGCTCAGCCAGGTTTTGACAGGAAAGGCAGAGGGGGGTTGTTTTGCAAAATAAAATCCCACGGAAGGTTGGATTTTCTCAAGTTTTCCGGAGGGATTGAGATGCAATTGCAAAACGAGGTCGGTATTTGTTTCGAGCGGCCAGGCCAGGCCGTCAGTCCGATGCTGCACACGTCGCCCCGGTTGCCAGCTA
>JAQGOY010000238.1 GCA_028293375.1 Verrucomicrobiales bacterium | reverse complement strand
CCGTAGCCGGCCTGGGCGATGGCATACGGTTTGATGGTGTAGGTGGTGATCAAATCGATTTCGGATCCCACATAACTGCCGGCTTTGGGTTTGATGCCATAACCACCGGTGGAACGGGCGGCGCCGTTTACCTGATAGAAAAAGTCCTCGGTGTCCGCCAACCAGAAGGCATGGTAATCTAGAGAGACTGTCAGCTTATCCATCGGCTTGATGGAGGAAGTCAGGCGAACGTTGTGGATGTTCTGCCAGGAGATGAAATCCATGTAACCGTAGAACTTGTGGTTGGTAGGAAAAAGGTTTTCAAAGGTCTGGTGTTTGCCGTCCTTGGAATTGTTGTCGCCCGAAGCAAAGTTGTATTCGAGACCGACGCGAGGTTTGATGGAGACATCGTTGAAGGTATAACCTCCAGCCGCATGGGCGGCGAAGGCTTCCTGGTCGAGGCTTGGACCGGCGACGGTCGATTTAAAGCGGCCGAACTGGCCGGCGAATTCGCCTTCGAGATCCCAATTGCCAAGGGCTTTGGGAAGGGACTTGAAGCGCATGCCGATGGTATAGATATCGCGAGGGGTTGCGCCGGTAAGTCCGGGGGGAAGGCCAGCCTTTATGACCGAGGGCGAGCCTTTTTCCACGTTGCGGGCCAGGAAATAAGCCTCGCTTTCGAATTTGGGAACGATGGTTTTGCTGCCTGCATAGATGCCGGAGAAAGTGTCGTAATCATTCGACAGGTTGAGATTATTGTCGTCTGGAATAACAACACGCGCGGTGAACAAATCGACGAAGCCGGAAGTTCCCTCCCATCGCAATTTAGCGGCATCAAACGTTCTGCCAACATTGGTGAAATCGCTGGCGCCGATTAATCGTTCATCGCCGTAGATGAGTTCCTGGCGACCGATTTTTAAAGTGACGGGGAAAGTTTTCGGATCGCCGAGTTTGATATAGGCCTGGAACAAATCGAACGTGTCAGCATCGGGTGAAGGAGAGCGGTCATCGTTCCATTCGCGGGCATCGCGACCTTCGACGAAGAAAGTGGCCCAGGGGGTGGGAGAAAAACCGAGATGAATTTTTTCCCTCAATAAAAGATAAGAATTGTCTTTGTCACCTTTGGCGCTAAAATCGACAGCGCCCGGAACGCCAGCAGCATTGAAATACCCTTTATATTCGCCTCGCAGCCGAATTTGACCGCCGAGATCCCAGGAGTTGAAGTTGGGGGACTGGGTTCTGAGCCAATCGTTTACCAATCCCGCGCTGGGCGCGGCTACCGGGGCAGGAGCGGGAGCGTCTGCAGCAGAGACGGACAGGACATGGGTGACAGCCAGGGAAGAGGCAGCAAGGAGAACGTTCGTTTTGCTAATTGGTTTAAGGGGTTTTTGTTTTGGCATAATAGTGGGTAAGTGGAAGCGCGAGTGACCAGTTGGTTAGCTGAGTGAAGAGGCAGGAAAGCTTCTGATTTGTCATTTCCTTCTGTTGTTTTCTTCACGGCGGGGGTTAAGCAAACTGCGTACCTTTTGAGACAACATCGAATTTTGAATGAAAGGAAAGGCGTGGTGATAAAATTAAAACCCAGTTGAAAAGGCAGGAAGAAGAGACGATTGAGCGTCGGAATTTGAGGGCTTTTGGAGCGAAAGAGCCGTTTTATGATTAGCTTTAGGAGGAGGCATGAAAAAATTAGATAGCGAAAAGATTCGTGACGTCCAGCAAGGAAAGAGGGATGCATCTTTTGTTTCACTATGAATTTTTTTATCCATATGAGCAGAAAAGCGGGATATGCATGAATGGAATTGATTTTGGAATGAACGGATTCGAGGTCGAGAATGAACGGGGTTCATGGAGAGGTGGAGTTAGGAAGCCGGGGGAAGCAGCGGATGTCTGATTATCGTCGGTTACCTGGGATTGCAACCCCTAGCGTTTCATTCGCGATGTCGCTCAAAATCCCGATCCTCGGCGGGTCCTTCGTTTTGCCCCAGCCAGGAGGGCGGCATGCCATACCTTGCTGGGACAAAGCCTCGGCCTCATCCGAGGCTTGCGATTTTATTTTATTCGCAGGTTGGCCGTATCGTTGGATGTCAGTGTTTATGTCAGCGATCGGAAAATAAAAAGCAACCAAAACGCAACAAAGAGGGGCGGACACGAAAAAAGGGAACCTTTTTGAGGTTCCCCTGGAAAAATTGTTGAGAATGGGATTAGTAGCGTCCGCCGCCGCCACCACCACCGCGACGATCGCGATCACCACCACCGCCACGACGCTCACCGCCGCCACCACGATCACCACCACCACGGAATCCTCCTCCGCCGCCGCCACCTCCGCGTGAACCACCGCCGCCGCCGCCACGAGGACCGCCTTCTTCACGAGGGCGTGCTTCATTTACAGTCAATGCCCGACCACCCACGTCGGCGCCGTTCATGGCAGCAATAGCTGCTTTGGCGGCATCAGGAGACTCCATGGTGACGAAAGCAAACCCACGGGAGCGACCCGTGAATTTATCCATCATGAGATTTACTTCCATGACAGTGCCGTGTGCGCCAAAGGCGTCCTGCAAATCATTCTCGGTAGTATTATACGAGAGATTTCCAACAAATAATTTTGTGCTCATTGCATTTCGAGAGAACTGTAGAAGACCCAGACTGTTCCCGACCTTCGGGTTTCAAATCATCCAAATAAATCGAGGTTGGGCGATTCACCATGTCGAATACTTTCATCAGACTCTAAATTGCAGACATGTTCACGCGATGGAAGCGCTTCTGCAACTCAAAAATATCATAGATTCCATCAGAAAAACCCTTATGCCACCCTCATTTAATGGAGCATGGGCAAGGGGTTGGGACGACGCATGAGCTGGGCATCCAGATCGAGGTAAAAGTCGAGGCGCCGATCGGTTTCATCGTGGTCGATATCGCGCGCCATGAGAATATAAGTGGCGTAGTGATTGCCTTCGGACTCGACGAGACTGGCGTAAAAATCCGCAAGTTCGAGGTCTACAGGTTTCAAGGCTTCGGCCAGCAGTTGAAATTTTTCGCAACTACGGCCTTCAATGAGTGCGAAGCAGACCAAGTGATCGAGAGCCTGGAGCTGGGCGCCTTTTCGAACAGCGCGCATCATACCACTGATCCAAGGGCTGGCATGAGGTTGAGTAAAAGGAATGCCCCTTTTCTTCAACAATTTCAGGACCAAACGGAAATGGTCCAGTTCCTCCATGGCGATAGCGGTGAGTTCATCGACACGCGGATAAAGAAAGGGGTATTTTTCCATGGCCAGCGCAGAAGTGGCGGCTTTGCGTTCGAGATGGGCATGGTCCACGAGGACGGCAGGGAGATTAGCGAGGATTTTGGGGACCCAGTCCGGGGAGATTTTTTCGCGGAACAGCAGCATTGGACTGTTTTTAATAGTTGGGATGCGAATGTCCAAGCGAAATGGACGAGCGGACGAATTTAGGATAAGGTTTAAGTATGTTCGAATACATCGCCCTCTCTCACGATAAACAATGGCAACCAGGACCATACGCGGGAGTGGAATTGAAGATACTGCACAAGAATGAAGCAACTGGCGGGGTGGTGGTACTTCGAAAGTTTGCCAGCGGGGTGACAGTACCAGTGCACAGCCATCCGTTAGCTAACGAATATGTTTATGTGTTGTCAGGCGAATGGCAGGAGGAAACGGTAAATTACCAAACCGGGGCGTTTTTTTTCGTTCCGAAGGGTCAAAAGCATGGGCCGCATATTGCCAGAACTGAGGTGGTGAGTTTGACGGTGTTTGATGGGCCGTTGACGGTGGAGTGATTCCTTTCTCGATTTCGTAAAACCGCGATCTTTGGCGGGAGCTTCGTTTCCCGCTTGCCAGGAGGGCGCAG
>JAQGOY010000083.1 GCA_028293375.1 Verrucomicrobiales bacterium | reverse complement strand
CGGTGTCGCCGCCATCCGAGGGACAGACTACGACGTATCTGTCGAACTCCACGATCAGCAATACACGGTTCATTTCACCTGCATCAGTGGAACGCTCATTGCCAGGTCGACTGTTGGAACCAGCTTTACCGTTGTTCTTAATACTGGAGAGACATGGACGCCAGGGGAGCGAGAGAAGCAGGTGGTTCCAGTCGCGACTTTGGAGGAATTGATAAACCTCTTATCCTTTTGGGATGGAGGAGAGGGGAAAGATTTAGTCCGCAATGTTCCAGTCCCCACCATCGATGTTATCACCAGGATCGATCCACAGACCGGATCTCCCAACACATCCACTCTGAACATTATCCCTTAATAATTACGCAGTAACAGATAGCCTTGAAGCCAATCCATTCAAGCTCCGTTACGAGCGGTCTGGCAATAGTATAAACCATTCGGCGCAAACGCCGCTTTGACGCTGCATTCCGGCAGGATCCAGAGCCACCCAGAGCCTAAATTCGCCATTTTGAGCGAACATTGGGAATGAAAGCTGTGGGCTGCATTCTCAAGACACCCACGAACAATCTCACCCAACATTAATCATAGCCCGCTGCTCCTCCTACAAACTGTAATCTTGAACACTTCACCCCTTTTTGGTTTCCTAACCCCATGCTCCAAAAGCTACAAAAACACGTTCAGTGGGTTGTGGCCGGGGGCGTTTTAATTCTGGTCTGTTTAATAGAGGTTCTCACCACTTATTTTCCTTCCGTTAATTTCCTCGATCGCTTCGAATCAATCACTTACGACTGGAGAGTTCAATACGCTGCCAGAAGAGCCCACGACGTTTCTACCAATCTGGGTGCTATTTTCATCGACGACGACACCATTAAGTTACTCAATGAAAAACTTCAGTTCAATTATCCGCTCCCCCGTCAGGTTTATGGCAAGGTGATTCGTGAATTGACCGCGCAGGGCGCAAAGGGAATTGGATTCGATATCCTGTTTGCTGAACTTCATGCTCCTTCGCCTAATACCGACGTCATCGAGAATGGGCATACCAATACCTCTGATCAGTTCTTTGTCGAGCAATTGCGCCATTCACCTGCCATTCTTGCAGTGATGGGGCAGACAAGCAGTAACCAATGGGAAGCCCTTCCTCCGGCAGATCTTTTTAGAACTAACGCAAGCAATATTGGCCATATTATCAGCGAGGCCGACAAAGATAACGTTCTTCGTCGAACTCTTCCTTTTAGGATGGATCCTCATTTAGGCCGCATCTGGCACATGGGAATCGTTCTCGCTGCGAAGCAATTGCAGCTTGATTTGGATCATCCGATTATCACCGATAATTCGATAACGCTCAATGGCCCGAACGGCCTGGTTCGAACGATTCCCCTCGATAGGTCAGGAGCATTTTTGGTGAATTGGGTCATGGAGTGGAATGACTCCCGCCTGTTAAAAGCCAGCCTGGAAGATTTAATGGATTTCGACACTCAACGTAACGATCCCAACAACAAAGAACCCATTCCAGAAAAATGGAAGGACAAGCTGGTTATCATAGGCTCCATAGGATCTGGAAATAATATCTCTGATATTGGTGCCACCGCCATGTCGGAGCGCACCTACCTGGTTTGCAAACACTGGAACGTAGCCAACTCCATTATCACCAACAAATTTATTTCCATTTCACCTTTGTGGCTGAACCTTTCCATACTGATTTCGATGGGGCTGATTGCCGCTTTTCTAAGTCTTAAACTCCGAGCCCTTGCCGGCTTTGTTTCCATTGTTATCCTTTTGGTTGCTTATTGCTTTGTCGCGTGGCAGGTCTTTGTTTCTTCGCGACTTTCACTCCCTATCATTCTTCCTCTTTTTGGCTCTTTGCTTACCACTCACGTTTGCATGGTCACTTACCGCGTCATCTTTGAGCAAAACGAACGGCGGCGTGTGAAGGCTGTTTTCAGCAAGATTGTTTCACCGAACGTCGTAAGCGAATTGTTGGGGAGCGAAAAGCTTTCATTGGGAGGAACCCGTCGCGAAATTACCTGCTATTTTGCGGATGTGCGTGGGTTTACTGAAATGACAGACCAGATCCAGGCAAGAGCGGAGGAATATGTCAAAGCGAAAGGGTTGTCGGCAGGTGATTCCGAAAAATTCTTCGAGCTTACCGCCAGGGAAACGCTGGAAACGGTGAACCTCTACCTGGCAACAATTGCGGATACTATTAAGAAATATGATGGGACGCTCGATAAATATATTGGCGATTGCGTGATGGCGTTCTGGGGTGCTCCGATCAATTTTCCGCAGCATGCCCTAAGTTGTGTCCGTTCTGCCATTGAAGCCCAACGTGAGATTTATCGCCTGAACTTGAGGCGCATCGAGGAGAACAAAATTCGGGAAAGAGAAAATCCTGCAAGAGCCGTCAAGGGAGAAAGGGAGCTTCCTATGCTTCCGATATTATCGCTTGGAAGCGGTATCAATACAGGTTCAGCCACGGTGGGATTGATGGGATCGGATGCACATATTTTCAACTACACGGTTTTTGGCCGTGAAATTAACTTGGCCAGCCGGTTGGAAGGTGTTTCGGGACGAGGAAGAATCATTATCAGTGAATCGACCTACCAGCACCTTTTGAGGGATGACAAACCGCTGGCAGCGACGTGTGTACAATTGCCCCCTGAAAAAGTTAAAGGATTTCGCAATCCAATTCCCATTTATGAAGTCCCCTGGAAACTTGGAATGGCAGATTATGTCGAGCCACCTGCAGTCGAAGTTGCGCCCCTTGCCGCCCATTGAGCGCATTCAACCTCGCAATCGTCGGTATAAAGCGTAGTGTCATTCAGCATGCGCACGGTCATCTATCCGGGAAGTTTCGATCCGCTCACCAATGGGCACCTCGATGTCGTCCACCGCGCCGCCCGCTTGTTTGACAAAGTCATTGTCGCCGTCGCTCAAAACGAAACCAAACAACCCCTTTTTAGTCTGCAGGAGCGTGTCGCCCTGGTCAAAGAGTCGATTGCGCATCTCTCTAATGTGGAAGCAGATACATTCGATGGGTTGCTCGTCAATTATGTGGAGAAGAGAGGGGGCCAGGCTGTCGTCCGGGGTTTGCGCGCCGTGTCTGATTTCGAATTTGAATTTCAGCTCGCCTTGATGAACCGTAAGCTCAATGAGCGAATCGAGACGATCTTCATGATGCCAAAGGAAACCTACACCTTCCTGAGTTCAAGAATGGTAAAAGAAATTGCCAGATTGGGTGGTGACATAAGCAGTTTCGTTCCCGCTCATGTCCAAAAGGCGCTACACGAGCGCTTAAACCGAAAAGAAGTAAAATAATATGCCAGTCGAATTTAATGTCAGGCACCTGGAAAAGAAGGACTTGGTGCTCGAAGGAGAACTGCCGTCAAGTGAGCTGGAACTGGATGATGTCGATGAACTCATACATCCGGCTAAGAAACTCACTTATCGCCTTGATGTAGAGGCACTTGACGAGGGGATTCTAGTCTGCGGGGAAGTCGATTTTCAGCTCCATTGTGAGTGCTCCCGGTGTTTAAAGCCATTTGACTTTGACCTCTCTTTTCCAGACTGGTCGTGTCACTTGCCTCTCAAAGGCGAAGACGCAGTAGTACTTCGAAACGATTCCGTGGACTTGACGCCTTACCTGCGTGAAGATATTCTGCTCGGGTTTCCGCAACATCCGTTGTGTCGGGATGATTGCCCGGGCTTGCCGGTGAACCGGCCGAAATCGAAGAAAGATAAATCGAAAATTAAACGCGGGAGTGATGGCCAGAGCCCCTCCGCGTGGTCTGAATTAGATAAATTGCAGTTTTGAGATAGAGAAAGAATTATGGGTGTACCCAAACGCAAACCATCGAAGAGCCGTCAACGTCAACGCCGGGCTTATAACAGTGTCTTAACTTTGCCACAGCTGGGCGTTTGCTCGCAGTGTGCAGCTCCTGCACTTCCTCACAGGGTTTGCCCTGCGTGCGGTTTTTATAAAGGCCGACAGGTCATCAACGTCGAAGCAGTAGCTTAATTGTCGTTAGGGCGCGCAGCGGTTTTTCCACTTCGCGCTCTTTCCTTTTATGCGAATCGCTGTCGATGCCATGGGGGGGGACCATGGAATCCCTGTTTTAATTGAGGGCGTGAAACTCGCATTGGAAACCAATGCGAAGATCACCCAACTCCTGCTCGTAGGTCGCGAGTCTGAGATTAAAGCCGGTTTGTCCCAGGCAGGTCTGCGTGATTCCCGGATTCAGATCATCCATGCCGACGATGTCCTCACCATGGATGACAAACCCATGGACGTTCTCCGCAAAAAGAAGAACTGTTCCATGGCGAAGGCGATCAACCTGGTAAAGGAAGGATCTGCCGATTCCATTGTGTCCCGTGGCAACACAGGCGGCCTCTTCACGGCATCTACCGTCCTGCTTCGGCCAATAGAAGGGGTCAAGCGCGCCGCCCTGGCCACCGTCATTCCCACCCCGAAGAATGAGTTTATTCTCATCGACGCCGGGGCTAACGTGGAGTGCAAACCTCTCCATCTCGCTCACTTCGCCATTATGGGCAATGTCTACTCCCGGGAGGTGCTGGGCTACAAAAGCCCAAGGGTGGGTATCCTTAGCAATGGCACCGAGGAAACGAAGGGCAACGAATTAACCCAGGCAGCTCATCGACTCTGCAAACTCCTCGATTTGAATTTCATCGGAAACGTTGAAGGCCACGACCTTTTTGAAAACCGGGTTGAAGTCGTTGTTTGTGATGGCTTCGTGGGCAATATTGTCCTGAAAACCATGGAAAGCATTGCCACAGCCATGCTTCATTGGCTCAAGGACGAGTTGTATAAGAATCCCAGGCGAATGATGGGCGCAATGCTTGCAAAAAATGCCTTTAAGACGATCAAGAAGCGAATGGATCCCGAATCTTCCGGCGGTGCACCCCTGTTGGGGCTCAATGGAACAGTCATGAAGGCTCATGGCTCAGCTCGCGAAAAAGCCATCATGAATGCCATACGCATGGCCACCGAATCCGCTCAGCTCAAAGTTAACCATATTATCCGGGAAGACGTAGCCCGGGCGAACGCCGTGTTCCCAGTGGAAGCGGTGTCGGAAAGTGCAAATTGATGAGTGCCCCAGCTCCAGCCCGTAAATTTAAAAATCCCCGTGCCAAACACGGTTTTCAGGGCCGCACCTGCTCGATTATCGGAGTTGGCTCCTACCTGCCTGAGCGCATTGTTACGAATGCAGATCTCGCGTTGATGGTGGACACTTCGGATGAGTGGATCATTTCCCGCACCGGCATAAAGGAACGCCGTTTGGCTGCCAAGGACCAATACACTTCTGACCTTGGCGCAGCAGCCGCAAAACGCGCATTGGAAAACGCCGGGATTTTAGCCGAGGAAATCGACCTGATCATTGTGGCCACCATCACGCCGGACATGCCCTTTCCTTCCACTGCCTGCCTCGTCCAGCAAAAAATCGGCGCTCGAAAGGCAGCCGCTTTCGATATCGAGGCTGCCTGCTCCGGGTTTATTTTCGGGCTTGAAATAGGCCAACAATTTATCATGTCCCGCACTTATAATACCGTATTGGTAATAGGTGCTGAAAAGCTGTCCACCATCATAGACTGGAAAGATCGGAACACCTGCGTTCTCTTCGGTGACGGCGCCGGCGCCGCGATTCTCCAGCATCGTCCTGATGCCCATGGGTTGCTGACCGCCTGCATGGGGTCGGATGGGAACAAGGCAGACCTGCTGTCCATGCCCGGCGGCGGCAGCAAGTGCCCCGCCACAATGGAATCGGTTCATGCCAAACTTCATTATCTTAGGATGGATGGCAAAGAGACTTTCAAGAACGCCGTAAACGCCATGTATGTCGCAGCGGAGGAAGCGCTAAGAAGATGCGAACTCGAAATTGGCCAGATCAAATGCGTCATTCCCCACCAGGCCAACCGCCGCATCATCGACGCAGTCGCTGATCGTCTCGGCGTTACTGAACAACAATTATTTGTAAATCTGCATCGATACGGCAACACTTCCGCCGCTTCCGTGGCGATCGCGCTCGACGAAGCCGTGCAGGAAAAACGGATTGAACGAGGGGACCTGGTTCTCCTTGTTGTCTTCGGCGCAGGGCTCACCTGGGGCGCTGCCGTTATTGAATGGTAATTTGCAAAGGTTTCCCTCTGGTGTTACGCTGAGTCAGAATATATGAGCGCCAGAAAAGATCCTTTTGTCAGTAATCCGATTGAAGGCGCCTCATCCGTTCATCTCTCCATCCTCCCTTCGCATGACGTTTCGTTTCATGAAAACGGGTTGACTTTTCAATCCAATGAACCAGTCGACTTGTGGAAAGAACTGGTAGTGGAATTGGCATGCCCCAGCGGCCAGACCCGTATCGAGGGCTCTGTTGTGGTGGTGGACTGTAAGCCCACTGAGGCAAATCGTTATTTTGTTACCGTGGTATTCACTCATATTTCCGACCAGTCCCAATCCGCTCTCTCTGCCCTCGCATTTTCCTGACTCGACAATTCCTGTGAGTTTGCAATTTTCTGGGGATGGAAACCTTTCATCGTATTCTTACTGCTGCCGTTGAAGGTGGCGCTTCCGACATTCATATCAAGGTCGGAACTCCCATTGTCTTTCGAATGAGCCGGAAACTGGTCGATATCGAAGCCCCTATTCCAACGCAAGAATGGATGGAAGGATTGGTCGAAAAAATCATTCCCAAGTATCTGAAAAAGAAAGTGGAAGAGGAACATGAAGTCGACTTTTCCTATTTTGCGCCAGGAGTTGGCCGCTTCCGCACCAATCTTTTTCAACAGCGCGGATCTTTTGCGCTCGCCATGCGTTTCGTAAAAACTCAGGTCCCATCCTTCGAAGAGCTCGGTTTGCTCGATGTGATGAAGAAAATCGCCCAATCTCCCCGCGGCATCGTCCTGCTTGCCGGTTCAACCGGTTCGGGCAAGTCCACCACCCTGGCGGCGATGATAGAATATATTAACGCGAATTTCAGGAAACACATCGTGACCCTGGAAGATCCGATCGAATATGTCTTCGAGGACAATCAATCGATCATTGAGCAACGCGAAGTGGGTCTCGATACCCTTTCGTTTGCCCATGCGCTGAAACACGTTTTGCGACAGGATCCCGATATCATCATGGTGGGTGAAATGCGCGATGCGACCAGCTTTGCTGCTGCCATCAGCGCGGCGGACACCGGGCATCTTGTGCTTTCCACACTGCATACCACGAATGCGGCGCAGTCTGTAGGTCGTATCCTTGATTTTTTCAAGGCCGACGAGCGTGAGCAGGTGCGACGACAATTGGCCGGGACACTGCAGGCTGTGGTTTGTCAACGCATGGTCACCACTGTAGACGGAACGGTTACTCCCGCCCAGGAAGTCATGATCAATACTGTGACAATTCGCAAACTCATCGAAGAAAATCGCCTCGATAAACTTTCGGCTGCGATTGAAACCGGCGCCGATGATGGCATGCAGAACTTTAACCAGGCTTTGTTTGAACTTGTTAAAGCGGGCAAAGTATCCCAGGAGGAGGCATTGGCAAAAGCCACCAACGCGCAGGCTTTGGAAATGAATTTCCAGGGCATCTTCCTCAGCCAGGGAAAACGAATCCTCGGATAAATTTCAAGGAACAGCAGCGAGCGGAACATCTTTTTGGCGCTGGTTGGAGAATGCCTTCACCAGCGCCGGAAATTCGCAATTGGAACACAACGCGTCGGAGTGATCGCAAAAATCACGGACGATTTGGAACAAACCCTGTTGCATCGCGGAGGTCTTCAGGACCGAACCTTTACAACCCTTCAGTAAACGTTGCCTGGCCATTTTGAGAACGGAGTTGTCTTCAGCTCCAGGCCATGCAAAGAAGATCTTTTGAACACGTTCCCGAAGTTGATGGTTTTCCCCCAGCACAGCTCGCGCCCAGAACAAAGGCAAAACCACGTTTATCACGATGTCTGAAAAACGTTGCGGCCCAAGCAAAGGCTGGGGCTTTATCAATCGTTGGCCGCCCGGGGTCCAGTGGTGGGACCAGAAAGGATCCTCCGAGACCTGGAAGAATTTCTCCAACTCCAGGCTGTCGGTCGAGTCAGACAGAATCCACGATTCAACGTTGCGCTGCAGGTCCGCGCGAACGAGCCAGTGAGCGGCCAGGGCCAGTCGCCGGATGGGATGATTGGCCGGGCGAACGCCCGCGAAGGTCCACAATTGCAATGGAAGGATAAATTCGCGAAGCCTTTCCCGTTCCCGCCACCAATGATCCCATAGAGAGCGCAGGTAATTGTTTCCTTTGAAATCTTTGGAGTTTGATTTTTCGAGCAACCCACTCATCCCTAAAAGTTCTGCCTGGCAAGTTGTGACGTCCATCTTCGCTTCTTTGGAAAGCTGCGGCAGTGAACGGGCGAGAGCCTCCATGGCCCATCCGTTTTGTTTATAACCGAGGGCTCGGAATAACCCTTCCCAAAACGTCTGAGCCCAACCCACTTGTTTGGATCGAGCAATAAATGTTTCTGCTTTTCTCTGCAGGCGAACCTGGGCTGCCTGTTCAAGCACTTCCCGGAGTGCCTCGGGGCCGAGGCTTGAGAGTGGCGAGGAACAATTTCCATGAAGCAGTTGAGGCCACGGCTCGACTTTCTCACGGGCCAATTGTTTTTCCAAATCGGCTATTGGAGAATCAAGAAAATCCATCAGGTTAAGCGTAGGGATGGAAGTTTTCGAAACTTTCGGCGTTCCCCAGATGACGTGAAGAATAACGTGGTTGAAAGTCCTGGTCCGGTCATGACCATGGGTTTGCCAACCGGATTCTTCCAGATCCAGCTCAATGTCCCCGGTGATCGGCGTCTCATTGTCTATTTGAATGACAGCCCTTCGGAAATCAGGACCCCCTTCGTGACTCCAAAAACCGGGGTGCAACACTTTGACCGATCTGCCATCGATAGTGTGAAGACGGTCACGCTGAAGGCGCTGATGATGCCAGATAACCTGCAGAAGCCGTTCAGCAGGTTTCGTCGAAGTGGAATGCAAAAGCGGAATGAATTCGGGAGAACTCCTCCAGCGGGCATAAAGGTTGGCACCTTCGAAAAGCACCCGGCAAACCTATTCCATTTTAAGAACTAACACAAAACATTTGTGTGCCATGGGCATAAAAAAGGTCGTCTCTGGCAAGGAGGCGGCTTTTTATAATGGAAAGGGTTATCTGGCTGCTGGAGCGCTGATCACCTGGTTTGCCGGAGTGGCATGGTTCAAAGTTTCGATCTGCTTCACCAGCACGCTGCTGATGCCGCGGTCAGTGAGGTATTTTTCCTGCTCGCTGGACAACTCAAAAACCTGACTGGTTGCCTGCATTCGTTGAATGATCATTTCATCGTTGAGCCCCGCCTGCTTGAGGGCCACCACTTCATCGAGGGTAACAAACCCATCGTTATTGAGATCCGCAGTGGTGGCATTTTTGGCATCCTGCACGGTGGCTGGACTTTCAATGGCTTTTTTCTGGGCGACTGTTGCGGACTGGGAATCATTGTTATCGAGCTTCTCAGTTTTGGCGCCGATGACGTAGCCGCCCCCCGCACCAACAACGCCGCCGAGGATGGCTCCGAGCAACCGATGGTTGCTCCCCCCAACAGCGGCACCTGTAGCAGCGCCTGCAGCGCCGCCGATGGCTGCGCCCTGTTGGCTTCTGGTGCCTGGAAGATTAGAGCATCCGGCAAAGCTGACAACCATGGGGACTAAAAGTAGTGAGTATAAAAGTTTTGAGTTCATAGGCTGATCTTTCTCAAGAAAGGTTCCCAGCTTATGGTCAAATCTCAACAAGCAGGCTGCCTGTATTTGGGTCCGTGCTTTTCCTGAGGGACTGGAGAGGGCTACAAGATGCCTATTTTGTTCATGGCAACGCTGAGCTTTTGAATTCCAGGCTGGATCTTTGCCTTCTCTGCACCTCCGAAGCTGATTCGCATTTCATGGAGGGGGACTGAACGGGTAGCATCCGGCGCGTAACAAAGTTCGCCGGGAACATAGATAACCCCTTCTTCCAAAGCTTGATTAAACAGTTTCGATTCTTTACCCGCAGAAGTTTGGTTCGGCAGTCCTGCCCAAACATAGAGGCCGCCCAGCGGCGGTTGCCACGTTACCGATTTTGGAAAGTGTTCCTGGATCGCACCAATCATGACGCGTGTCTTGGCTTCGTAAGTCGCCTGCAGCGTTTTTAAATGGTCCTGGTAGAGACCTTCCTGGATGGCGTGCCGCAATAACTGTTGTAGCAGGTTGGAGGAACCGAAGTCGTGGTTGCCTTTAAGGTTGTAAACTACGGTGAAAAGGTCTTCCGGCAAAACTCCGTAACCAATGCGGGCTCCCGTGGCGAAAGGTTTGGTGTAGGTGCCAGCATAAATCACGCGGTCGGAATTAGAGTTCTTTGCCAGCAGGGAAGGGATGTCCGGCGTTCCCGGGAACCGAAGTTCCCGGTAAGCTGCGTCTTCAATGACGTAGAGTGGATGCCCGGCATCAGGTTCGAACTTTCGCAGCAACTCGATGACGCGATCTTTCGTTTCGGCCGAGGTGGAAATGCCGGTTGGATTTTGGAAATAGGAAACCAGATAGACCGCCTTTAATCGAGGAAGGGAGCCACTTCGCTTGAGCTCCTCAAGAAGCGCTTCCAGCTTGATGACGTCGATGCCGTTTTGAGTAAGAGGCACGGTGCGGGTCTGGACTGCGTGCCCCTGCAGGATGCCAAGAAACACGAAATAGGTGGGGTCTTCTGTTATGATGATGTCCCCTTCGTCGAAAAGAGCCTCAACGGTTAAATAAAGGAGCTGTTGAGAACCGTTGGTAATAATGGTTCTTTTGGCAAGATCCGAGGCTCCGGAGGAGATGTTGTCGGAGGCGCAAAGATGCTCTGCGGTCAGCCGGATTAGTTCCGGGTCTCCGACCGTGGATCCATATTGCAGCGACGGTTTTGCGTTTTGGGAAGAGAGGATGGAACTCATCGCGCTTTGCACATGGTCGAGCGGAAGCGAGAAGTTATCGGTGAAACCGGCAGCCAGGGAAACAAGTCCCGGCTTTTCGAGGGACTTCTGCATGAGCCAGGAAATGGAGGGTGAAGGAGTGCGGGTTCCGAGCTTGGAGATGGCCTTATTGAGCATACTTGGATTTGTTCACCAGCTTCATAAATTCCTGGATCGCATCAGCGATACGAGAGGGTTCATGTTCGAGGGCGGAGTTGTGGTCGCCGCCGATTTCACGGAACATTTTGGGTTCGTTGGCTGCTTTAAAATTTTGTTCCGCGTGATGATAGCCAATGAGAGTGTCGGATTTGCTGTGAAGGATCAAGACTGGCGCCTTGATTTCGGGCAACCGCTTGCGGGTATCGTATTTGATGCGAGCGAGCCAGCGGACCGGGAGCCATGGGAATAATTCGGTGCCGAGATCCGGGGTGCTGGTGAAGGTGCTCTTTAGAATCAATCCTCCCACAGGGTTGTTTAGGGCGATGTTGCTCGCGATAGCGCCTCCGAGGGAATCGCCGAAAACGATGATTTGGGACTTTGGAAAGCCTTTGGCAACGAGCCAGTCGAGGGCAGCCTGGCCGTCCTTGTAAGTGCCGAGCTCGGAGGGCTTCCCTTCGCTCAAGCCGTAGCCACGATAATCGAAGACGAGCACGCTGAAGTGGTTTTGAAGCAGGAGTTGTGTCAGATGGAGAGAGTGGCTGACGTTCCCCCCATTTCCATGGCAAAGCAGCATCACCTGTTTATTGGAGAGGGAGGATGACCCAGGAAAGAACCAGCCGTGGAGACGATGGTGATCGCTTTCGAAGTAAACCTCCTCGTAGGGCAATCCGAGAGAACGAGCCTCGAGAAATAATCCTTTCTCGGGCTGGTAGACCTGGCTTTGTTCGAACCATCGCAACAACATAAAAATAACCAGCAAAGTCAATCCCCACCCGGCGAGGCGTTTCAACCTTTTTCGGCATTTTGTTGAGGCGTTATTCGCGTTAACCATGATCACATGAACATCGTCAACGGAGGTTTGTTACCCATTGCCAGTTCCTTATTCCTCCCGTCGGTACGGTAATCTAGGGGAAAGGCCCCATCGACCCTACACCCGATGCGGTTACCTTTTGGCATGGTGGAAAAACGACATCCAGTAGCTGCGACGCAGAGCAGGGGCTTGATGCGTAAAAACCACATGGCGGTAGAAAGGATCCGTCGAGAACTTCGGCAAATCCGTCGACTGTCCATGCTTCAAACCTTGCGAGCCCTGCCGACCCCTTCGCATGAACTGAATCCTGAAGCCGAGGCCTGGTTCACAACTGGCTATTGGTTCTAAGCATCTTGCAAATCCACATCTTCCTGCTATGAAAGTTCCATGGAATTACCGGACCCGGACGCTTCGAATTCCTGCCCGGTGGAAACCAGCTCGGATGTTCCCGAATATTGGCGCTGGTGCCCCCGTTGCAGTCATGAGCTTCATAATGAAAAGTGCAAGCTGAGATGCCCGCGCTGCCATTACTTTATGAGCTGCTCCGATTTCGATTGATCCAACGAGCTGACCTCGAGGTCATCGAAACGGATGGGAGTTCCTGAAAATGGATTGCCGGAAACAGAGGCACGGCCATCGCTCGGCTTGGATGTGTCTTCAGCGGTGATCATCCACGATTTTGGTTCCTCGGTTTTTTCGGTCCAAACTTTTCCTTCGACTTTGTATTTCTCACCCTCGGAACGGAATTGAAGTTTGAGCAGGGTCCATTTGCCGGGTTGCCAATCGTACGGAACGGTGGCAAGGACTGCTTCTCCCCGGAGTAATTCGATCGCTTTCTTGGCAGGAGCAACCTGGAGTTTGTAACCGCCCTGACCACTGACACCGAGGGAAAAAACGGGATATCGACGGCCTTTGGCGGCGCCGAAAATGCGGGCTTTTGCCAGGGTATTGGGGCCAAGGGTTGGACCGAAGAGGACTCCAAAGGTATCGAGCGGTGCGCCGGGTAATTCGAGGAATTTATTTCCATCCTCCTCCTTGATGGAGAAAGCGCCATCGAGGATCAGGAATTCGTCCGGGACCTTTCCAGTTTCAAGTTTTTGGAAGTCGGCCTTGTAAGGCTCGGCAGCTTGAACGCACCCTGTCAGCAGACTGATGAACAATATTAATAAACCACTGTGTTTCATAGTTAAATATTTTCAGATCTTAGAGTATCAAAACCTTTTTCCCGGCTGACGATCCAACTGGTAATAGAGGTCAGGCAAAGAGCGAATACGACGATAAGACCCAAAGTCAAGGCCAGGCTGGCCGTGAAATGAAACTCACCGGCCTGGATGGATGGGATGAGAGAGGGGAGGGCACTCAAAATACCAAGGGCCAGGCCGCATCCGGTGACGAAGAGGTGTTCAAAAGAAATGAGCTGCAGGATCTGGCCGGGCTTAAAACCGGTGGCCCGAAGCAAAGCCATTTCACTGCGGCGCTCCATGCCGGTGCGGAAGATGACGACAGCGAGGCCGATGGTGCCGATGAGAAGGCCCAACCCTCCGAGCGACTCGAAAGTGGCGATGAATGTATTTTCGACCGATTCCAAGCGTTGCAATCTTTCCGATGCGGGTTCGACCTGCATGCCAGCGTCTTCAAAGGAGCTGTTCAGAAATTGAGTAACCGCATCCAGTTTGTTGGACGGCACCCTGACAAGGAACATTCGATACCCCGATTCGTTGGGGAAAAGTTTCACGAAGGTCTTCTCAGAGACTATGACGTTTCCCTGAAGAATGGAACCTTTGAGAGCTCCGACAATGGTTACCGCCTCGGATTTTCCGTTGTCCAAATCGAAACGATAAATATCACCCACGCCGATTTTCATGACCCACTCGAGAGAAGTGGCATCGGCAATTGCGTACCGGGGGGAAGAATAACCTTGATCCTGAACTTCGAGTTCGGACCAGGGTGAAACTTCAGGCTTCGTGGCGCTGGTAAATTGAAAGGCCCTGCCGGAAGCCAATAATTCCGGCCGAACACCCAGCAGTTGGGGCTGGATCGGTTTATTGAGATTGAGACAACTGGCTTCATCCCCCTCTTTTTTCCTGAAAGGAATGGTTTCGACTCCCTCCCATTCCTTGCCTGTGAGATTGAGAATCTGATTGGAATTGGTCCAGTTGGACGGAGCAATCAGCGGCCGAGTTGTTTTGCAGATGAGGTTATACCCGCCGGTGCCGGAGGCCCGGACCAGTGGATCGAGCCGTGTTTCTTTTTTATTGGCGGCGGCGACCAGCAGAATGAAAACACCGGAAGCGAGAAGCAGGGTGGCGGTGAGCGTTCGTTTCGATCGGCGGGAGGCATTTTGCAGGACCAACTTTCCGAAAGTGGGGCGAGCAACAAGGCGTCGCCTGGACATGGACCAAAGGAGGGTGGCCAGCAGGCCGGAACCAAAAAGAAGCAGGCACGTCGCGAGGCCGAAGAAGAGTTCGGCTGATTGTCCGCCTTTGCCGGTGGAGCGGGTGATCGGGTAAAGGAGAGAAACGATTCCAATTCCGGAAAAAAGGACGAGGTCTAAGCCCCTGGAACGTTTCCTTGATCCGATGGGGTCGGTATTCAAGGCTTCGGGCCCGAGAACCGAGAGCAGTTGATGGACGGGGGCTTTACCCTGTTTCCGGAC
>JAQGOY010000045.1 GCA_028293375.1 Verrucomicrobiales bacterium | reverse complement strand
TCGCAACCTGCAAACCCAGGGCGCACTTCAAAAGACCGGATTACCTACTGATCTTTCAGTGGTGGGCAATGGCTTTTTCATGGTTAAAGATCCAGTGAGCAGCCAATTATACGCCACACGAGCCGGTGATTTCAGCATCGATCAAAACGGCTACTTAACAACCAGTTCTGGACAACGGGTCCAAGGATTTTCGGACAGTGCCCTGGCTACCCGAGGTGACATCAAAATCGACCTGACCGGACTTCCTGCCACCTCAGATCCGAACGCGCAAATGCTTTCCTATGCAATCGATGGCGAAGGCAAGATCAACATGAGCCTCTCTGACGGCACTGAATTCATTCGCGGACAGGTTCTGCTCCAAAATTTTTCTGATCCCGAAGGCCTGGTGAAGGAAGGGAACAATTTATTTTCCGGAATCGCAGCCGCAGGACCTCTGGGCGGGGGAGCAACACCACTCTCGCAGCCAGCCGGAACCAACGGCATGGGAAAAGTTCAGGCAGGGGCATTAGAGCTATCCAATGTGGACCTGGCCAATGATTTTGCGAACTTGATCACCACGCAACGAGCCTACCAGGCGACGGCGCGAATGATCACGACGAGCGACGAAATTTTGCAGGAACTGGTGAACCTCAAGCACTAAACGGTTATGGCAAGTAAGGAAGCACCCAAGGCGGAAGCACCCAAGGCGGAAAATGGGTCGGTGGCAATGTCAGCCAAGACCGTGGAATCGTCAGGAATCAAACCCTGGTTGCCGCTCATTGTCACGCTTGTATCCATGCCTCTGCTTGCTTTTGCAGTGACACAGTTTGTTTTGCTCCCTCGCCTTAAACTATCGCCGGCATCAGCGCTAGAGCACTCGGACGGGAAAGAAAAGCCCAAAGAGGAAGGGAAGGCAGAAGGAGGTAAAGCCGGCAAAGTGAAGTACTCCGTAGCCCTCAACAAAATGATTGTCAACCTCTCGGGGACGATGGGAACTCGATACTTGATGAGCAGCGTGACTCTGGCGGGATATCAACCTGATTTTAAAGCCAAAATTGATGAAAACAAAGATCAACTGCTTGACCTCGCCACAGGTGCCCTTAGCGGTAAAACCATCTCCGATTTGGAAAAGCCGGGCGCACGCAACCAAATCCGAGCAGAATTGTTGTCGTTATTTAATAATGCGCTGGGCAACAACCTGATCCAGGAGATCTACATCACCGAGTTGGCAATACAGTAATATGGACTTTGAAAGCCAAATGCAGGGTGGATCCGAAGTTCTTTCGCAATCGGAAGTTGAACGTTTGCTGGCGCAGGTAGCGGAGCAGGAATCTTGCGTCACGGTGCACAAAGACGGCCACGACAGCGTCCAGCAATCCAAGGATTCAATTCAGCCCTATGATTTTCGACATCCGGTCTTTTTGTCTGCCGGCGAGTTGAGGAAGTTGCGATTGCGGCATGAGGATTTCATCCGGGCACTGGCAGCAAGACTTTCCATTTATCTCCGCCTGGAATTTACCCTGCAGATGTCGAAACTGCAGACGATTACCTATCAAAAATTCATAGAAAGCCTCGCCAGCCCCACGCACTTGACGCTTTTCAAGATTGAACCGTTGAGGGGGGTGTGCATTTTGGAAATTAATCCCCGCCTGGGGATGACGATGGTAGATCGATTAATGGGAGGTCCCGGTCATTCAGTGGAGGTCAACCATGATCCTACCGAAATTGAAATTGCACTCTTAAATCAGGCGGTGCAAGTGATACTGGGTGAGTGGAGCAATCACTGGCAAAAAGTGCAGGAACTCCGTCCGGTATTGCTGGGATATGAAAACAATGGGCGCTTTGTTCAAACAGCGCCCCACGATACCATCATGCTCGCCTTGACGATGGAAGCACGTCTGGGAGACTGCATGGAGCAGATTCAAATCGGTTTCCCATATTACACCCTGGAACCATTAATCCGACAATTGGGGCAGACCGTGGAAAACAGCATTCATGAAGCAGCCCAAAAGAATGCGCCAGCAACCAGGTGGAATGCCGTTTATGACGAATTACAGGTTCCTCTGACCGCCGAATGGCAGGGCCTGGAGATGACAGCTCGAGAGCTTTGCAACTTGAAGGTGGGAGATGTACTTCAGTTGGAGCCCCAGCTTTCTGAGCAAGTCCACATACGTGTTGATGAAATACCTAAATTCAGAGGAAAACTCGGAACATCAGGCAAAAAATGGGCTGTCGAAATTTCTCAGGTCTTGAAATCCATAAAATAGTAATACCATGAACGCAAACGCAACCTACCCACCGAATCTAGACGTTCTACTCGACGTTCCGGTAAAAATAACCGTCGAACTGGGCTCCTGTCAGATGCCCATGAGAGAATTGCTTCAGTTGGCCTCCGGTTCCGTTGTGCAGCTTGATAAACTGGCCGAATCGCCTGTAGACCTTTACGTCAACCACAAGAGAGTAGCTCGTGGTGAAGTGGTGGTGGTTGAAGACAGGTTTGGTATTAAGATCACAGAAATACTTGGTACAGGCGGTGCTTAAGCACCGTTGATGACATCGTACTATCGAACCCCGGGAAAAAATTACCTCCTCTGGTTTTTGAGCCTGGGTTTTACCCTCCTTGCCGGGTCTGATTTATTCGCTGCGGCAGAAATTTCCACAAGCGCTCCCATGGCCGTCCCGAATATGGCTGGATCCGTAGTCCGGGTTTTCGGCGCCCTGGCGCTTGTTATGGGGCTGCTGTTTGGAGGGGTTTGGCTGATGAGAAATTGGCAACGGATTAATCTTCGCAAAGGAAGGGCGATTCCCAATCTGAATATCCTCGAAGTTCGCTCGCTCGGACCGAGGCAAACGCTATTTGTGGTTGGTTATAACCGCCAGAGGCTTTTGGTCGCCGCGTCTCCTGCTGGGATACAACTATTAACGCCCTTACCTGAAGCCGATGAGGATGAGGTCAAGCAGACATCCCCAACGATTCACTTTGCAGATGCCCTCCAGCAGGTTCTATCCAGGGGGGCGAAATGAAAATGTTTGGCAGAAACCTGGTACCGCGAAATCGATATGCAATCGGATTCCTCATCGCGTTTCTCATTTTATTGATTGAAACAAACGCTCATGCTCAGGGGCAGGGGCCGGTAGGAATAAACGTTGGAATAAACGGGGTGAACCAGCCGCAGGATGTTGATTCCGCAATTAAGGTCCTGTTTGCCATTACGCTCTTGACCCTGGCTCCTTCGATCATCCTCCTGATGACTTGTTTCACTCGAATTGTGATCGTGCTCTCTTTTGTACGAACTGCCCTTTCGCTACAGAGCACACCATCCAACCAAATTCTAGTGGGTCTCTCATTATTCATTACTTTCTTCATCATGTCGCCTGTCTGGGAAAAAATAAATGCTGAGGCCATTGAGCCATACAGGGCCCAACAAATTACCTCGGAAGAAGCGCTTGAAAAAGGATCAGCCCCGATACGAGCCTTCATGCTGAAACAAACCCGGCCGAAGGACGTGGAATTGTTCGCATCAATGGCGAATGTCACGGCTAGCGGCGCAGATACACTTCCATTAAAAGTAGTTATCCCCGGATTCATCATTAGCGAACTTCGGACCGCGTTCCAGATGGGTTTTCTGCTGTTTGTGCCATTTATCCTGATTGATTTGATCGTGGCGACGGTCCTGATGAGCATGGGAA
>JAQGOY010000041.1 GCA_028293375.1 Verrucomicrobiales bacterium | reverse complement strand
GGCGAAGAAGCCTTAAAAATAGTTCGCCGGGAAGGTAAGGCTGCCGGAAATAATTGGTCGCCTCTTCGCGGCCTGAACATGTTCAGGTTACCGGGCGGCTTCGGTCGTGTCGGAAGTGTGGCGGCTCTCACCATCAAGGCTGCATTTCGATTCAAGCTGTTCTGGGTTCTTGCTCTCCTCCTCCTCACTTCCGTGATTGCCCTGCCTCTTCTCCTCCGGGATGACGGTACCGCCCGTGGCTTTACTCAGATTTTATTGACTTACACTCTTTCCATCATCGGGTTTCTGCTCGGCTTCGCCACCTTGTGGCTCTCCTGCGGCACCATGGCTCGCGACATTGAGGAAGCCCAAATTCAGATGGTCGTCACCAAGCCCGTCACTCGTTACCAGGTCTGGCTCGGCAAGTGGCTCGGCATCGTCACCCTGAACGCCCTTCTTCTCTCCATCTCGGGTTGTAGCGTTTATATTTTGCTTCAATATCGCTCCAAAAAGTTAAGCCCTTACGAACAGGCTTTGCTCAAGTCAGAAATCCTGGTCGCTCGCGGTTCCATCAGGGAAGTTCCTGAAGACCGCAGCTCCGCCATCGAACGCGCTTTTAAAGACCGCAGCAAGGGCGCTCACCTCTCCGACGTGGAACTGGAGAGTCTCCACAAAAAAATAGTCGAAGAAGCGAAATCCATCGACCAGGTGGTCGAGCCCAACTATCGCCGCGAATGGAAAATAAACATGGGATACCGGGCAAAAACGCTCAAGGACACTCCTATTTTTGTCCGTACCAAATTTTTCGCCTCCCAAACCAACGCTGCCGGCCTTTACGATACCGAATGGCGCATCGGTCCGTTCGAAAAATTCAAACGCCAGCGCTTGCTCGTTCTTCCCGCCAACACTTTTCATGAATTCTCCATCCCACCGGAATTCGAGGAAGATGGCACCCTCATTATCCACTGCATCAATCGAAGCCAAACCTCGCTCCTTTTTCCATTGGAGGATGGCATGGAGATTCTTTATCCAGATGGTTCTTTCGGCCTGAATTTTGTCCGTGGGTTGATGATTCTTTTCTTTTGGCTTGGTTTGATGGCTGCGTTGGGATTGTCTGCCGCAAGCTTTCTTTCTTTTCCTGTCGCCGCCTTTTTTTCGCTCTCCATTCTCATCGTTGGGCTTTCCGGGGGCACCATCTCCCACGTGGTGGAGCAGGGCACCATTTTTGAGCGAAATCACGAGACCGGTCAGGTCGCGGGAATTAAGTGGATCGATGCCATTGCCGTTCCGTTCTTCACCAGCATTGGCAAAGCCATCAACGTCATCGAGGGTTTCTCGCCTGTCGAGTCACTGAGCACCGGGCGGAGTATTACCTGGGAACAAACCGGCCTCGCCTTCATCCAGGTGGTATGCCTCGGGGCCGGCGTCATTGCCCTGGTCGGCATATTTATTTTTTCCAGGCGTGAACTGGCAGCTTCACAGGTGAATTCGTGATGAGAATTTCAGAAACTAAATTTTATAAACCGCTTCTGATTGGCCTCGCCCTCCTGCTGTTGGTCGGTGTTTCCAACGTCCAGAAGATGCTCAATGTGACCCGCGAAAAGGTCGGCATCACCCGCATCGCTCCCCTCGAAAATGCTCCTCCTCTTTTAGCTTTCACTACTGTCGCCCTCGGCGGCTTCCGCGGCCTCATCGCCAATGTCCTTTGGATGCGCGCCAACGACCTCCAGGACCAGGACAAGTATTTCGAAATGGTTCAGTTGGCGGATTGGATCACCAAACTCGAGCCCCGCATTCCCATGGTCTGGAAATACCTCGCCTGGAATCAGGCCTACAACATTTCCGTGAAATTTCCAGATCCCGCCGAACGCTGGCGCTGGGTCAATCGCGGCATTTCCCTGCTTCGCGACGATGGTATTCGATATAACCCGGAAGCCACCGAGCTTTACTGGGAAATCGCCTGGATATACCAACACAAAATGGGTCAGGACCTCGACGACGCCCAGGTTTTCTACAAACAGTCATGGACTAAAGAAATGACGGAGGTCCTGGGATACACTCGACCCAATTACTCGGAACTTCTCGATCCCAAAACTCCCGAACAAATCGAACGGGTCCGGAAATTAAAAACCGTCTATAAACTCGACCCCGCCAAAATGAAGGCACTCGATGATATGTATGGTCCTCTCGAATGGCGACTTCCGGAAGCGCATGCCATTTACTGGGCCACCGAAGGTTTGCGTCATCATCCCAAAAACGACGAAATCGTTACTTTTAATCGCGTCATTTACCAATCCATGGATATGGCCTTCAAACGCGGAGCCCTCATTGACGACCCTGTCGCCGGTGGATTTGTCCTCGGGCCTAATCTCGACATGGCGGATCGCGCATGGGCCACCTACGAAGGTGTCTTAAAGGGGGCGACCAACGACCCTCCATTCCTTCCAACGATCAAGACGGGGCAGAAAAACTTTTTGGCTAATGTCCCCTATTTCATGTACCTCTACAATCGCAACACCGAGGCGAAAAAGTGGTTTGATCTCTTGAAAAAGACCTACCCGGAATTGCTTTCCGATCCGTCCATCACGGTGGAAGACTACACTGCCGACAAAGTCATGACAGAAGCCGGTGAAAGTGATCGTGACAAAGTTGTCGCCATTTTGAACGGCATGCTGGTCAAAGCCTATGTGAACCTCGCCGCCGGTGAAGATGATCGCGCCAACAATTACCAGCAGATCGCTCGCAGAGTTTGGGAACGCTTTCAAAAGAAAATCGGCCCCGCTGGGCTAAAACGTGTCGGCCTGGAACCGCTCGAAAAACTACAGGCGGACATGGTCAAACGATTGCTTGATCCCCAGTCCGGGCTCAGCCCGGAGTACTCCAAAACTCTCAGAACACGTTTGAAATTGCCCGCTGCTTCCACCACTCCACCGGCCCAGGCGCCGCCCCCCGCTTCTGCTCCGGGCAAATAAGTTCTTCTGGCAGGCGCACGACTTAGTCTTTAGTGTAAAGTAGATTAGGAGAACTACCGATGGTAGACTTTTGAAAAGCAACGATTCTATTTTATAGACGTCCGTCGTCTACCTGGAAAAGACGGGTATCCAGGACCGGGACCATATGGCTAACGAATTGCGAATAGTACTGATCGACGACAATCCGAACGACAGGTTGTTGATCAAAAGGGCTTTGGAAAAGGAGTTTGGAAAACTGTTGTTTTCTGAAATCAATGAACCTCGTGAATTCGCCTGGAATCTGGAAACTCGCTTCGACCTCGTCATTACCGATTACAGCCTCGGCTGGTCCGATGGCCTCTCCATTCTCCGCACAGTAAAAAGCCGTTACCCCGAAGTTCCGGTGATCATGTACACCGGATCGGGAAACGAGGAGATCGCCGTCAAGGGACTGAAGGAAGGCTTGGCCGATTATATTCTTAAATCCCCGAAGGCCGAAGAAAGCCTCGTCAAAATGGCACGCGCCGCGCTCCTCCGCGCCAACGCCGCCGCCAATGAAAAACGGAGCGAACTGAATTTGCGCCGCCTTCTTTCCCGACTTCAATTCGCCACTTTTCGCACCGACGGCAACGGCGTCTTTCTCGCTTGGAATGAAGTCTTTGGCAATCTCTTCGCCCTTGGTTCCGGCGGGCGCCAGGCCACTCTTCAGACCTTGTTCTGCGAATCCGGACAGTATCAGGATCTGCTGAGGAAACTTTTTGAAGACGACGGCGTCCTCCAAGTCGATTCCATCAAGCTCA
>JAQGOY010000018.1 GCA_028293375.1 Verrucomicrobiales bacterium | reverse complement strand
CCTTCTCTATTGTCGCCGGAAAAATCCCATGGATAATCCAGGGTGCGCAAATGAATAAGTCACTATGAGTCGAACATTAGAGAATCAGAGCCAACAAAACGCGCCTGGTGATCATAGGTTATGCTCGCCCCAGAATCGCCATAAGGTTTTTAAATCAAAATCACTGAAAGTTCCGCTGCACGGCGGTTCCTTGCCTGGGGGAGTGCAGTCCCTGTCAGGCTATCAAAAAATGTCACCTTCCGTCACAGGTGACAATCGAGTTCTGCTAGGCAAATGTCACTTTCATGTCACTTTTTTGTCCATTTCAAAATGTGACATCCGCTCGGCCTCGAAGCATCCACTGCCCAACGAGGGAAAGTCGAACCTCGACCCGAAATCACAAAATGAACTTTGGTCGCAAAACCCTGGCAGTCCAGATGAGGTTCGAAGCTTTGCGGTGCCCGCCGCCTCGGAAAAGGTTAGGACTTTTCTCTCTTGTTATCCGTGGAGGGGGTGGTAATTGTTCTTTTACCTTCTCCAATTTATGAAAAGAGCTCTTGTTTGCTGGTTACTTTTACTTTCCCTGGTCACTCCTCTCCTGGCTGAGGATGTCAAAACCCTCGAACTGGGCGACAAGGCCCCTGATTTCCGGCTTCCAGGTGTGGATGGTAAAACCTATTCGCTCAAAGATTTTGAGAAATCAAAATACCTCGTGATTCTCTTCACTTGTGTGCATTGCCCCACCGCTCAGCTTTACGATGACCGCTTCAAAAAGTTGGTGACCGAGTATGGCTCCAAAAACTTCGCTTTCATGGCGATCTCTCCCAACGACCCCAAATCTGTTCGATTCGACGAGCTGGGATACACCGACCTTTCCGATTCATTTCCCGAGATGAAGATCCGCGCCAAGTACAAGGAATTCAATTATCCCTTCCTTTACGATGGCGAGACCGAGGAAACCTCCAGGAAATACGGCCCGGTGGCGACCCCTCACGTCTTCGTTTTCGACGAGAAGCGGGAATTACGCTACGTCGGGCGCATCGACGATAGCGAACGTGAAAACCTTGTGAAAACTCATGATTTAAAGGACGCGCTGGAAGCCTTGTCACAGGGCAGGGAAATAGCGGTAAAGAAGACGAAGACTTTCGGATGCTCAGTCAAATGGGCTGGGAAAGAAGATGCAGTGAAAACCTACATGGATAAACTGGCGGCCGAACCAGTGAAGGTCGAAATGATTGACGGAGACGGATTGAAAAAACTTTACGCCAATGATTCTGGAAAACTCCGGCTCATCAATGTCTGGGCCACCTGGTGCGGTTCCTGTGTAACCGAGTTTCCCGAATTGGTGACAATTAACCGGATGTTTCGGCATCGAGCTTTTGAATTTGTCAGCGTCTCTGCAAACCACCCGGATGAGCAGAAAGAAGTGATGGCCTTTTTGAAACGCCAGCAATCATCCGGCAAAAACTATCTCTTCGGAAATGACGACACTTACAAGTTGCTGGATGACCTGGACAAGAAGTCCACTGGAGCGTTGCCGCTGAACATCCTCGTCTCCGCCAAAGGCGAAGTCTTGTATCGACAGGAAGGCGAAGTGGACGCATTGGCTTTGAAACGAGCCATCGTGAAGGCTTTGGGCGAGGACCGTTTCAAGAACTAAAGTTTGCCCTTCAGGGCTTTTTTGGAACGGGCTTGAAGAGTTCGACCACGTTAGGCGGGCTGGCCTGGCCATAACGATTAATGGCGGTGACGGCAATCACAGTGCCCGGGTTTGCCGGGACGATTGTTTCCGTCTGATTTGCAGAGGCGATTTGCGTTTCCCAGGCTCCGTTATGTTGGATCTGGACGATCCATTGCCAGGCGAACTGATTTTTGGAAGAGGACCAGTTAACTCGGACCCCGTTTCCCACGGGTCGTGATTCAATGATGGGTGGCGCGGGGGAAATGGCTTTCGGTGTTTGCATGGCGGGGACAAGCGCAGGCACGAGATAAGAAGCGCTTAATGCCTGATCAATTCCAAATTGGGCTTTGGCGACGACCTTATAACTCCAGAATGCCTGGCCGGCACCTTTGTTTCGCGAGGCCTGGATTTGTTTCCCCATTTCATCTCCCGTGGTTCGGTTCATTCCAGCCCAGAGTTGGCCACCTTGCAGGTTTTGCTCCGCCCACCAGTTCAACAGCGGGACGAACGGTTGTTCTTTGGCTTCCATAGCCCAATAAAGTTGAGGGACGAGGTAATCACACCAGCCCTGGTTCCACCATTTTTTGGAATCGGCATAGAGGAGCGAGTAAGAATCGAGTCCGCGCACCACGGCAGGCGCACCGGGACGCCAAATTCCAAAAGGGCTGATCCCGAATTTGACCCAGGGCTTTGATTTCTTGATCGCCTGATGAACTCCGGAAACGAACTGGTTTACACTATCACGGCGCCAGTCGTCGCGAGACAGTTGACCGCCTTTTTCACGATATTTTTTCCAACTCGCCCAATCCGGGAAATCGATCGGTTGCCTGTTGCTGTCGTACTCGGGGTAAGGGTAAAAATAATCATCGATGTGGACGCCGTCGATATCGTAGCGGTTCACCACATCCATGATGACCCGTGTCGAGTATCGTTGAACTTCCTTTTCTCCGGGATCGAGCCAAAGCTGTTTGCCGTAGGTCTTGACCCATTCCGGATGAGTTTTGGAGATATGAGACCTGGCTACTTCTCCCTTGGCGGAAGTGTGACGGGCACGGTAGGGATTGAACCAGGCGTGTAGCTCTATGCCTCTCCGGTGGGCTTCCTCGACGGCCATGGCCAGCGGATCATAGAAGGGTTCCGGCGCTTTTCCCATTTGGCCGGTGAGATAATTCGACCACGGTTCGAGTTTGGATTCGTAAAGGGCGTCGCATGCCGGGCGCACCTGGAGGATGACGACGTTCAGCTTCAGTTGGGAGGCTTTCTGAAAAATTGCCACGAGCTCAGCCTTCTGTTCAGAGACAGTCAGCTCCTGCTTGGAGGGCCAGTCAATATTCCCCACCGAAGCGACCCAGACCGCCCGCGCTTCGCGAGGAACAGGGGGGGGCACAGGTTGGCTATGACAGATGGCGGGAATGAGGAAGAACAGAAAGGCGAACCCTGCGACCTGTCTTATCCAGCCTTTGACCATTGCCATGGAAAAGAGGTAGCACCCTATGGAAGTAAGCAAAGACATTTCGCAGGACCAACCCCATTTCGAAGACAAA
>JAQGOY010000010.1 GCA_028293375.1 Verrucomicrobiales bacterium | reverse complement strand
GGGTGTGGTACTCACTCCTAATTAGCGCAAAACTTCATCTTGTTACAGAAAATTGCTGGATGATTGGTGTTTTTGGCTCTCCTTATTGATTTACGGCTCGGAATCAAGTTTGCTGTAGACTAATCGATGAAAACGTTTCGGATTTTTTGCAACATTTCGGTGGATGCTGCGGCAATGAAAATGCTGAAGGAAAGTGTAACCCCGCATGTGCTGCTGGAACCAGGATCTACTGAGGGATCTCTCTCAACGTCCGATGTGGCGTTTGGGCAGCCGAATCCATCAGAAGCGTTGCAATCGGGAACTTTGAAATGGATTCATTTGAGCAGCGCCGGTTATACGCGCTACGACACCGATGCATTTCGCCAAAGCGCACAGAAACTGGGGCTTCAATTGACGAATAGCTCTTCAGTCTATGATTCTCCCTGCGCTGAGCAATTGTTTTCCTTCATGATGGCCCAGTCCCGCGGCCTGGTGGAAGCGCTGAAAACACGCACCACCAACGGGGGTCCGGTTTGGGCGAAGCTCCGCTACAATTGCCGTACCTTGACCGGCCAATCCGTTTTGATTCTGGGGTTTGGGGCGATTGCCCGTCGACTTGTGGAACTGCTCGCCCCTTTTCACATGAATATTTCGGCTTATCGCCGCACTCCGACAGGAGATGAAGGTCTACCGATGGTTTCCACAGAAGGTTTGCCCGCAGCATTAGCGGCAGCAGATCACGTGATCAATATATTGCCGGAAAATGCTGGAACGATTTCGTTTTTTTCTGCCGAGCGACTGGATGAAATCAAACCAGGCGCAGTCTTTTACAATATTGGACGTGGAACCACGGTCGACCAATTAGCACTCGCCGAAGCTTTGAACAGTGGTCGGCTTGCGGCAGCGTGGCTGGATGTGACGGAACCAGAGCCGTTGCCAGATGAACATCCACTTTGGAAAATCTCGAATTGCCACATCACCCCGCACATTGGTGGCGGAAGGCACGAGGAAGGCGAAGCCCTGGTGAATCATTTCCTGCAAAACCTGGAGAGATATGCACATGAAAAGAATCTTCAAGACAGGGTGATTTAGGTTGTCTGAAGTGAATTGTTTATGTGTGGCCATTATACGTTTCCTCGCGAGATCTCTAAATAGCGCAACCGGGGCGAGTCAATTTTGGAACTATGACTGACTATTGGTTGAGGACCCGCGCACGCTTGCCATCCATCGCGTTTCACAATATGGTAAGTCTTGTGAAGGTGCTGACTTATAAAGAGTTAAAGTTGAAGGAAGCGCAAAGTCGCATGCGGGCGATTAGGAAGGCAAAATCGAGCCGCAAGGCAGCTCGGGAAATTCAGCAACGTTTTTCCGCAGTGGGGGATGGCTCAAAGTGGAAGATCACTAATTTACCCCAGGTTGCCGAAGCCATGGCCAAATGGATTTAAGAGATCGACCTGCTTTTTCTCTCGAACAGTACTCAAAGGTGCTGAGTCTTCTTAACGGCGATGGTTTGCCTTACATCCTGGTCGGTGGGCAGGCCGTGAACTACTGGGCAGGACATTATTTATCCGTGGAACCAGCCTTGCAGGACTTATTGCCATTCACCAGCGAAGACATTGATTTCAAAGGGGATCGCAAAGATGTTGAGCGGCTCGCGACACAATTAAATCTTAAACCTTCGTATCCTCGTTCTGTAGAAATGACGATTTTAGCAGGTTCCATCCCTTTCAAAGTAGACGGTAATATTTCAAATATTGAGTTTATTACCAAAATTCCTGGAGTTTCAGGGTCAGTAGAAAGCATGGCAATTGAGGCGGTAGCGAGCGGACAACGAATTCGAGTGCTAGATCCTATTTCATTATTTGAATGCAAACTAAAATTGGCAGCCACTGTAGATCAGAAAGGCAGGCAGGATGCGCACCACTTAAAGATTATGATTTTATGTGTTCGTTCTTTTTTACGGCAGGTTTTGGACAGCGTGAATACGAATGAATCACCTGTGAAAGGCTGGCTGGGCGCAACCACACGGATTATGAAGCTCACAACTTTTACTCATGCCAGTAAGGCCGCCCGATTATATGCCATAAAGTGGTTCGAAATCCTTCCCCATCGCGAGATAGCCGAAAGCCAAAATGCGAGCATCATTCAATTTCGCGAAAAACAGCTTCCCAAGTGGAAGCCGGATTAGGCGCTCAATTCAACAAAGTGGGAAATTTCCCCCGACCCATCAACTTGCAGTCAATGCTGCTCTCGCGTCTCCACTGGATCCCGTTTTTTCCAGGAAGTATTCATAGTTTCCTACATACGGCTTCACCTGCCCTGCATTCACGTGGAGGACTTTGGTGGCCAGGTGTTTGATAAAATGAACGTCGTGGGAAATGAATACCAGGGAACCTTCATATCGTTCCAACGCCAGGGTTAACGACTCCACTGTGGTGATATCCAGGTGGGTGGTGGGTTCGTCCATCAGCAACAGGTTCGGAGGATCCACCAGGAACTTTACCAGGTTTAATCGACTTTTTTCGCCCCCACTCAGCACACCCGTTAGTTTGTAAATTTCTTCTTTGCGAAACATGAATGAGCCAAGCACCCCGCGGGCCTCGTCTTCTCGCAATGTTGGGGCGCTCGACATCACTTCCTCCAGAACGGTTTTATTTACATCCAGCGTGTCAGCCCTGTGCTGGCTGAAGTAGCCGATCTTGGCGTTATGCCCCAGCTTGCGCTCGCCTTTTTGAATTTCCACCACACCCGCCAGAATTTTCAGGAGAGTCGATTTCCCCGCCCCGTTTGGACCCACAAGGACGGTCCGCTCCCCACGCTCAATGGTAAGGTCAAGCCCCGCGTAAACTTTGAGGTCGCCGTAGGCCATGTGAACGCCTTCCAGCGAAATGGCTCGTTGTCCACCACGTGGCGGGGGTGGAATTTGGAACCGGAATGGCTTTTTAGGTGCTGTTGGTTTTTCGATCAGTTCCAGGCGCTCAATTTGTTTGAGCTTGCTCATGGCCTGCGATGCTTTGCTCGGGATAGCCCGGAACCGATCGGCAAATTCCTGCAGAGCCTGTATCTCCTTTTGCTGATTTTTATACGCAGCAACCTGGTTCTCGTAGTTGGCCTCCCGTTGGCGAAGGAAGTCGGTGTAGTTTCCGGCGTAAGAGATCACTTTTTTCTCGGCGATGTCGTAGACCTGGGTCACGACTTCATCCATGAACTGGCGATCATGGGAAATCAAAAGAAGTGCGCCGGAATAATTCTTTAAATAATTTTGGAGCCACAAGAGCGCCAGCAGGTCCAAATGGTTAGTTGGCTCGTCAAGCAGGAGCAGGTCCGGCTCCATCACCAGCAGTCGGGCCAAGTGCGCCCGCATCACCCAACCACCACTCATTTCCCGCGCGGGTCGATCAAAATCAGTCTCTTTATAACCCAGCCCGGCCAGCATTTTCTTGGCTTTGGCTGCCGCCTGAGGATCGTTCAAAGCATCATGTTTCGCGTGAGTTTCCAGATATTCAGGGCTCGCTACGTCCCCTGCTGCCTCCAGCTCATGAAGTCGCTTTTCAAGGCGTGGAATTTCGTTCGCTCGCCCGGTCGCAACGTCCATAACCGTTTCATCACCAAGTGCTTCCGCTTCCTGAGGCAAGTAACCGACCATGGTCCACTCATCACGCTCCACCACCCCTTCATCCGGCTCAATTTTCTTGAGGATGATCGAGAACAAGGTCGATTTGCCAGCACCGTTGGGGCCGACGAGGGCGACGCGATCGCCATAATTGACCTGGAGGCTGGCGTTCTCAAAGAGAACCCGTGCACCCATGGTCATTTTTAAGTCACGGATAGTAAGCATGAGAATTCAACGTGTATCCATCGAAGCCTGAATGGGGAGAGATATCTCCATTCCTGCCGATCAAAGGGGCAAAAACATGCCATTGTTCCGGGTAAAAGCCAGCGAAATATTGAGAATACGAGCCAAGTAAGTATCAGTAGAGGAGTAATTCGATGGCCTCAAGCACGGTTGCGCCGCCATTCTGACCTCGACCATGTTATTTGCGTACGTCCACGATGGTTAGCATCGTATCCTGATCGATCGACGCTATTATTTGCTCCAACTGCGAAAGCCATATTTTCGGTATCGGTCCCTCAAGGCTGACGGGCGACTCTATCCAGTTACCATCGACCAGCACAGCCATTGGTGGATTGTGAAGTAGTGAAGCGATATCTATTTCATGCTTTCTGGCACTGGAAGTTTGCGTTTTTGGACCAAGAGGAATAATTCCAAACAACTTCCTGCCCGGCTGAGGTTCAAGAAGGAGGAGCGAATTTTCCCAGACCCCGCCAATCTCATAGAACTTTATGCTCGCGTTGAAATTCTGGGTGGTAAACCAGCCAATTTTTCCATCCTTGATGAAATATTTAAAATCGGTCAAGGGCTGCATCTTTGCAGCCAATTCAGTAAGATTTTCAGGAGGAATCCCAAATTGTTGAGAGGCATCCATGATGTCGTCTTCATCGAAAAACTGTTCCTGGGGTTCTACCTCGCCTTCGAGGAACTTAAAGAGCTGTTGATCCACGTTTTCGCCAGCGACGAGCAGTTTAAGGTGCATTTCGATTCCTTTAAATGGGAAGTCCAGGTTTGATCGCCTGTTTCTTATATTATTTCAAGCTTCTTCCGGTTTCATGGGCCAAGGATCTGTCCCCACTCCAAAAGATTTTTAGATTTTCTGTAACATTTACTCGGTTTTGCTTCTGAGGAGGGTGTATGAATGAATCGGAAGCCAACCAGAACATGGAAAACAAATGTCCCCAATGCGGGGCCACCCTGCCCACCGGGGCGCTCGGAGGGCTATGCCCTGCCTGCCTACTTCGCCAGGGTGTCAACTCTGAAACTTCTACCCAGCCTGCCAGCTCCCCTTTCCAACCCCCGACGGTTGAGGAGATGAAATTGAAGTTTCCACAGTTGGAAATAATCGAGTTTCTTGGCAAAGGCGGCATGGGCGCGGTCTACAAAGCGCGCCAGCCTGCACTTGATAGACTGGTGGCCCTTAAGATTTTGGCGCCCCATGGGGCAAACGATACCGGTTTTACTGAACGCTTCAGCCGTGAAGCTCGGGCGCTGGCCAAACTCAATCACCCGAATATCATCGCCGTTTATGAAGTAGGCCAAACCGATGGGCTCCCTTTCTTCATCATGGAGTACGTGGATGGATTGAACCTGAGGCAATTGCAACACGCCGGAAAACTTTCCACCCGGGAAGCACTCAAGATTGTGCCACAAATTTGCGAGGCACTTCAATTCGCGCACGATGAAGGAATCGTTCACCGCGATATCAAACCCGAGAATATACTCATCGACAAAAAAGGTCGCGTCAAAATTGCGGATTTTGGCATTGCCAAGATAATGGGAAAAAGCACTCCTGCGCTGGAAGCTGTGGAAGGCGCTACAGCAGAACCCCCAATCGTCCCTGTGCCACCGATCACCGAGGAAGGTAAAGTCATCGGCACGCCCAATTACATGGCGCCTGAGCAAAGGGAACAGCCGCAAACAGTCGATCATCGGGCTGACATTTTTTCATTGGGCGTCGTGTTCTATGAAATGCTCACCGGAGAATTGCCCCTCGGAAAATTTGCTTCACCTTCCGCCAGGGTTGGGGTGGATGTGCGCCTGGACGAAGTTGTTCTGAGAGCGCTTGAGAAAGAACCTTCACGCCGATATCAGCACGCCAGCCATGTCAAAACGGCAGTCGATACCATCAGCGCCACTCCACCTCCAGTGCCTGGCGTCAGCGCCACCGACATGAGCAGGGCCATTCTCTCTCAGGGCTACGCTCTGAATATTGGCAGCTGCTTTGGCCGCAGTTGGGGCTTGTTGAAAAGGGAATTCTGGCCGCTCGTTGGAGTTACTTTGCTAATCTACACTCTGCTCGGATTGGCTGGGTCGTTCACTGTGCTTGCGGGCTCGAATAACCACGGAGGCCCCCAATGGCAGGGTTCCTCCCTGATCAGCATGCTGGTCAGCGGGCCACTGATGGGTGGGTTGTTCCTTTATTTCCTGAAAAAGATTCGCCGCGAACCTGTCACCATCGAAACTGCCTTTTCGGGATTCACCACTCGCTTCCTGCATTTATTCCTGGGAGGTTTTGTCACCACCGCGTTAACTGTTCTTGGCTATTTTTGTCTGGTTTTGCCAGGCATTTATTTAATGGTCGCATGGATGTTCACCCAGGTCTTGATCATCGATAAGAAAATGGACTTCTGGGAAGCCATGGAATTGAGCAGGAAAGTCATTACCAGGCACTGGTGGAAATTCCTCGGATTCTGGATTCTCCTCACCCTCGTGAAGGTCGCTGGATTTATTGCCTGCATCATTGGATCTTTTATCACCATCCCCCTCGCCATCGGCGCGCTCATGTATGCCTACGAGGATATCCTCGGAACGGAAGCAGTGAAGAAATATGTTCCTTCCGGAGCAACCGGACCCTCTGGCACAGTCGTAATGCCGGGATCGTCACCCTCGACGACACCGATGAATCCCGAAAACAAAAAAGTCCTGACTTCCCTCCTCTTCGGGGGAGCCATCATTACGATCCTGCTTATTGCATTTATCTCCATCCGCAATTCGCGACAACGCAATACAGTAAGCCGGTCACAGGAAAATGCACTGCGCGAGGCAGATACCTTTGTTAAAAAACAACAAGGATTCAGCCAGACCCATGATGTCACATTGAATGATCCAAATACCGACACCAGACAATCCTGTCTGGATCTCGAAACTGGCAAATTAATCAATTGGCCCGGTGAGTGGCCACGCTCGCCACTCTCCAGCCTGGAGATGAGCAATTTATTAGCCCAGGCAACTCCATCCTTGCTCGAAAAAGGTGTCGATCTGGTCAACGATGGAAGTAGCGACTCGATCCAGGTTTTCTTAAAAGCAAGTGTGGAAGTGGATAGTCACGCCTTTGACAACATCAGCGTTAAAGGCCTCGTTGAAAATGACGGGCTAAACTCAGTTACGAGTGGTGGCGACACTCGCACTTCCCTGACCTTTTCCACTCCACCGGCAACCTACCTGTTCAGGACCCGGGAGGGCACCCTGGGATTGCTGCAAATAAAGAGCATCGACAAGAATGGAAAAGTGCGACTCCGCTACAAACTGGCGCCGCACACCTCGGAAATGGATAAGCAAAAGGCAAAAGAAAATCTGGAAGCTCGACTCGAAGCGGCCACCACAATCAGGGATGGCAATCAGCGCGACGATACCTTGTCTTCAGTGGTGATGCAGGCCGCGAAGGCGGGCGAAGTGGATATTCTGAAAACCGCCCTGGGTGAAATACGCAGTGCCAACCGCAAAGATCAAAGTGCAGCAAGTGCTGTCCACGAACTGTCCAGGATCGGCCATCAACGGGAGGCGATTGAGATTGCGAAGACCATCATGAGTTCCAATTTGCGTGATAGCACTCTCTCTGGTTTGGCTCACAAACGTGAAGAATGACCTCCGATAGCAAAGATCAGAATACCCGGGTTCCGCCCGACATTTTCGCCACCACACGATGGACCGTTGTGGTGGCTGCAGGCGGTGTGCGAGCGCCTCAAAGTGATCTTGCCCTTGAAGAACTCTGCAAGATTTATTGGTATCCGCTTTATGCCTATGTTCGCAGACAGGGGCACAGCCTTGAAGACGCCGAGGATCTCACCCAGGCCTTCTTCGCCCGCTTTCTAGAAAAGAATTACATCGAGGGCCTTCGTAGCGACAAAGGAAAATTTCGATCTTTTTTGTTGGCGGCTTTGAAAAACTTCCTGGCTAATGAGTGGGATCGCTCCAAATGTTTAAAGCGCGGGGGCGGAGTGATTCCTCTCTCCATGGATTTGCAGGAAGGGGACACCCGATACGTGGTTTTGCCTTCCGACGATTTGAGCCCCGACAAGATGTATGACCGCGCCTGGGCTGTGACCCTCCTGGAAAGAGTCATTACAACACTGCGCGATGAAAATGAATCGGAGGGCAAAGGGCAATTGTTTGATCAACTCAAACCATTTCTGACTGCCGGAAAAAGCGCGCCGTACGCGGCTGCCGCCGAAACGCTTCAAATGAGCGAAGGGAATATTCGAGTGATTGTCCATCGAATGCGAAAACGGTATCGCGAAATACTGAAAGACGAAATCCTCCAAACCCTTGCCGACCCGGCCCAGGCAGATGAAGAGATGCGCGCCCTATTCAACGCGTTTGCATAAGTTTGTTCAGCGAGTACGGAAACATACCAAGGCAGAGCCGATTCAAAGCAGCATTTGCTCGAATTGCAGAGAATCGTGATAATGCAGCGGAACCGTTTGGTTTTGCTTCAATTTCTTACTTCATAAAAAATCGTTCCAACTCAAACTCTGAACAATTGGGTTTGCCCGAAATGTAAAAAGGTGTCAGGTTGTTTTGAAATCCATAAGCCGCAAAGGTTTGGGTAACCGAAAGTGTAAAAAAGAGTCTCAACGGTTGGCTAAAGCGGTTGGATGGAGAATGGGCATTGCTTCGCAGTCGAAGAGCGCGTATGAATTTTTTCTGATGTTCCCTCGAAAGACCAGTTTCTGGTTCAGACAGGTTTCCCTCCGAGGAGTTTTCTGGTTATTCCTACTCACCTCGTACTGCGCAAAATCTGCACCGCTCGAAGATGCCGAAAAGGAGTTTTTCAAGGGAAATTATCAGGATGTCATCAAAACCGCCCAAAAGGAGGTAGTTAGCGGGACTTACCGGTCAGATTGGCGCATGCTTCTGGTTAAATCCCTTTTGATAACCGGGGAATATGAGCGTGCCTATACCAACGCCGCCAACGGTCTGAGCGATTATTCCAGCAATATCGGACTCCGCTTGCTTGCTCGAGAGGCAGCCCTTTACAAAAACGATCTGGTGGCAGCCACCAATCGGTTGGAAGAAATCAAATCGGTAATTGAAAATCGGACGCGATCTTATCCCACCGGCGACGAATTGGTCGATTTGGGTCGAGCCCTGTTGGTTTTGGGCGTGGAGCCGAGATTGATCCTGGAAAATTGCTTTCAGAAAGCAGAAAAGGAATCTTCCCCCACTCGTTCCGCCTTTCTCGCCTCAGGCGGTTTGGCGCTTGAAAAGCATGACTACAAATTGGCTGCTGACACTTTCCGCGCTGGCTTAAAGAAATTTCCAGATGATCCTGATTTAAATAGCGGCCTTGCTGAGGCCTTTGAAAATGGGAATCGCGAGGAGATGTTGAAGGCCATCGACGCCGCTTTGGAGGTAAACCCCCAACATATCAAAAGCCTGCTCATGCTCGCGGACCATCTAATTGACGGCGAGCAATATGCGGAGGCGGACAAACAATTGGCGGCCGTTCTGAAAGTCAATCCTCACCAACAGGAAGCGCTGGCCTATCGGGCAATTTTGGCCCATCTCAGAAGTGATTTTGAAGGAGAAAAGAATTTTCGGACCGAAGCCCTAAAAGTCTACAAGACGAATCCCAAAGTGGATTACTTGATTGGGCACAAACTTTCTCAGAAATATCGATTTAAAGAAGGGGCCGAAGCTCAAAACCGCGCCCTCGCCCTGGACCCGGATTATTTTCTTTCTCGACGCCAATTAGCGCAGGATTTGTTGCGTCTCGGCCGCGATGACGAAGGATGGGAACTGGCACAGTCGGTGCATAAACAGGACGCCTATGACGTCACTGCCTACAATTTGGTCACGCTTTATGACCAAATGGTGAAATTTCAGACCGTTTCGAATGCCGATTTCACCATCCACATGTCCCGGCACGAAGCTGAAATGTATGGTGACCGGGTCCTCGATTTGTTGAACCGGGCCAAAGCGACGCTGACGAAAAAGTACGGGGTCGAATTAACTCAGCCGACCGCCGTGGAAATATTTCCGGAACAAAAAGATTTCGCGGTTAGAACCTTTGGAATGCCTGGAAATCCCGGTTACCTGGGAGTTTGTTTTGGTTCGGTGATCACCGCCAATAGCCCAGCCTCGCAAGCGCCGAATCCAGCGAACTGGGAAGCGGTGCTTTGGCATGAGTTTTGTCACGTGGTGACTTTGAATGCCACCAGGAATAAAATGCCGCGCTGGTTGAGTGAAGGCATTTCGGTCTACGAGGAACGACAAGCAAACCCAACCTGGGGTGAACCGCTTACCCTGGACTTTCGGGACATGATAATGCGCGGCGAAGCAACCCCGCTCGGAAAATTAAGCAGCGCTTTTCTAACACCCAAAAACCCTCAATACCTGCAGTTTGCTTACTACGAGTCATCGGTCGTGGTGGAGTTCCTGGTCCAGAAATTTGGCTTTGGCACCATCACCAACATCCTGGCTGACTTGAGAGATGGGCAGGACATTAATAAGAGCATTGTCAGGCGCACGACGAGCCTTGCTGAAGTGGAAAAGCAATTCACCAGTTATCTCAAGGAAAAGGCAGAAAATTTGGCTCCAGGCGCAGATATCGATAGCCCACCTCCGGGACTTAAGGGCGATGCACGCTTAACCTGGGAGAAGCTTCATCCCAAAAATTACTACGTGCAAATGAAACGAGTGGAAGAAGCCATGCACAATAAGAATTGGGTCGAAGCCAAGCCTTTGCTGGAATCACTGGCCGAGTCGTATCACGGGGAAAGTCGAGGAATGAATCCTTACTGGCTCCTCGCGGTCACCCAAAGAAATCTGCAGGAAACAAATGCAGAAATGGCTACGCTTCAAAAATTTGCCGCTCAGGAGTCGGATTTTGTCGATCTATTCGCGCGACTGATCGAGTTGTCTAAAGAAAAAAAGGATTGGGGAGGGGTGAGCCAATATGCCGAGCGACTCATGGCAGTGAACCCACTGATCCCTTTGCCGCATCGTGCGCTGGCCGAAGCCTCGGCGGCGGCCGGCAAGCCTGAGCCCGCTATTATTTCTTATCGTAAACTGTTACTCCTCGATCCACCAGACCAGTCCGACGTCCACTTCCAACTGGCAAAACTGTTAAAAGCAAAACCGGATGGCGGCGCCGAGGCAAAACGTCATGCGCTGCAAGCGCTGGAGGAAGCACCAAGATTTCGTGATGCCCAGAAACTTTTACTGGAGATCGAATCAGCGAAGCCAGCCCCCTCCCTGGGCACCAACCTCAAATGAAAACATCCAACAAAACGATTGGGTTGGTTGCTGTTGCAGTGTTGATTGCCGGCGTTTGCGCGGCGCAGTTTAGGGGCGGAAGAGGATTTGGGGGCGGTTTTGGTGGAGGGCGGGGGGGCAGAGGAGGAGGTTCTGGACCAATTTGGCGATTGGAGGGAGGCGGCACAGTCGACGAAAGCGTGGTTCGGACCGCTCGCGAAGTAGATTCTCACAGCACCGGCTCGCCAGATTGGACAAACTCTCCCAGTTTTTCGAAGGACGTATTTACCTTTTGCCGAATCATTCGGGACAGCAACCCTGAAGCCCCATTCAGGGCAGGATCGTGGACGACGGATTACCCGGACAGCGATTTAAATCTTTCCTTTCGCCTGCAACAAATGACTTCTTTAAAAGTTGATCCCAATGGGCGGGTTCTGCGCCTCAGTAATCCTGAACTTTTCGATTATCCCTGGATTTACATGGTCGAACCCGGCTCGCTGAGTTTGCGCGATAATGAGGTCCCCATTTTGCGAAAGTACCTTTTGAACGGGGGCGTTCTGATGGCTGACGATTTTTGGGGGGAATGGCAGTGGGATATATTTGCCGGTCAAATTCGCCGGGCCCTTCCGGAGCGACAATTTGTCGAATTGCCAATGGACCACCCGATATTTCAAAGCGTGTTTCCGCTCAAAGGCCCCAAGAACAGTTTACAAACCCCGAATGCGCGAACAGCGATGTGGAGTAAAACGACACACATTACGTGGGAACAAGGCCATCCAAGCCGCGACGGAGGAGAAGAAGACACCCGCGAGATGCATGTGCGAGCGATCCTCGACGATAAAGGAAGAATCATGGTTATAGCCACGCATAATTGCGACAACGGTGATGCCTGGGAAAGGGAAGGAGAACAGGATGACGAAGGCACAAACTTTTTCTTTCATGAGTTTTCCGAAAAACGGGGCTTCCCATTGGGTATTAATATTATTTTTTACATCATGACTCATTAATTATTTCGAATTTGCAATACTGATGAACACGACTACTGAAACACCTGAATTGGAAAAATCTGCTGTGGATCTGCACCAGTCTGACAGGCAAGCTGTTGAGCGGCTGGTCAGGGGACGAACACAGATCGAAGCGGAACTGGGCAAAGCCATCGTTGGCCAGAAAGATGTCATAGAACAAATCCTGATTGCCCTTTTTGCAGGCGGCCATTGCCTGCTGACTGGAGCGCCGGGACTTGCCAAAACCCTGCTGGTCAAATCGATTTCCCAAATCTTTCACCTGAAGTTTCAGCGGGTGCAATTCACCCCGGACTTAATGCCCGCAGACATCACAGGGACTGAAATTCTTCAGGATACCGGCGAAGGGAGAAAAATGCTCTTCGTCAGGGGACCAATCTTTGCGAATATGATCCTGGCTGACGAAATCAACCGCACCCCCCCAAAAACCCAGGCGGCGCTTTTGGAAGCAATGCAGGAACATCAGGTAACGGCCTCCGGGGTTCGCCATGTGCTGGATGAACCATTCTTCGTCTTGGCTACCCAGAACCCGATAGAAATGGAGGGAACGTATCCGTTGCCAGAAGCCCAGCTCGACCGCTTCATGTTCAACGTGGTGATGGATTACCTCCCGGAGGATGACGAGGTCGCTGTAGTCCAGCAAACCACTTCACGACGAAGCGAAACTATTCAGCCGCTCTTCACCGCAGAGGACATTCTTCGCTTCCATGAACTGGTCCGAGAAGTGCCCATTGCTGAAAATCTTGTTCGTTATGCCGTCCGGCTGGCTGCCGCGTCGCGTCCTCAACAAAAGAACACCCCAGGTTTTATTAACGATTGGGTAAGTTGGGGTGCCGGGACTCGAGCATGCCAATTCTTGACTCTCGGAGCAAAAGCGCGCGCCCTCTTAAAAGGAAGGACTCATGTTTCCGCAGAGGATATCCGGGTCCTGGCCGCCCCTGTGTTGCGTCATCGCATCCTGGTGAATTACAGGGCAGAAGGCGAAGGCACGAGCGTGGATGAAGTGATCCGTCGCTTGCTTGAAACTGTTAAAGAACCGGGATCTGCATAAGTATATGCCAAGTTCGCCCCCAGCTCCCAATGCTGCGCCCAAAAAGGGAAAAGGATCGATTGATCCGAATGCATTGATGGCGATCAAGAGCCTGGAACTGCGAGCCCGGGTTGTCGTTGAAGGATTCTGGAATGGCCTTCACCGAAGCCCTTACCATGGATTTTCTGTAGAATTTACGGAATACAGACAATATACACCTGGAGATGACACTCGTTACCTGGACTGGCGCCTTTATGCACGGTC
>JAQGOY010000264.1 GCA_028293375.1 Verrucomicrobiales bacterium | reverse complement strand
GGGATCATGAAAGAGGTCGCGCCGGAATCGAAATTGTGCGTGTGGAGCGATATGTTCGATCCGAATCACAATGCGCACGGGGATTACTATCTGGTGAGGGGAAACTTAGCGGGTTCGTGGGAAGGATTGCCGAAAGAAGTATTGGTGGTGCCATGGTTGTACGAGAAGCGAAAGGAATCGCTCCAATGGTTTTCAAATCGAGGGCATGAACAAATAATAGCCGGGTATTATGATCATCGACCCGAGCAAATCGCGAATTGGCTGAGCGCTGCCGAAGGTGTAAAGGGGGTGACGGGATACATGTATACGACCTGGGAAGCCAACTATAAAGATACCCAGCGAATGATCGATGTGGCAGAAGCTAAGAGCGGCAATCCTTGACAATACCTGAATCGTCGGGTATTTCTGTCATTACAGAAATGAGTGAGAAACAACTCAGCGCGGTTCAGCAGAAGTTCATCCTCCATTGGGGATCGATGGGCACGCAGTGGGGCATTAATCGAACCGTGGCCCAGGTTCACGCTCTACTCTATCTCTCGCCAAAGCCGCTTAACGCGGAAGAAATCGCGGATACGCTGGGAGTTGCCCGGTCGAATGTGAGCAATAGCCTGAACGAATTACAGGGGTGGAGAATCATTCGAAATGTCCCGGTGTTTGGAGATCGAAGGGACCATTTCGAGTCGTTGAAAGATGTCTGGGAGCTTTTCAGGGTGGTGCTGGACGAACGCAAGAAGAGGGAGATCGATCCTACCCTGGCTTTATTAAGGGAATGCACCGTGGAGGCGCAGGCCGATAAAAAGGAAGATCCGTATACGAGAGAGAAATTGCAGGAAATGCTGAGTTTCTTTGAAACGATGTCGACCTGGTATCAGCAAATGCGGGGCTTTCCGCAACAGGCGCTGATAAAATTTGTAAAAGCGGGAGACAAACTGATGCGGCTGGCAGGGTTAGGTTGAGTGACGGTTTTTTTTAAAGATAAATTTCTGTTATGACAGAAACAACTGAACATATCGAAGAAGGTGGTACCCTTCTTTTTTTCGGTGCGCACTGCTCGATCTGCCTGCGTTCGGTGGAAAAGCTGGGTTGGCTTTTGAACAGGGCAGGGGTCCAGGCCGTGTCGCTCTTTCATCCGCAAGCCAACAGATTGACTGGGCTTACGCTTGAGGAGCGAATGGAGGCAATTGTCCTGCGATTGTCAGAGGGCAAGCTTATTCGCGGATTCGATGCGCTTCTTTGGATTGGCGACCGAATCTTACTTTTCAAACCGGTGATCTGGCTGTTCAGGTTGCCACTCCTGCACGATTTCTTTTGCCGCGTGTATGGGGAAGTTGCCCGTCGCCGCTACTGCGGAGGGAGATCGACGGCATGCCGAATTGATTTCAAAAGAAAGGAACCGTTATGAGAATCACACGAGACATCGAACAATTCGTTTTGGTGGATAAGCGGCCTGTGACAAGCAAATTTCTCAAGAAACTGAAGGCAATGGTCAAAAAAATAAAAAACCACCTGACCCATCATTTTGAAGTCGTCAGGAATGCTTTCACCAAGAAGAGATGTTTTTTTATGTGAACTTATTTGAGCTATGATCCAGACCACCACCATGCCGCAGGTCTCGTCGGCGAAACTCTTTCGCCAGGACAATCCGTTGTTATGGCTGGTGGGCGATTGGCTGGAGGTGGCTTTCATTCATTACCGGGTTCCGGCAGAGATTCTTCAGCCGCATGTTCCCTACCCACTTGATCTTTTTGAAGGAGACGCTTATGTGTCGCTGGTTGCTTTCACCCTAAACAGGATGCGTCCGAATATCGGCGGAAAGACCACCGAGCTTTTATTTCGGCTAATAGCAACCCACCAGTTTTTGAACGTGCGCACTTACGTCGTGGTGAATGGAGAACCAGGGATAATGTTTTTAGCGGAGATTCTGAATAACAAGTTAAGCATTCCTCTGGGTCCGGCGGTGTATGCCCTGCCTTACAAGCTGGGGAAAATTCGCTATCGCCACGATGAAAAGGGGTTCGCAGGAGAGATAAGATCGGAAGCAGGCGGTGTTTCTTATAGCGGGGTGGGGGTGGGCGCGGCCGGGGTTGCGGAGGAGGGAAGCCTGGATGCCTTTCTACTTGAGCGCTACAGCGCTTTCAACGAGACGAGCGGCAGGCGAAAAATGTTTCGCGTGGATCATAAGCCGTGGCAAGCGAGCAGGGCGGAAGTGACCCTTCACGACGAGAGTTTATTGCGTTCGTGGTACCCGTGGTTTGAAGCGACCGAGTATTGCGGAGCACATGTAAGCAAAGGTGTGACTGAAGTGAAGATGGGTTTGCCGAGCGCAGTCGGAGCAGACTGGAGTGGGGAACCGAGAAAGATCCAGGGCAGCTAGCAGCCTCGGTGGTGCCCATGAGCTCAGCGCAGGATATTGCCTGCGGCATCGCGCATCAGGGGGCGTGGCTGAGCGTTCTCTAAAAGCCAGCTGCCGCCTTGTGAGCGATATTTTTGGAATGCCTTTTCGCCGAGTGTGCCTTGTACTTTTGCTTCGGCCTCGGCGCGCGTCTGCTGGATGGCGGCCATGCGGTCCGCCTGGGACATGGAGTTGTCGGTCAGGAGTTGCATTCGTTTTTGCTCGAAATCGGTTCGTGTGGTGTAAACGGTGTTGGCCACAGCTCCTTCATCGGGCAATTCAAAGGAATTGGCGAGTTTAACCAGGCTTTGGTAGGACGGATCCGAAGTTCTGCGGTACTCGGCGTAGCGTTGCGGTCCGAGGGCTTGTTTTATTTTGTCTTCGGTTTCGCGTGTGCCTTGCTGGAGCTTGGAGAGACCTTCACTGTCCGTGTTGTCATAATGGCCCGAATTTCCGAAATTGAAATCAAGACGCTCCTTGAGGTCGTGGATGGTACGGAATTCCGCTTCAGTGGGGTTGAAACCGACGAGCTGGCTTTTCAATTCCCGTGCGAACCAGGAGGTCTGGGCGAAATAGTCGCGTGCGGCAGGGACCCCGAGCAGGGCTTCCAATTCGGCGAGGCGAGCTTTGCGAACTTCGTTGATCTTCCGATTGTCTTCCGGAGTATAGACCCCTTTGTCCCACATTTCCTGCGAGAGGGTGTCGTATTTTTGGGTGATGTAGGCGACCTCGAGACGTTTGTCCTCAGGGATCGTGGCCAGGACTCTTTGAGGATCAGAACCGTAGAGTTGCTTTTCATTGTCACCGTACAAGGGCATTTGAACCTTCAAGAGTTCATAGATAATCGCGTTTTTTTCCCTTTTGAGGGACAGCAGTTTTTGGCGGCGATCAGCTTCGGCAGTGATGCCTTTGATGCTTTTTGGCTCCCAGTAATTTGCGGAGATGACGGTGGAAGCCTGGAGCGCTTTCTCGCGAGCCGCGTAGAGCTTATCTATGTCTGCAATGACAATTTCCTGAATGGTCAATTCCGGACACTCGATGGCGCGCAAGTTTTGGATGTACTCCCTGTAATCCGTCGATTCAACCTTTCGCCACGAAAACGTAGCGTTGGTCCCCGAGGCCAGTTTTAACCTCGATGGAATGACCACCCCTCCGGTCGATGAGTTGCCGGCACTGGCAGTTGAGTTGTCCGTTTTCGACTGTGGTTGGGCCTGTTTAACCATTGCCAATTTTGCGACAAGCAGGCCATTGAGCAAAATGGAGAAGACGATCAGGATCGACTTGGCGTTCATTGCGAAGGAGACAACCAGAAAAGGCAATTTCTGGCAAGGACTGAAAAGAGTTGGCAATTGCAATGGAATTCAAGCAGCCAGCAATTGTTAGCGTTGTTGGCAATGCATAATGGCAATGGGGGCTTCCGGGAGGGGTCTGATTCCCCTCGATAGGATCACCCGACCCCAAGTTGTTTCTACAAATAAAGATTTCAAGCAACGGTGATCTCGGTGGTGAAGGGAATGAATTAATCTCGCTCGTTACCCTCGAAGATTGGTAGGATATCCACGAATCACCTGGACGAGATCGGGTGGTGTTGTGAAATGTATCGATGGATTATTACCATAGCAGTCGTGCTGTTGAGCCTGGTTATTTGGAAGCAGGTAAATCCTTCCAAATCCGCGGTGGAAATAACACTGCGCAATGGCAGCCGGTTCAGAGTCTACGAACTCACTTTCGGGACAAACGTAGTCCTGGGTAAAACGACGATCTGGCAGAAGTTCCTGGGGCATATGCCGTCGAAATTGCAACCGGCCAGCTTTCGACCCCCTTCCGTTATCACCCTGCAGACGCCATCCACCGTGTTAGTCTACGACATCACTCGACCCGATGGGCAACCGAGCAATCCATTAAATTTCAGCTGGGTGGATGAAAATGGATTCGAGAGCTCCGGGAATGGGAGCACGGCATGGTCTGGTTTGTACGGAACGAACATGGTGCAGGCTAGAATTTTTTCCAGCGCGCCTCGGCGTTCCAAGGTTATTAAATTAAAAATCCTGGATAGCATGAGAGGACCGGAAGCAGCGCTGCAGGGAGAGATGGTGTTTCAAAGCCAAATCCAGTCGCAAGTTCCGCCCTGGGTTGCAATATCGTTGCCGCAAACACAACAGGTCAACGCCGTGACAGTTCGACTAATGGACGCAGCCTATGGTATGGAATAGGGAGAAAAGAGACTCCTTTCTTCTTCCAACACCAATGAGCAATGGACATTTCTCAAGCTGGTGTTTTCGAGTGGCGACAAACCTGAGACAAACTGGGGAGTGACATCGGTGGCGAGCACGGATGCCTCTGGCAATTTTCTTTATGCCAATGCATGGGGGGGCCGATGGACGGGCGGGGAATATTTGTTTTGGTTTCGCGAGTCGTTATGGCCTGTGGAGCCCATTCGTTACCGTTTGCAAATAGGTATCCAGTCCAACTATGGCTCCAACGAAACGCTAACCGTGTCGGACGTGCCAATTCCACCTCAAGGCGGGTTCAGCAAGATCGGAATTTCGACGAATCTCCTGGGCCAAAGAATTGATGTGGATGGATTTGTCGATAAGGGGGTTGTGCCTCCCTGGCGAATCGATAATCGGTGGGGTAGCTCCGCGAGCCTGCATATGACACTGCCTCTGCTGGCGAGTGGAACGCAAGTGCGGGTCTTGAGCGTGATGGATGACCTTGGAAATGAATGTTTATTCCATGGGTCAACCTCATCCGACAGTGAGTATGCCTATGGGGTTAAGTTTTGGGATGGCGCAAAAACGGCAACCATAAAGCTGGCGATCCGTAAAAGTGTCAGTGTTGAGTTCACCGCCCTGCCTCACCAGGCTCGACCTGATTCAAAGTAACCCCATGAACCAATGGACCGGGAGACTCGGTAAATTCATTTTTTCTCGCATATTTTCGACGAGAGGTCATTGATAAGTTCAGCCCTGACCCGCCGGCGGCGGATGGCGCTTGCTATTATCTGCGGTGGGTGTTTGAAGGGAGACTGCGAAATCGAATACAATGGTTCAGTCATTCAAAGATAAAATTCTTGGCGCCATCCTGGCTCATCGACTCTTGTCAAAAGGGAGCAGGATTCTCGTCGGCGTTTCCGGCGGTGTGGATTCGATGGCTCTTCTTGCAATATTTTGCCAATTGAAATCTGCGCTGCAGATCGAGCTGCGAGTGGCTCATTTCAACCACCAGCTTCGAGGATCTGAGAGCGATCAAGACCTGGTCTTTGTCCGCGAGCATTGTCAAAAGTTAGGCATTCCATTTATCGAAGGGGCGGGGGATGTTGCCGGGCTTTCCAAAACTTCCGGGGTGAGCATGGAAATGTCTGCCAGAAAGTTGAGGAGGGAGTTTTTAGCAGAAACTGCCCGTGCTCAAGGTTGCACCCACATCGCATTGGCACATCATGCGGATGATCAGGTGGAAACGTTCTTTCTTCGCCTGTTTCGAGGGGCGGGGCTGGAAGGCCTCTCAGGCATGTCGTGGAGTGGCCCGGACCCTTTCAATCCAGAATTGATGGTTATCCGGCCGTTCCTCGGAGTTTCAAAAGCAGAAATCCTCGCGTTTGCCCGTGCGGACAACATCGTATTTCGCTTAGACAGTTCCAACAGTGACTCCGAAATGGGACGTAACTTTCTCAGGAACAAGCTTTTGCCCTTGATCCGACAGGAGGTTAATCCCGCAGTCAATGATGCCGTCCTTCGCGCCATGGCCCAAATCCAGGATAACCAGGCCCTGATAGAGTGGTCCCTGCATGACTTGGAAAAAGGAAACCTTTCGGTGGATTTCTCAACCTTGCCAATCGCGGTCCAGGCAGAATGGATCAAAAGACAATTGCACGAGCTGGATTTGCCCTGTTCTTTTGAACTCATCACCCGACTGAGAACCCTCCCGCCCATCTGGATAGAAGTCATGGAGGGAGTCAGCGTTTCTTTAACCCCAATGGGGACGATTATTAAGCGGGGTGAACGATCGCTGGAGTTTAATCCCAGTGAAGCCTCAGTCTCACTAGTCTCGGCACAAAAACTCGAATTCGGCGGATACCAGATCAGTTGGGAACTGCAGGCTGGGGAAAATCTTCCTGAAAGCGAAGAGGCAACCGAGTACTTTGATGCGGGTAAGGTAGGGGAAAGCATCATTTTGCGTCATTGGCGTCCGGGCGACAAGTTCCGGCCTATTGGAAACAGCCACGAGTCGAAATTGCAGGATATCTTCGTGGATCTCAAAATTGACGTTGTGGCCAGGAGGCAGTTACTGGTTGGTGAAGCGGTAAATAAAGGGATTTTTTGGGTTCAGGGCCTTAGAATCTCCGACGCTTTCAAGCTCGACAAAGACTCCCGCCAGCGGTTGAAATGGAAGTGGGCCCGCCTGTGAGGGGTGCCGGTTGCGGCTTTTTTGGGCACATGTTACCTTTGAACCGCACTAATATCATCAAAAGACTTTACGATGTCAGAAGAAAACAAGCCGCGCGACGAAGATAAATCCGATAAGAAGGGAGCCGATTACAAGATATCCTCCAAGGCTCTGATCATTTGGATTTTCATCATTGGATTTTTCATGTTGCTCATGGTGTTCAAGGAACGTCATGAGACAAAGCCGACCGAGTTGAGCTTTTACGAGCTGATCGACAAGGTGGATCACAAATTGATCGGCACCGGGACGATCTATTACCAAACGGACAGCCCCTGGCTCCACAAGATTGTAGGCACCTATTACGAAACGGATAAGAACGGGGAGAAAACACTTACCAACGGCAAGCCGGTGGACGTTCCATTCCACGCCGAAGTGCCCCTCACCGATTATTATACGGAAAAACTTTTGGAGACCGGCAAGTTCAAGGCAATTTCGCCCAGCACCGTTCTTCCAAGTATTATTTACAGCATATTGCCGGTATTGATCATCATTCTGCTCGGCTATTTCATCCTGGTTCGCCAAATCAAAATGGCGGGTAAAGGAGCATTGAGCTTTGGGAAGAGCAAGGCCCGGATGCTAAGCAAGGACAAAAACAAGGTCACCTTTAAGGATGTGGCTGGGGTCGAAGAAGCCAAAGAAGAGGTGCAGGAACTGGTTGAATTCTTGAAGGATCCCAAGAAATTTCAAAAGCTCGGTGGACGCATACCAAAAGGTATATTGATGATCGGCTCTCCCGGCACTGGAAAAACCCTGTTGGCTAAAGCTATCGCTGGCGAAGCAGACGCGGCGTTTTTCAGCATTAGCGGTTCGGATTTCGTGGAAATGTTTGTGGGCGTGGGCGCAAGCCGCGTGCGCGACATGTTTGACCAGGCTCGCAAGAATACTCCGTGCCTGATTTTCATTGATGAAATCGACGCTGTAGGCCGTTCACGCGGGCATGGCTACGGCGGAGGTAACGACGAGCGGGAACAAACTCTGAATGCATTGCTGGTCGAAATGGACGGTTTTGATACCCAGGAAGGGATCATCATTATCGCCGCCACCAACCGTGCAGATGTCCTCGACCCTGCGCTGTTGCGTCCAGGTCGGTTTGATCGGCAGATCATCGTGGAACTTCCTGATGTGCGCGGGCGCGAAGCGATTCTCAAAGTGCACGCCAAGAATGTGAAGCTGGACCCCACTGCGGATCTCGCCGTGATCGCTCGCGGAACGCCCGGATTCTCCGGCGCTGACCTGGCCAACCTTTTGAACGAAGCAGCATTGCTGGCAGCCCGGACCAACCGCAAAGCCATTGGTATTGCGGAGCTCGAGGAGGCTCGGGTCAAAGTGCGCTGGGGCAGGGAACGCCGCAGCATGGTGATGACTGACGAGGACAAGAAATTTACTGCCTGGCACGAAGCAGGGCATGCGCTGGTGAATGTGCTCCTGCAGCACACACATCCATTGCACAAAGTAACAATTATCCCTCGCGGAAAATCACTCGGTTCAACCATGTCGTTGCCCAAGGAAGATGTCTTGAATCATCGCCGCAAGGAGATGTTGGACATGATAGCGATGACAATGGCCGGGCGAATTGCAGAAGAAATTGTATCGGGTGATATATCGACCGGGGCAAGCGGGGACATTCAACAGGCGACCAGCCTGGCACGAGCCATGGTCTGCCAGTGGGGAATGAGCGAAAAACTGGGCATGGTTCAATATGGCGGCGAAAACGAGGCGATGTATGTCGGTAACAACATGCTGGCCCGGAAAGAATACTCGGAACACACCTCGGAGGAGATCGACGCCGAAGTGAAGCGTTTGATTACCGAGGGGTATAATGTGGCCAAGAATTTGATTGAGACGCATCGCGATAAACTGCAAATCATCGCGGACTCATTGCTGGAATATGAAACCCTGGATGGCAGCATGGTGGAAGATATCGTAAAGACAGGAACGTTTACGCCACCGCCGCCAACTCCCAAAGTGGACCCACCATCGGGCGCACTGGCCAACACGCCGATGCCGGAAATTCAAAAGCCGTTGCCACCCAAGCTGCCTGGGTTGGGGTCAGCCTCTCCCGCGACAGCTTGATCTTTTTTTTATAGCGGTTCAAACCAGGAATGGAATGGCGCTCAGGCAGGCAATGGCCACCGCCATCAACCAGATATAAGCGACTGCCCTTGATTTGCTCAATCCCTTCCTGACCAGGCGGTGAGACAAATGATTGTTGTCACCGATGTAGAAAGGTTGTCCGAGTCTCCAGCGAAGCAGGACAACATAAACCATGTCGAGAAGTGGGACTGCGAGGATAAACAAAGGAACCAGCACGGCCAGGTATTTGGGATGCTTCGATGAAAAATAATGGGGAAGTATGGCCAGGACGGCCAGAAGGAAGCCGAGAAAATGACTTCCTGAATCTCCCAGGAAAGCTTGAGCTTTTGGGAAATTTCGAGGCAGGAAACCGGCCAGTGCCCCTGCGCTAAGAAAGACGAACAATGCGACGAGATATTGGCCAAACGCGGCAGCAAGGATCCCGAAACCGAGAGCGCCAATGAGGGCGAGTCCACTGCAGAGGCCATTCATGTTGTCCATGAAATTGAACGCGTTGATGAGAGCCAAAACCCAAAAAATGGTGACTGCGTAACTGAACAACACGTTATGGACGAAAAGCGTGATGCGCACTCCGCTGGAGGCGAGCAAGAAGGCAAAAAGCAGCTGACCGGCGAACTTATAGGAAGGCTTGAGTTCAAAACGATCGTCGATAAGTCCGACCAGAAGCATCCCAAGTCCGGCAACCACTATGGTGGCCAGGGGAACTGCACGTTTAGCAACGCCGTAATGGAGTTGCCGGACAAATTCCCAATGCTCTGGCATGATCAGGACAGCTCCGGCGCCTATCAAAACGGGCAGGGCTATTCCGAAAAAAACGGTCAAACCACCGGAAAGGGGAATGGGGGTATTGTGGATTTTTCGGTGTCCTGGATCGTCAATGAGCCCGATCCTGATCGCGAAATTGTTGCACAAGCGAAATCCCAGGTAGCTGGCTAATAATCCGGTTAAGAAAACCGCCGCATATAAAGTATAAAAAACCATCAGGGATTCGTTTTCAGGAGCTTTCGGTAAAGGGTATAAATGGAGTCGACCATGACATCAACAGCGAATTTGTCTTTGACGAAATCGTGGCCATTGGCGCCCAGGCGCGTTCGGAGCAGTGGATCAGAGCAAAGAGCGTCCAGGGAACTCAACAAGGATCTGTAATCTCCGGGGGTGATCAAAAATCCGGTTTCGTTCTCTAGGCAGACTTCCGGTGCTCCATCGCATCGGTAGGCGACGACAGGCTTCCGTGCAGCCAGGGCCTGCGGCAGAGCCCGGGGCAGGCCTTCCCTGCGGGAAAGATGGGCGAGTATATCCATGATCCCGATGTGGCTGGAAACTTCTGAAGGCTTGACCAAGCCTGTAAACACGAACTGAGCCTGAAGGCCAGCCCTGGTGATGCGTTGTTCAAACCTGGAGCGAAGCGCGCCATCTCCCACAAAAAGGAATTTGACCCGGGGATGCTTTTGAATCAACGCGGGAGCAATATCGATGAGGTCATCATGGCCTTTCAATTCGAAGAGCCGGGCAACGGTGCCGATGACTATATCCTCGGGTGAAATCCCCAGCTTTTGACGCAGGTCCAAATCATTGGTGGAGTTCAAAAAAGGGGCGAGGTTGAAGCCGCTAAAAACCCGCGAATAATCTTCAACTTTACCAATGCCGGCACGGAGATACTGATCGCGCATGGCATTGGCCACGACGATGAAATGTGTGGTGGCCCTGGCCGCGATTTTCTCCGCACTGGTAAAAACGAGGTTGGGCACGCGGCCCTGAAAGTCTCCAAAAGAAGGGCCATGGATGGTGTGGATAATGCACGGAACGCCGGCGCTTCGTGCGGCGAGCCGCCCCACGACGCCGGCCTTGCCGCTATGGGTATGAACGAGATCGACCTGGTCCTTTTGGAATTGCTTCTTTAGGGCAGAAAACGCCCGCAGGTCGGACCAGGGCCTGACCGGCCTAACGAGAGAGGGGAGAACACTCAGGACGCCGGGAAATGGTTCTAAAAGCCGTTCCAAGGATCCTTCGGGTCCAATGGTGGGTCCCGAAATCAAGTCTACCTTTACATCCTTTTTTTGAGCGAGCCCAAGGACAGTGGAGATGGTGTTCTCCTGGGCTCCCCCAACGCACAAGCGGGTGATGACATGCGTCACCCTCATGGTTCAATTCCACTGGTTCTTCTTGGCATTAATCAGGTGTTCCTGAACAGATTTGGATTCAGGTGAGCTCGCCGGGGCGTATTTCAGATAATTGGAGTAATATTCCACGGCAGCTTTCCTGTCGTGCTCCTTGTAGGCAATTTCACCGAGTCCATAATATGCCACGTAATTTTCAGGAGCTTTTGCTTTCAAAGCCATGTAGGCAATTTTGGCTTCAGCAAACTTATTGAGTTGAAATAGCGTGATGGCTTTGTCCTGCAAGGCATTTTGGTTGTCTGGCTCCAGAGCGAGGACGGTATCAAAAATAGGCAATGCCTGGTCGAACTTTCTCCACATCATCAGCAAACCGGCCCGGGTCAAAAGCGCCCGGGTGTTTTTGGGATTCATCTTCAGTTCAACTTCCACGTTCTCCATGGCGTTGGTGGTGCGGCGTGTGGTGAGATACCATTGAGTGAGCATCGATTGAAGAACCGGGTTTTTCGGGTTTTTCGTGATGGTTTCCGTCATTAACTTTTCACCTTTTTCAAACTCCCTGGCGGCGAGATAATTCAGGGACTCAATATTTAAAAGCTCATACTCGAGTGGCGAATCCTTTTTGTAATCGGGAGATCGCTTGAGCTGTTCAATCAGATCGGATGCTTTGGCTGTAAAACGCATGTCGATGTACAGTTTGGCCAGATTCAGACGGGCGGGAACATTGGTTGGAACGAGCGAAATTATCCGTTGAAATTGTTGCGCTCCCTGCCGGAGGTTGCCGAACGAGCCAAAAATCTCGCCGAGTCGGAAGGTATAGCTCAATTCGTCGTAGGGGCCGTTAATATTCAAGGAATCTTCGAAGTTGAGGTTAACCAGCTTTTTGGAAAGAGCGGGAGACAATTCAATGGTCCTCGGGGTTCCGTTGGCCAGAACCTTGTTGAATTCGAGATTGATGATGGCACTGTAGTTTTCGGAGTTCAGGGAAAGTGAAGTCGCGAACATTTCGGACGCTTCTTTGAGCAGATTTTGCTTCTGGAGTTCAACCGCCAGGAAATTACAGGCTCGTGAAAGGCCATGCCTTAGGTATTCCAGGGAAATTCGCGTTTCGGGAGGAGCTTTTATCGCCCGAATATTTTGGATCAGGGGGTCCCTCCATACTGCCAGGTTCATTTTGACTTCCTCCGGGGAAAGCCCCGGCGCGGTGAGTTCGTTTGGAGGATATTCCTGAAGTTCGTAAACAAGTCCATGGGGACGCATCTGAAATTTCTCGAAGTAATATCCAAAGCTGGGATGCAAATAATAGATATCATGATCCTTTTTCAGTTCCACGAGCCATTGAATCAACGTATAGGTGTCAACAACCGCTGCTTTTTCCGGAATCTTTATCCTGGCTTGGAGCCCAGGATAAACGGTTCCAATTCGTTGGAAGTAACTGAGGTTGGGAAGAGAGGCCGTGTCAAAATAGAAATGTGGATTGGATGGTCCCTCGGTTGCGTAAATTGCCTGGACCAAATAAAGCCTGGTAATATCGTCGCTCAGTATGGCGGTGGGTTTTGCAGGCAGTTCACTCTTCATTAACTCTGCGGTAGCTTTCAACGCAGGACCGTTTTCGATTCTCAAAGCAGGAGAAGTCCGAAGGATAATCGCTACGGGAGCCAGAATGGCGCCTGCCAGCACCACGAAATACACTGTTTTCGTAAGAGCTGCAAAAATCCCTTTCTCGCGTTCCCAGGTCTGATGGGCTGTAACTCCGAAAACCAGCAAGCAATACTTCAAATAATAACCGATGCTCAGAGCGCTTAAATAATAGAATGTCAGGAAACTCAGTCCGATTGTTGGTTCAATGGTCCTCGGACTGAACTTATAATCGAAAGCTACCCAGAGGCTCAGCAGCAAAAAGAAAAGGTGAATCAAGCGAAACAACACTTTGGAAAGGGCCTGGGCCAGCGCGTTCGCATCCATCCGGCTGGGCCATTTAATGGCCATTAAAATAATGGGAATGATGGAAAAGACTGAAAATACCAGCGGAAGCCAGCGGGGAGTATTGAATAAATAAGCCCTTTGTGTTCCCAGGTTGTTTTTCAGCAGATCAATAAAGGTAAGCGTGGGGTGGTGAAGATAAAACAAAGGGATGACCAGGTAGAATAGCAATCCCAGGAGTCCATACCCAATGAGCCGGGCCAGGAACTGGAAGTAAAAAAAGTCGAGCCGCTTTATCCAAAGAATGGCTGCAATAAAAAACGGCAAGAAACCAATCAGAGCCCAATTATTCGTCATCCCCAGCCCGTAAACAAAGGCCGCTTTATACAACCAGGAGTGCTTGTGAGAGGCCCGAAACTCCAGGATGCCACGAATGGTGTAGGCGAAGATGAGAATATCAATCATTTCCCCGGTGAAGTTGGTGGCATTTTCCCAGAAAGTAAGTTGAAAACCGCAGACGCAAGTTGCCACCAGCGGAGGAAGCCAGCGAATCAGTAGGGGTTCGGTTCCATCTTCTGGCAACCGGGAGCGTTGCTCTTTAGTTCGGTCATTGGGGAGAAGAACTACAGAGCGAGCCAGCAGGGCCAGGGTGAGTGCCGCCGAGACGACGGAAAGCAGATTAAAATACAGCACGCGGTTTGAAATCGGAAGCAACGCTCCGGTTTTCTCAATCAGAACCAAAAGCGGCGCCACCAGGAGAGGCCGCCACTCCCAGCCGGACGATTGAGCAAGGACATGCACGCTGCTGAGGTTGACCCAGCGGTTCATGGTGAATAGAAAAGCTGCCAGAAAACCGAAAAAAACCACCAGGGTAATGTTCCGTGAATTCTTGGCTGTTGATTCGTTGCTCATGGGTCAGATAAAAATTATTTCAATCGAAGATCTGCCACACATTCCACATGTTGCGTTTGGGGAAACATATCGAGAGGGGTCACTTGTTTGAGTTCAAAGACATTATCTTCAGTAAGAATGTTCAAATCGCGTGCAAGAGTAGCAGGATGGCAGGAGATGTAAACGATCTGCCTCGGTTTTACGTGCTTGATCAAGGCAAGGGTGTCGGGAAGACACCCGGTCCGGGGTGGATCAATGAGTAGCGCTGTCCTGGCAGGGTCGAATTTTTCCAGGATGCCGGGGAGGAGATCTTCGGTTCTGCCGGCGAGATAGGTCCCATTGGTTATCCCCCGGTTAACGGCATTTTGCTTTGCTGCTTTGATCGCCGCGATATCCACCTCCACACCGGTAAAGCCCTTGAGGATGTCCGCCAGCTCGATGCTGAAAAATCCCACGCCGCAGAAGGCATCCACCAGATATTCCACGCCGCTTTCCTTGATGCGCGCCCGAACTTCCTCCACCAGTTTAGGCAATAGAAAGAAATTATTTTGAAAGAAGGAATCTCTCGGTAGGACCCAGTTTTCCGGTAGTTTCCGCAGCACCACCTTGATGCCTCCTTTGGGAGGGGGATTCTTTCGAACTTTCTGTATTTCCTCGTTGAGTTCCGGTTCGGATATTTTGCATTCCTGGATATCAACCACCAGTCGATTGTCATGCTTGATGAAACCAATGTTCAGCCCCTGTTTGAATTTGTCCCACTGACTGCGAATCATGATCCGATTTCGATATCCGTACTCTTTCGGGGAACCAATGATTGGCTGGACTTTTAGGGGGTCGACTTTTCCCATTCGTGACAAGAGATCGCTGATTTGTTTTCCCTTCACGCGCAATTGTTCGGAGTAAGCCATTTGCTGGTATTGGCACCCCCCGCAATCCGTGAAATACGGGCAGAAAGGAATTACCCGGTTGGGAGAGGGGGTTTTGACGGAGATTAGTTTCGCCCGGGCAAAACGCTTTTTGACTTCGATGATCTCCGCTTCGACCACTTCTCCAACATTTACAAAGGGAATGAATATAACGAAATCTTCGAGCCGGGCAACGCCTTCGCCACCAAACGCAATATCCTCAATGGAAACCGAAAGAATGGCCCCCACTTGCAGAGGCGCGTTTTCTAAAGTGTTCAATGCGGTGAGTTCTTATAGTGCTCACCCAGTATGTCGCGTCCGAAATCATGATCGAAGTCCCGCCATACTGCATGAATATGATTATTGTTGTTTTGAGTATTGTCGTACTCCAGGAGGAAAGTGGGGCCCTGCACGCGATAGTAATGGGGCTGGCCAGCCTCAAACCCACCTGCCCAGGCGAAGTTAATATTATCGAATCCTCCCTTTTCGATCTTCTTCCAATCGGTGTCGGCCAACTCGGCGCGATCCCGTGAAATGTATTCGTTGATCAGTGCCCTAAGCATTTCCTGCTGTGGTTTGGTCATTTTTGAGGCGGGGAGGCCGACGGTAGCGAGGGCGGAAACTTGTCGCGCAGCCAGCGTAATAATGTCCGAGGGAGTCTTGTTGGTGTAGACGGCTACGCTTTGTTGATCGTGATCGAGGGCCTTAATCAGCGCTCTACCCAGTTCTTCTTCGTGAGCCAGGACTCTCAATCCCTTGCGCGGTCCGTCTTTAATTTCACCGGGATTTGATCCAAGGAAAGAGGGGGTGGAGGAAATATTGGCGCCATCCGCGATGGTAAAGTTCACCGAGAGGTGGTGGCCTTCCACGCGCCATCCCCACGTCTTGTTGGTGGAAGGTTCTCCGAAAATGGAAACAAAATACATTTCTGGATCGCGCACCATCCCGGGGTTTTTCAATTCCATCACCCGGAGCACTTCTTCCAAACTCATAATCGTTTCAGCCTTCGCGAAACCGTGAGGGCTCAACGCGCTGGCGAGAAGGGCATGGGCCAGGGGCCTTTGGAAATGAGTCATTTCCTTTATCGGCAGACCGTTCCTTTTTTTCGGGATGAAATGCCAGTTCTCACGTTCATCTGCCTTGAACTCAAACACCCCTTTTTCCTTTTGCTCGGGGGTCAGGGTCGCCAAATAATTGTTGGCTGCATCCGCCATTTCTGCGGCCGGATTGTGAGCTTGAACCACTGACGTAAAAAAAGCGGTCAGCAGGCCGATTCCAAGAAGGAGTTTAGTCGGTAGCATATGAGTCTCAAACTTTCGATATTCTGCACTGACATGGCAACACAAAAGAAGAAATGGCTTTCTCCCCATGACTCGATTATATCAACATTTCGTTAGGCATTCGATTTTGTGATCAAGATCCTTTTCATTGGAGACATTGTGGGTGAGCCCGGACGCCGGGCGGTGACCTCTCTTTTACCGCGTTTAAAAGAGCGCCACGGACTCCATTTCGTGGTGGCCAATGGCGAAAATTCGGCCGGGGGATCGGGCATCACTCCAGCCACTGCGGAGGCTATTTTTACTGCGGGGGTTGATGTCATTACTTCTGGAGACCATCTTTGGGACCAGAAAGAGGTGACTCATCTTTTGAGGGAAGAAAAAAGATTTGTGCGCCCTGCAAATTATCCAGCAGGGACTCTCGGCCAGGGGTTCACTGTTGTTTCCCGTGAAGGGGGAGCTTCCATCGGAGTGCTTAACCTGCAGGGAAGGACCTTCATGGCAGCTCTCGAAAACCCATTTAACATGGCAGGGGGAATAGTCGAAGAAATGCGGAAGGCAACGAAGATTATTTTGGTGGATATTCACGCTGAGGCGACTTCCGAGAAGATTGCGATGGCGCGCATGCTCGACGGAAAAGTGTCCGCAGTCATTGGAACACATACCCACGTTCAAACTGCAGATGAACAAATCTTCCCGGGTGGCACTGCCTTTCTATGCGATGCAGGATTTACCGGGCCTCATGAAAGCGTTTTGGGGCGAGAAATTGAACCTATCATCGAACGATTTCAAAAAAACACGCCACAGCGGTTTGGAGTGGCAAAGGGAAACGTTCGGCTCCAGGGCTGTGTGATTGAGATAGAGCCCCAAACCGGCAGAGCCGTCTCGATTATTCGGATTTCAGAACCATTGGAAGAACATGGCGCGTGAGACATCCAACCAGTGGGATTTTTCGGATGCGAAACCGACGTTAGGCGCTGCTCGAACTGCCCTGACAGTCCAGGAGTTGACTGGGCAAATCAAAAAACTTCTGGAGCGCCACATCACCCGGGTCTGGGTGAAAGGTGAAATTACCAACCTGCGGAATCAAAGTTCAGGCCATGCTTACTTCACCTTGAAGGATGCCGGAGCGCAGCTTTCCTGTGTTTTATTCCGCGGTGAAGCAATCGCCTCGCGATCCGTTTTACAGGACGGGGTTAAAGTCAACCTGCAGGGGGACATCACCGTTTACGAAGCAAGGGGCCAATATCAACTCCGAGTAACAGCCTGTGAGCTGGAGGGCGTCGGCGCGCTTCAGGCAGCGTTTGAGCAATTGAAGGCCCGGCTTGCTGTCGAAGGGCTATTTGCTCCCGAGCGCAAACGCCCGCTGCCGCGATTTCCGCAGCGAGTGGGATTGGTTACATCTCCTACCGGCGCAGCTATTAAAGATGTTCTCCACGTCATTCAAAGACGCCACGCCGGGCTCAAAATAATTCTCGCGCCAGCACGGGTGCAGGGGCAGGGGGCTGCCCCGGAAATTGCCCAGGCAATCGCGAGTCTCAACGATTGGAATGATAAGCATCCAGGTTCCATCGATTTGATTTTGGTTACACGTGGCGGCGGAAGCCTGGAAGATTTGTGGGCATTTAATGAAGAAATCGTGGCCCGTGCCATTTTCGTTTCCAAACTACCCGTGGTGAGCGCGGTGGGGCATGAAATTGATTTTACGATTTCTGATTTCGTGGCGGATCTCCGCGCTGCCACCCCCAGCGCAGCCGCTGAAATCATCACGGAAGGAGTTTTCTCCAGTTGTAAATTTATCTCGCAGGTCGGACAAACCATGAAGCAAAGGGTGCTTCTTCAACTTGGACGCAAACAACTCGCCACCGCCCAATGGGCCCAACGATTGCAGCGAAAACATCCCAGGAGAGTTTTGCAGGAAAGATCCCAATACCTGGACGAATTGCTGCTCAGGCTGTACCGATGCTGCCGCCATGACCTGAAAAAATACCAGGAGGCGGCAATCGGTTTGACTGATAGACTAAAAAGACTTTCTCCACAAAATTTAATTAGGAACCGTAAGATTATCTTGGACCAGGCGGCGCTCCGTTTGCATGAGCGAACCCGGCATTCCTTGTTCAAAACCAAGCAAAGGCTTCAGGATCTGGATACCCGGTTGAGATTATTATCGCCCTCGAACGTGGTTTCGCGCGGATATTCCATCACTCTCGATGCGGCAAGCGGGAAAGTCATTCGTCACCCCGGCGACACGGTTGCGGGTCAGAAAATCATCACTAAATTGGCCGCCGGGGAAATCAAATCCACGGTTTCAGGTTCTCGAAAAAAAGCGTTAAGCAGTAGTTCGGCAGACCAACAGGCAGAACTTTTTTGAAGAAACCAAGTATAGTAATTCACTCAAACCTTCGACTGGCGAAATGTCTCTTCCGTGAAGTCCATTGCTTTTTGGGCGATCACTTCCCAGGCCAGTTCTTCCCGCACTTTTGCCGCCGCTTCGCGAGCCAGGGGCTCGATCGTTTGGGCAGATGTTGCCAGCCAGTGACAAATGTCCTTCGCGAGTGATTCGCCATCGAATGTCGAAAAGCGAATCAGGTTGGTGTTTCTGAAGTATTTTTTGACGCTTGAAACCGGGGTGCTCGCCACCGGGATGCCAAGCGCGGCGTATTCCACGATCTTTGCCACGAAAGCTGAATTTGTTCCGGTCGATTCTTCATACGGGACCATGCCTACACTCGCCTCTGCCAATAGTTTTGGAACTTCCTGGTAGGGAACAAAGTTGGTGTTTTCCAAATTCACCGAGGGATTTGCCTTCTTAACTGCTTCGAAAAGCTGGCTTACCGCTGCGGTATTTTTTCCTACAAATCGGAAGCGAACCTGCGGAAATCGCCTCGCCACCGACAGGATGGCGTGTTCGGCAATTTCCCCCAAGTGATGCTTGTCGAAAGATCCATGCATCACGACTAGAGGTGATGAACTGGCTATCGGTTGGTGGGGGCGCAACTGGAAGAGGTTGTGGTCAAATCCGTAATAGATGGGCAGAATCTTCTTTTCCGGGTATCCGGCGCCTTCAAATTTTTCTTTCAATGTGTCAGAAACCGTGAGCACTGCGTCCACCTGGTATTTTGCGGGTAACTTCAACTCGAAGCTCATCAATCGTCGAAGCGCTGGCTTGGGCATGGCCCATCCCGGCCAGGTTTCCATGAAGCCGGTCAGGTAATCCAAAAAATTCATCACGGTGCAAACTCCTGTCGCTTGCTTCAATCGTCCTGCCGTAACGGCCGCTATGGCATGTTGGGAAAAGAAAATATCAAAAGCTTTCCTGGCGTGGTCCTTTCGAACGAGACGTTCCAGGAAAAACGGAAACACCAGGTATTTTCCATTTCGGAATTGGGCGTATCTGCCCATCTGCCAGGTATTGAATGGAACCACTTTGATTCCAAAATCACGTTCCACCTGAGCCTGGTTTTCTATGCGAGGGCAAAAGACGGTGACATCCCATTTGCGTCTAATCATCTCGCGGATCAGGTAAATGCCTTCAGCCGAGCCTCCACCGGATGGAGGATAAAACGGCTCGTGAGACATGAAAGCAATCCGCATCAACAAAGGTTAGAACCCTTGGGTAATCTGTATCAATAGCAATGTAAATATCCGCCACCCTGCTACGGGTGCTTCAATGGCGAGGAGTGACTCGAAAACGGGACAAATTATCGTGTTTTTAATAGCAAAGCTTTTTGATCCTCCGGCAAAGGCGCTCCCTGGAGCCATTTCTTCGCTGCCGAGGGATCAAGCTGCAGCCAGCGGTTGGCTATTTCCCTGTAGGCGCTGGCCCGGCGTCCTGTGTTCTGAATACTTTCCGCGTACTGCGCGGCCGTTTCCGGGTTTAGGTAGCTAATGCGACTTATCATAGCATAATAAGCATTGTCTTTGGTTGTTTCCTCAGGGAAGGTCTGCAGCCACTTGGAAAGCGCTCCCGGGTCTACGTCACTCCAGTTGCCCACGATGCTTTGCACTGCGTTTTGCTTCGCCGATCCTTCCGGGAAACTACTTACCCATCGCGCGGCTGCTGCCGGGTCCTGCGAAGCCCAGAGCCCCACCACCGAGCTTATCGCCTTGTTCTGTGATTCGCCGAGTGGCAAAGAGCTGGCAAATTTTGCTGCCTCCTCTGGCGAGCCGTGTGCCATCCCGGTCGCTATCAAGGTTTGCAGTTTACTTTTCAAGTCTGCGTCCTGCACGTTGTCCAGGTATTGGATGGCCCCACCCGCATCGGCCTGCGCCCAGGCCATGGCCACGTCCGAGATGAAGTGTTGATACGGTCCTTTGTCCTGGATTGTGGCCACATAGTCCATGGCTCCCTTGGGGTCCTGGGATCCCCAGCGAAGACTGAGAGAGTCGAACGCCCTGGCCCTGTCTTCGGGTGGGAGTTGTCTGGCCCACTCTATGGTCGCGTTCACGTCCAGACCGCCCCACACGGAACTGATCCTCGAGTTAAATTCATTCCGCGCCGATCCAGGCGGCAGTGTCGCCGCAAAGGCTGCGGCCATTTTCGGATCTGCCAAAGCCACCTGCCACGATGCCGCGCTCAACGCCTCCCGCTGCATCACGGGTTCCTGCATATTTTTGATCCACTCCAACGCCGCTGCCGGATTCTGCGCAGCGAAGGCTTGAGCTACTTCATTGAGCGACGTTCCCTGTAATCTCTTATCAGACAGGTTCTGCCAATACTCCACCGCGCCTTTTGGATTCTGCGAACTCATTTCCGAGATGACTCTGCTCATGGCTGCATTTTTCATGGAGGCGTCCGGTAGCGATTCCGCCCAAGTCATCGCTGCGGGAAGATCAGTCTCCGCCCACTTCAATGCAATGTTCGCATAAGTATTATTAAGATAGGGGCCCGGTTTCAGCCGGGCAACATACTCTGCCGCGGCTGAAGGATCCTCGGCAGCCCATTGGGTGGCAGCGGCGAGCAGGAACTGGCTTTTATCCCTCGATTCTGGAAGTAAGGACAACCACTGGATGGCGGCCCGAGGATCCTTCTGTGCCCACGGCCCGGTGAGAGCTCGAATTGCTTGTTGCTTTGCAACACCGGCTGGAAGGGCCGCCGCCGCTGTGGCTGCTGCCTCCGGGTTATCCGAAGCCCATTGCTTAAACACCGATGAAATTTGCGAATTGTCCCATCCGGCAGTTCCATTTTGTAATGCCAAGGTTATGGCCAACGCCTTTTCCGGTTGAACTGCCGCCAGGGCCGTGATGTAAGTCGTTGTCGAGGCCGATCGCATGGCTCCTCCCTGACTCTCCACCCATTTCAACGCCGAATTCGGGTCTGACCGGGTCCAAATCTTTAGGACCACGGAGGTGGCACTGTTTCGATCCACCACCGGCTGCACCGTTACCGCATAGGCCATGGCCACAGCGATGTCGCTTTCTGCCCACTGTTGCAGTAAGGCATTGCGGAAGGCGCTTCGAAATTCTTTTGGCCCGCTGTCCACAAATTGCAACACCTTCCTAAAATCTTGCGAGGCAATGGTTTTTGTTAAATCAACAAATGCGGCCTGCCGTTTCTCCGGGGGAGTCTATAGATCTCCTTTATTTGCCGAAGCACATTTTCCAGGGTATTCCGCACTTCTGGGATTTCCGCCAGGCTCACACCGGCTCTGCGGGTTCCTTCCGGGATCGTTGCGGTCGTTCCCCCTCCCGTGTGATTCGTTGAGCGCGGATGGTCCTGGCCGTAGTGCATCCCCATCCAAAAAACTAGAATAGTTCCAGCGGCCAGGGTCACAATTTTTTTCATTTTTTCAACTCCTCTCGCCGCAGGCATGGTGTGGGGCATGACTCGGGTTTGACAATAAAAGTAACCTGGCATTGGCTGACTTCTTCAGCAGCAAGGGTTCTGCTTCCTGGTGGAAGAAAGAGACCATTCGACCTAAAGGGTGGGGCGAAATTTGGGAATTGAACTCCAGGCGCTTCTCCATATCTAAAAATCATTTTTCAACTTCTTGCCATGCATGGCAAGAATTTCTGCCATCCTGTTCGGTGCGATCGCGGCTCGGAATCGGCGGACGGATCTGGTTTCAAGCGATGCGTTTTGGGTTCGTGTCGTTGTTGGCGAGCGCTTTGGTTTCCGCTGGGCGCACCGGGGTTTGCCAAATTCCTCGGAATGCGTTAGGAATGGGTCCGTATGCATAATGTTTCGTCCGTTGAGCTGACCCGGGATTGCGACGCTGTCCAAATCCCAGTGGGAAATACCATCGTCCTTCCCAAGGGGACTTCGGTCGATATCACCCAAACTCTCGGCGGAACTTATACCATCCACGCGCAGGGAGGATTGTATCGAATTTCCTCGAAAGATGGGGATGCCCTCGGTTTGACTGCGGAAACTCCTGTTGCGAAGCCGGAAGTGACCTCGAGTGAGCCCGTTGAGGAAAAAGAAATATGGGAAGTTTTGAAGAGCTGCTACGACCCGGAAATTCCCGTGAACATTGTGGATTTGGGTCTGGTTTACGACATGTTCATCGAACCCATCCCGACGGGTGGGAGCAAAATCTTCGTTAAAATGACCCTGACCGCCCCGGGATGTGGCATGGGCGCGACCATTGCCGGGGATGCTCAACAAAAAATTCTGGATCTGCCGGGAGTGGCTGATGCGAGCGTGGACATTGTCTGGGATCCCCCGTGGCATCAATCCATGATTACCCCGAACGGCCGCAGAATTCTTGGGTTAGAGTAGTGACTATTTCGCTTTTCTCCTAGCGATTCGTTCGTTCCTTCTCCATACGCAGGGCAGGTTGTAGGGCAGTGGTCCCGGCGTACACTATGGTAGGAGGAAACGTGGCATCACTACCAACCAAAGCGGCAATTGCAATCCAGCTCGGGATTGCGGGACTGGTATGCCTATTGTTCCAAATCCCCCTGGGCGCTGAAACTGGACCTGAGCCCGATGCAAAAGCCGCCTTTCTCGTCAACTTCCTGAAATTCGCCAATTTCCCCAGCCAGCATCGGTTCTCCGGGAATGGCAAGGTTCGTATCGCCTGTCTGGGATTGGATCCTGTTTTTCAAGGCTTGACCAACCTACAGTCCAAAATGAACTCCCGGATCGAGGTTTCGTCATACCAAACACTGCCTTCCTCGCTCGACGCGGAATTGGTCGTGATAGGGAGTTCGGAAGTGGCGTCCTTCCCCGGCGTATTGAGTGAACTGCGGGATAAGACTATTTTTACTGCTAGCGAAATAAAGGACTTTGCGCGCGATGGAGGCATGCTGGAGTTTGGTTATTCAACCAACCGCATCAATTACCAGATCAACATCGATGAAGTGAGATCGCATCACCTTCAGGTCAGCTCCCGGTTGTTGAAGCTTGGGGCAGGGAAAGGAGAGGGAAAGCAATGACTTCGTTCCGAAACCTTTCGCTCACCTGGAAACTGACGGCGGTGATCATGCTTACGACCTGGGTCGGGTTATTGATCAGTTGTGCCGGATTTATCGCCTACGAAAGCCTCACCTTTCGCGAGAACGCCACTCGGCAGGTGGAAACGGTCGCCAATATTCTATCAGAAAACCTGGTGGCCCCGTTGATTTTCAAGGTGCCGAGTGATGCCGAAGAGGCCCTTCGTGCCTTGCGAAAAGAGAAAAGCATTGATAGCGCCCATATTTACGATCGTTCCAACAACCTCTTTGCATCATACGGAGTGGATGCCATCACCGCGCCTGATTTTAGAAACACCGACGCTCCGCAAACCATTTTGAAAGCCACCACCCTCACTTATGTGGGGCCTATCACTTTGAATTCCGAACGGTTGGGAACAATGGTGCTGGTTTCGGACCTGCACGGTCTTCGTGATCGGTTCCGGCTCTACGGTATTATTGTCATTGGGGTGCTGACCATCGCTGCCGGTTTTTCCTTCATCTGCTCTCGATCGTTACAAGCCAAGATAAGCGATCCGATTCTTTCCCTTTCAAAGGTCGCCAGGCTGATTTCGACCACACGAAACTTCGATGTGCGAGTCGCGGTCGATTCTCAAGACGAATTGGGACAAATGACGGTGGCATTCAACAATATGCTGGATACCATTTCGGCCCAGAATCAGACTCTAAAAGACAATGGTAAAAGATATAAATCATTAGTATCCGCCATGACAGCGATGGTTTGGACAAGCGATTCCGAATTGAACTTTTTCGCGCCCCAGGAAACCTGGACGTTGTTTACCGGCCAGGACGAGCCCCAATTTCGAGGTCATGGCTGGCTGAACGCGATTCACCCCGTGGACCGTCCGCAAATCGAGCCGTTGCTTCACGATGGGGTTGATCATCATGTGAAGCAATTTGAAATTCGGCTTTGGAACGAGCCTGCCATGGACTGGCGATGGTCCATTTTCCGCGCGGTTCCCATCTTTGACGACGAAAATCACTTAAAGGAATGGGTGGGAACGGTGACCGATGTTCATGAGCGTCGGAGAGCAGAGGAAGAAATAAAAATCATGAACGTAGAGCTCGAAAACCGTGTTTCTGAACGAACAGCACAGTTGACTGCGACCAATCAGGAACTGGAGGCCTTTACCTATTCTGTCTCTCATGATCTTCGTTCCCCTTTGCGTCACATCGTTGCCTTCGGAGAAATTCTTCAGGAAGAATACTCTGCACAGCTGGAGCCGGCCGCCAAAGACTACCTGATCCGAATGATGCGGGACGCCCGGAACATGAAACAACTGGTGGATGACCTTTTGAACCTGGCGAAAATTGGAGCTCACGAGCTCATTCGTGAAAAAATTGTTCTTCCAGATTTGATAAAAGATATTATTTTCGATTTGCAGCCGGAAATCGGAGCTCGGGTGGTTCACTGGCAGGTTCAGCCGCTGCCAGCTATTGACGGCGACCCGGGGCTTATTCGCCAGGTTTTTACCAATCTTTTATCCAACTCTTTGAAGTATTCTCGACGGGTAAACCCAACCGTCATCGAAATTGGGAGTTTCCAATCGGATCTTGGCGAAAGGGTTATCTTTGTAAAAGACAACGGCGTTGGATTTTCAATGGACCATGTAGACAGGTTATTCCGTGTTTTTAATCGGCTTCACAAAGCTGCGGATTTTGAAGGAACGGGGGTTGGCCTGGCGACCGTGCACCGAATCGTGACAAGGCACGGGGGAAGAATCTGGGCCAGGGCCGAAGTGGGCAAAGGCGCAACATTCTTTGTGACTTTTGCTCAGGTAGACTCTTCGCCGAAGGTTGAAGGGGCCATTATCGCGAATCCCAATCTTGTTGAGGCACAGGCCAAATAACTTTTTTCCTCCAGGGAAATTCGAAAAAGCTTTGACAATCGGGGCTGCAACTTTACATTTTCCAGACGTCGGTTGGGGTCTTAGCTCAATTGGTAGAGCGCCACAATGGCATTGTGGAGGTCAGGGGTTCGATCCCCCTAGGCTCCACCAACCTTCTTTTTGCGGTTTTCTTCGCTTTGCGCTTGTCGTTTGCTCACTCATCGGCGGGAATACTTCCACAACATGTTGAACGACACAGCACCTGATCCTCTTGAGCAAGAAGGGATTGCTCCTTCGGATCATCCTTACGCGGTGCTGAAGAACGCCAACTATTTGCGTTACCTGCTCGGTCGTTTTATTGCCTCCATAGGAGGGCAAATGCTGGCAGTTGCGGTGGGTTGGGAACTCTACGAAAAAACAGGTTCAGCGCTCAAGTTAGGCTATGTAGGCCTGACCCAGATGATCCCGATGATTGGCCTGACTTTGCTGGCGGGACACGTTGCAGACAACTACTCTCGAAAGTTGGTTTTCTTTGTTTCAGAGGTGATCATCGCGCTTTCCTGCCTTGGTTTGGCTGCGGCTTCCTATTTGCACTGGCCTCTGGCATATACCTACTTGTTTTTGTTCACTGCAGGAAGCGCCCGGACATTCCTCTGGCCCGCAAGCAGTTCGCTCTTGCCTGCCATTGTCCCACGGAAATATTTTGCCCAGGCGGTCACCTGGAACAGCAGCAGCTTTCAACTTTCATCGGTGGCTGGTCCCGCCCTTGGGGGGTTGCTCATCGCCTTGACCAAAAAGCCTTCAGTGGTCTACGTCTTGGGATTTGTCACCGCCATTACTTGCGGGTTGCTGGTCGCCTCTCTCTCTGTCGTGGAAAGAGAAATTGTTAAAGAAAAATTATCTATGAAAAGCCTGCTTTCCGGTTTTTCTTTCGTCTTCAAGACTCGATTGCTTTTAGGCACCATCACCCTGGATCTGTTTGCGGTGTTGCTGGGTGGCGCGACCACCCTTCTCCCTGCCTTTGCCAAGGACGTGTTAGGTGTGGGACCGGGTGGATTGGGTTGGCTGCAGGGCGCTCTTCCTTTGGGCTCATTCTGCATGGCGCTATTCATGGCTCACCGCAAGCCCATGCAAAAGGCCGGGCGGGCATTGTTTATAGCCGTGGGCGTGTTTGGTCTGGCCACCATTGGTTTTGGTTTTTCAAAGACTTTTCTTCTCTCATTCATCTGCCTGGCGGTTTGCGGGGCGGCCGACAACATCAGCATTGTGGTTCGTCACACCCTGGTCCAACTCCTGACCCCGGACGACAAGCGCGGGCGCGTATCCGCCGTGAACAGTTTGTTTATTGGAACTTCAAATGAGCTGGGCGGTTTCGAGTCTGGACTCGTGGCTGAATATTTTGGACTCGCGACAGCGGTAGTGGCTGGAGGTATTGGCACTATTCTCGTCGCCATCGTCATAGCCGGTGTTTGGCCGGAGGTCAGGAAATACGGATCCCTGACATCCGACTCCAAGTAGATAATCTTTCGAAAAGGCTTAAGCTTTCCCCATGAGTGGTTTGCGACTCGATAAATCTGGCGTGATTGGGGCCTGCCCGAAATGCGGAAAGTTAAACCGCATGGCATTTGCTTCGCTGGGCAAAACGTCCCGCTGCGGTTCGTGCCGGGAAGAATTGGAACCTGTTTCAGAGCCACTGGAAGTTATGGACTCGGCCGTTTTTCGATCGGTTATCAAAGAGTCGAGTTTGCCGCTTGTCGTTGATTTCTGGGCCGAATGGTGCGGTCCCTGCAAGATGTTTGCCCCGGAATTTGCCCGAACTGCCAAAGAATGGTCAGGCCGTGCTCTTTTTCTAAAACTCAACACAGGGCAGGTTCCTGATGTTTCCCAACAATTGCTGGTCAATGCCATACCCACCATCATCCTTTGGAAATCGGGCAAAGAGAGGGAACGAATTCAGGGTGCTGTGCCTGGAAAAGTCCTGACCCAGGCGATAAACAAAGTGGAATCGTCATCTTAACCGCCTTTTTGGTCTTTTCTCTTCAGACGAATTTTTCCACCATTAGGAAATGTCCAATTCATTTGGCGAACTGTTTCGTATCACCACCTGGGGCGAATCCCACGGAGGAGGTGTCGGCGTGGTCATCGATGGTTGCCCGCCTCGCCTGGAGTTGACCGAAGCGGACATCCAGCCCGACCTCGACCGTCGTCGTCCTGGCCAGTCGAGTATTGTTACCCCTCGTAAGGAATCGGATACGGTCCAGATTTTATCGGGCACATTCGAAGGAAAAACCATAGGAACGCCCATTTCCATGATGGTTAAAAACGAGGATATGCGGCCTGAAGCCTATTCCGAAATGGCTTCCAAATACCGCCCATCCCACGCCGATTACACCTACGTAGCCAAATATGGAATTCGTAACTGGCAGGGTGGGGGACGCACCAGCGCCAGGGAGACCATTGGTCGGGTGGCCGCTGGCGCGGTGGCAAAAAAAATTCTGAAGCTGAGTTTCGGGGTGGAGGTCCTGGCTTTTGTTTCCCAGGTAAAAGAGATCAAGGCCACTGTCGATCCTGCGACTGTTCAGTTTAGCGAAGTGGAGTCCAACATCGTCCGGTGTCCGGACGCTGCCGCTGCGCAAAAGATGATAGAACTCATTGAGTCCATGCGGGCCAAGGGGGACAGTGTGGGTGGAATCGTGGAATGCGTGATTCGAAACGCACCGCCAGGTTGGGGTGAACCTGTCTTCGATCGACTGGAAGCCGACCTCGCCAAGGCCATGTTGAGCCTTCCGGCCACCAAAGGGTTTGAAATAGGTTCAGGTTTTAGCAGTATCTATCTGACTGGAACAGAGCACAACGATCCATTTCGAATGATCGACGGCAAAGTACGCACGACCACCAATCGCTCAGGAGGAATCCAGGGTGGGATTTCCAACGGCGAATTGATTCATTTTAGAGTTCCGTTTAAACCTGTGGCCACTGTGATGCACGAGCAGGAAACGGTTGACGTGGAAAATAAGAATACCACGTTGAAGGGAAGAGGTCGTCATGATCCCTGTGTGCTGCCACGCGCAGTTCCCATGGTGGAAGCGATGGCAGCCCTGGTTCTCGTCGATCACGCACTCCGCCAAAAAGCACAGTGCCTCTAGGAAAAAGGGTTCTCCATAAAGAGCTCTTCACCGTGTTATTTGCTTTTACCTATTGGAACAGAAGTGATTGAACCGGGAAAATCCCCCCCCCGCTGATGTTTGGAGGTCAAGTGATGTAAATCCTGCAACATCAAATTGATCAGTGCTCAAAGGGTGAGCGGAGCCGATCTACTGAATCTGCCAGAGTTTGACCAGATTTTCTGTTCCCCCGCTTGCCATAAATTTTCCGTCACTGGAGAAGGAGAGGGAGGTGACTGCGCCCGCGTGACCCTGAAGCGTGGTGATCAGGGCACCTGTTACAAAATCCCAAATCTTAATGGTTTTGTCGGCGGAGCCCGTCGCGACCATTCGTTTGGCAGGGTTGAATGCAGCCGATTTGATGTCGTCTGTGTGGCCAGTGAGCATCTGGCTGACGGCGCCGTTTTTAGTGTTATAAATCTTGGCCGTTTTGCCTTCTCCCATCAGGACCAAATTGTGATCGGCCGAAAATTCTGGAGCGGTCATTCCCGCCTGGGCAGTGTTGAATCCGCTGACGGCTTGCCCTCCCGGGATGGACCATATTTTTACCGATTCATCATGACCAAGTACTGCCAGCATGGCGGAATCGGGCGAAAACGAGACCGATTTTACCCAACTGGAATGACCAGCCAGTAATCCGCCGGGAGAGCCGGATTTGAGGCTATAACGTTGGATTGCCTTGCGGTCAGCAGCGCCCGCTGCCACCCATTCCCCGTTTGGGGAGAGTCCCACCTGGAACAAGCTTTTTGCGTAGGCGGCAATCGTCCTTTTTTTGCTCCCCTGCAAGTCGAATGCTTCGATGACATTGTCCTCGCGAATGCCGTAAAGAAGGTTTTCAGTTTTTACCACTGCAACCTGTTGAATGGCTTCCGGGATTCCGTTAATGGTTTTTGTTAATTGCCCATTCTGAGCATCCCAGATTCGAATGGTTTTGTCCGCGGCGGAAGTTACCAGGAATCCAGGCTGGCCTGAGAACGCGCTATCAGTAATGGCGCCGGCGTGTCCCTTCAACGTGCCGAGCAGAGATACTGCCGCAGTTGTCGGAGAGCTGTTTTGAGGCTTGTCTGTCGAATCCGAACGCTGAACAGTTGTTGTCGGTTTCGCTGGCGTTGAAATCGGCTCGGGTTCGGGTTGCTCCGGTTTTTCAGGCTTCGATTTGTGAAGAACAAAAAAGGCTATCGTCCCGATCACCGCCGCGCCGAGCAGCCAGACCGGCCAGCCAGGCATTCCTTTGCTTTCTTTATTCGCTGTCGAACTGACGTAAGCCGGGGTGGGAATCTGTTTTGCTGCGGATTGCGGACTAGAGCTCGATGAGGTGTAGGACTGCGAGGACCGACTACCAGACTGTGGATTCGAATCCATTTTGGGAAGCGTTACGGGCGTGGGAGCCGGGGCCACCTTTGGTTTGATCTCGCTCAAAGTCCCTTTGTCCATCGCCTCCATCACCGCTTCGAAATCAGGAACTGATTCTACTGCTGACAGGCAACTCTGTTGAATAATTCTCGCCAATTGCTGAACTGTCGGATCAGTGTGACCGAGCAGGGCTGTAATGCCCTTGCCATTCATTGGATCCCGATAGTCCGAGGATAGAAGAAGGATGTTATCGCCGGTGTAAAACTTGTCGAAAATTTCCGGTTGTTTGGCGATTGCCAGAAAACTGGTGTAAATCACCAGCCCAGCGAAATTGTCGAGATTTTCATCGTAATAATCCGGGGTTCGGCGGGGATGTTGAAAATTGGCATGGCCCAGTTCCGGACTCTTTCCCCGGCCGAAAACCGGGGCATACATTCCGTCGTAGTCGACCAGCCGCAGTTCTTTATTTGGGGTCACCATGACGTTGCCATGCTGCAAGTCGCCGTGGGCCACTTTGACTTTTTTAAGTTCTTTCATCATCGTCCGCCAGTCGGCTGCCAACTGCGTCATGGTCCCAGAATCCCTGGCATGTTCTTCCACGAAGTTGTTGAGCGGCAAACCTTCCACCCACTTCATTTTGACGATGGAGTACCATTCGCCTTTGACGAGAATTCCTTTCAGAAGGTATTCGAAATTGACCAGGTAGGGCAGGGTGAGCCCGTTCAGATATTGGCTCAGCCTCGCATAACGGCCCTGCTGACCCGGAACCTGTCGCACAAAACATCGAATCGCCCATCTTCCATCGGTCCCCCGCATTTCGTAAACACTGGCGAAATTTCCTGACATCACCCGGGGTAATCCCAGCATGTCACAAACTATTTCGCCCTGCTTGAGCGTTGGTTCCTGGAAAGCGACGCCCGGGTTTTGGATGGAATCCTGATAATCTGTATGTGTTGGCCAATTCATTTGTTCGAATCTTTCCAGACCAGGACCATTAGAGTGACATCGTCATTCTTAAGAGCCGTGGAGAGCCGCTGTTCTTCAATAAATTGGGAAAACTCGGCTTCGTTGGTGATATTTAAAATAGTCGGCAGCGGATTGGCATTTAGTTCTGTTTTCTTCAGGAACCAGTTTGCCAGCGCATCGGTCATTAGCAAAAAGACATCGCCTGGCTGGCAGGTTCCTTCGGTCATTTGAATGCGCTGCCAGACCGGGTTGTTCTTTTTCGGATTGCTGGAAAGTAGGAGGGGACGCGTGTCGAATTGTTCGGCGCGTTCAATCGGAAAAGCCCGAAGCAGTGTGGATTGGCGCAGATGAAACAGGTTGCTGTCACCCACCGCGAGCGCCAGCCATTTCGATTCTTTTCTTGTGGCAGGTTTCTTCCAAAAACTGAAGAGGCTTCTCTTTTCGGGACAGGCAGCCGACTCAAAAAATTGGAGTCCCAAAAATGCGGCGAAGGCGCCGGTGCGTGCTTTTTCCTCGGCGTACCACGGAAGGCGGTCCCAGGCGATGCCCGCATGCCATTCCTTTTGCAGTGGAGAAAGCCAGTTCTCCAGCTGGACACTGGAAGGCGTGGCTCCAGCGGGAGGCGCAGCCACGTATTTTTTGACAAGTTCCTGGGCCCACCTTTCTGCAAAGGAGGACTCGGTGGCGCCGTCAGCTATGGAAAAATTGCATTGAGAGTGAGCAAAGGCATCCTCGTACTCTTCTGCCGTGTTTCCGTTTTTTGGCAGCCAAAAAATGCGTGTGGATGGTTCCACAATAAATAATAACCTGCAACTTCGTGTTTACCGGAGATTGCTTGCTCGCGTTCCGATATCGAGAAAACGAATCAATTCCACCAGGTCAGCATTAAAGGCAAAACCTTTTGCGCCGTTGCCCAGTTGGAAATTTTCAGCACGAGCCAATTCCCGCAGGGAGTCGGGAAGAGTGCTGGACGCTTCGTAAAGCGTGCGTGAAAAAGAATCGGGCAGCTCCCCATCGTGATCGGGAAAAACGATCGGACTCAAGGACTGGCTCGAAATATGGCAATTGAAAAGAAGGACATTTCCGTCGTTGGTTGCAAGGCCCCTCAGCTCTTCAGATTGCGGTCCAGGTCCCGAATCGGTCGCTTCACCATCTGTAATGTTGATGACTATTGGAGGATAGGAATTGGGATGAGTCGCCACCCAGCTCGAAAGCAGGTGCTGGGACATGCTCAAGGCCTGGCCCATGGGGGTCGTTCCTTTTGCCAGGGGTTCAAACCAGATGGGAAATTTTACTTTTTGGGTGATTGTCCCACCAGCGCCGTCATCGATCTGTTTGGTTCGTTCTTCCACCCTGGCCGGAGAGTTGGCGATCTCGCTCAATGGAACCAGGTCTCGACCTGCCAGCTTGCCGCTGAAGCCCGGAGCCACCTGGGCGCCGTAACCAATCACGCAGACTTCATAGAAATTCCTGACACCTTCTCCACGGGCGCACTTGATGATGAGATTGTGAAGCAGTCGGTTAATCGCGTCCGCCACGCTATCGCACTTGCGTTTGCCATCACTGTTGGCAATGGGCTCTGCCATGGAACCGGATTGATCAATAAGAAAAATGAAGCAGCTTGGATTCGCTCTGCTTATTTCAGCTGTGTATGGCATCTTATTTGAATCTGATTTTCCCTTCGACCCCGCGATTCCGTTAAACCTGCCAGTTTCCTAAGGCTTTTTCCCAAGCAAAGCAATCGAGAAATACAAGGATGGTTCAGAGGATGATTCAAACTATTTCCATTTTCAGACGAATCCTGTGATCGTAAGCTTTTCCCATGAAAGCGGCAGTGCTCCACGGCAAAGAAGATATTCGGATTGAAGAGGTCATGGAAAAGCCCCTCAAACAAGGGGAATTACGCCTCGCTATCCAGGCTGCTTTGACCTGCGGCACGGATTTAAAGGTTTATAAAAGGGGATATCATGCCCGAATGCTTGTTCCACCCACTGTTTTTGGTCATGAATTGGCAGGAATTATTTCAGAAACAGGCGTCGGGACTGATCGTTGGAGCGTGGGCGAAAGAGTGGTAGTCGCCAACTCCGCCCCTTGTGGCCATTGTTTTTATTGCCTGACAGCACAGGAAAATCTTTGTGACGATTTGCTATTCCTCAATGGAGCGTATGCCGAAAGTATCGTCATTCCCTCGCGGATGGTTGAGAAAAACTTGTATCGAATAAAATCTTCCACTGAGTTTTCCAGCGCCGCACTAACCGAACCTCTTGCTTGTGTCGTTCAGGGACTTGCCGATTTGACCCCAAAATCAGGGGAACGAGCGCTGGTTATTGGATCCGGGCCCATTGGTTTAATGTTCGTTTCGCTGCTCACTTCCATGGGTTGCCACGTGGCGGTATTAGGAAGGGGTGCAGAAAGATTGCAGACGGCTATTGAGTTGGGGGCAGAATCCATTACCGAGTTGCGGAACGATTCTTCTGTAGAAAGTTTGCAGACGGGTCTTGGCCGTCTCGACCTGGTGATCGAGGCGGTGGGTAAGCCCGAAACCTGGGAACTTGCCCTCAGGCTGGTTCGCAAAGGAGGCAAAGTAAACTTTTTTGGAGGATGCCCCGCCGGGACGCAGGTTAATTTCGATGCCACGCGAATTCACTACTCCAACATTCATATGATGGCGAGTTTCCATCATACACCCTCCACTTTTCGATCTGCCCTAGGACACATTGAGGATGGATCGGTGCCTGCGGCGAAGTTCATCACTCAGCAAAGGAACCTGGATGAGCTGCCCTTTTTGTTCGAAGAAATGGCAAAAGGGAGCCGCGCCGTGAAAACATTGATTGTTCCCTGACTTGCGACAAGAACTCTTGGCCCCGGAGTTGCTATCATCACGGATGGAAATGAACAACTGCCCTCTCTGCTCAAACGCCCTGGCTTCCGTGTGGAACGCGAAAGGCAAGTTTTGGTTGAAGAGGTGTTTCAGCTGCAACTATTTTGCAACGATTCCCATTCAGAAGGAATCATCTGTAAACCAGCTTGATCCAAGACGTTATGAAAGCTGACTCAGATTTCAAATGGACCCACTTTAAAGCCATAAAATGGGCGGAGGCTTTTCTCTACTGGGTTGTGCCAACGATATGTTTTTTGGCTTTCGTGGTGGCCGAGTGCGCTGCGATCTATTGGTTTTTCAAGCTGGCACATGTCATTTGAGAAACTGGTCACCCAGGCGCCGGGCGAATAAAAGCGTTTTCCTTCTGTAACCGTTGAACAACGGATTGGTTGCATGAAGGCTGTGGATTCGCACAAATGAGGATGCGTGCACGTACATGCCGTCGCCCAAACAGAGCGCTACATGGGCCACCCTGGTCTTTTTTCCTGCCACCGATCCGAAAAACAGCAGATCGCCAAATTGGAATTTAGCAATATTCGAAATCTTTATTCCATGTTCCGACTGTTCCTGTGCATCGCGGGGCAGGTTGATTCCACATTCCCGCATGACGAGTTGCACGAATCCAGAACAATCCAGACCTTTCGGGGTGCTGCCTCCCCATAAATAGTGAATTCCCAGACAGGCAAACGCGATGGATTGCAACCTTTCCCGGGGGGGCGACGGAAGGAATTCGTTAAAAGCTGTTTTCGCCACAAAACCCCTTTCTTTGGAAGGGGTGCAAACTTCGAAGTAGTTGCCCACGCTTCCCAGTATGCGCAGTCGGCAACCCATTACCAGCTGAAGCAGAATTTGTGATTGCTTCGTAGCCTTTTCCAGGAAATCTGCCTGCAAAAAATTGACGCGTTTGGAATCCTGGTGGAATGTCTGGAGCTCGACCATTGTGCAGGGTACAAAGGATCCGTCTTCCATCCATCCACAGTAATCATCCTTTCTGCAAATAACCTGTGACCACAGGCTTCGCGACTTGACGATTGAAATCTCCTCCCCCAGCAGGGATTGGGTGAGAAGTTCCGATTTATGCGACGGACGAAGACGCAGGTTTGCAACTGTCGTGACAATCAATCCTGGCCCCATATCAATGCATCGAAGAATCTAAAAGATCCTCCCAACTTTTAATCCCAATAACCGGCAGGGCGAAACGAAAATAGTCTTGCCAGTCGGGTTTGTCTGCATGCTCAAACACCTCATAGATTAATTTTTTTCTTTCGGGCTCGGATTGGGATCGAGACCTGGTATTGCGCGTCCAAAGGCCGAGGTTTAACCCTCCTTCCATTCCGTGATCGACGTGTCGATGAAGGATAAAAGAGTCGATGCCGTCAAGATGAGCAATCTTGTAATAAGCGTAGGCGTAAGCGGCCGCCTGGTTTGTCTCCCCCTGAGGCGTGTTAACCGAATGGAATCCTTGTTCGGAAAGAATGATATGTCGCGGGGAATTATGAAATAACTGAACTGGTCTTTTAAAATAAGCGGGTAACTGCTCGATGTTTTTAAACGTTATCCTGGGAGTGTCAAACCCTGGCAGGGCTGTTTTGTCATTCCACGTCCGGCACTCAAAGAGATTCTCCGGATAGGGATGAAAAGCCAGGTTCCAGGCAAATCCTCCCATTTCTTCAGATTGGCTGGCAAACTGGTCCACCATATCTTTCCCCTTAAAATAATGATTGGTTGCGCCTTTTCCTCCTCCAGCCATGTTCCAGTGATGCTCCAGGGAAATATAGGTGCGGCTGTTCCATAACTGTTTTTTCGAATAAAACTCGCACAGCCGAACGGCATCGATGTAATCCTCGACGAATTCTTTTACGCTGGCGTTTCCAAGGTTGTACCACTCCCAATGGGAATTGACCTCGTTACCAACAATAAATCCCCACACCCGACCATGTTCGGCGTTCATCGCTCCATATCGCGACGCCAGAAAATCGATTGTCGCTTTGTAGTGCCCTATCCCTTCAGCTGTCGACAGGTTGAAAGCACCCAGATGGTTCGGACACGATGGATCGTAATGCGGATGTCGGAGGACATTTGTTTTCGCGTCGCCGTGGTCGTAATTGAGGATGATAAGATTAACAAGAATACTGTTGTCCGACAGCCTTTTCACCTGCTGATCGAGGCCGTTTAAATAGCCTGAGGAGAAAAAATATTCTGTTCCTTCGAACACGTGCGCGATGCTGGACGGACCGGCCTGAAGAAGGGTTAACGATGAAAAGTCGACGTTCAGCGCGGCATGTTTTATCCCTAAAGCCACCGCGTCATCCACCATTTGGACCTGCAATCCTTTCTTGCTGGAATTCACCGGATAAGGCTCCGAGTTTTTAGAGGAGACCTGTTCCACCAGCCTCCACACGCCATTATCGGATTTCAGCGAAAATAATGAGGAAGCCAAATCACGAGCTTTTTCGTAACGGGGAATGGTAAACCGAAAGAGTTGTCCAACTTTTCTCACGGATTCGCGCTGGCATTCCACGCGATTAACTACAGGACTCTTGAACGTCGGTTTTTCGTTTAAAAATAACCCCGTCGGATCGGAATCAAAATAAAAACTGAGTTCGCTGGAAGTTGCTGACGCCTGGATGATCTCTGCGTGGACCTCAACTCCACTTGAATAGAGGCCCATCGACACCCAGAGAATCAGCCAGAAGCGATGGTGCCTCATTTGAGCGCCGCTGGATACTTGCGTCCTGCCATCAGAAAATCCAGATAGTATGCGAGTTTTGCCTTCAGTTCTTTTCTTGGCACAATGGCGTCCAGCAACCCTCGATCCAGTAGAAACTCAGCCGTCTGAAACCCGGGAGGCAGTTCGGACTGTGTGGTATCCTTGATCACGCGAGGCCCGGCAAAGCCAATCATGGCCCCGGGTTCCGCGATGATGAGATCCCCCACCGTGGCGTAACTTGCCATCACCCCGGCTGTGGTCGGATCCGTCAGGACGCTGATGTAGGGTAGTTTTTGACGGGCATGATATGCCAGTGCTCCACATGTTTTCGCCATCTGCATCAGGCTGAACATCCCTTCATACATGCGCGCTCCGCCACTCGTCGAAACGATGACGACCGGCAATCCCTTTTCCGTTCCTGTCTCGATTAGGCGAGTTAGTTTTTCACCCACGACCGATCCCATCGAACCGCCCAGAAATCCAAAATCCATCACTCCAAGCGCGACCCGCTGTTCGAAGATTTTTCCAATCCCGGTAATGACAGCATCCTTCAGCCCGGTTGATTTTCGATATCCCTCAAGTTTGCTCGAGTAGGAAGCAACGCCCGTAAACTTCAGGGCGTCCACGCTAATCATGTCCGCGTCCATTTCCTCGAAACTGCAGGTCTCGACGAGGGAGTTAATCCGTTCCCGGGAACCGATCGCGAAATGATAACCGCAATGCGGGCAAATTTTAAGGTTTTCGTCCAGTTCTTTGTCGTAAATCAGGTTGGAGCATCGCTTGCACTTGCTCCACAAACCTTCCGGGATTTCTTTTTTGCGGGCCTTGGAGCTCCCTAACTTGGGTTTTTTGGCAAAACTATGTTGAACATTCGAGGCGGGGGGAGGAGTCACTGCGGGCTCAACCGCTTCGACACCGAATGCTTTCTTGGAAAATGAAGTTGTCATAGAAATTTGCTTTATAATCCCCTGGCCACTGTCCACACGTGCACGGATTTCGCGCCCGCTCTTCGAATCGCTCTTGCACAGGCGCTGGTGGTGGCTCCTGTCGTCATTACGTCATCCACCAACATTACCCTTTTTTTAGAATACAACTTTTTATCTTTCACCGTGAACGCATTTCTAACGTTGGTAGCCCGTTCGGAACGAGTCAACATGGTTTGAGTGGTCGTGGGTCGGGTTCGTTCGATCCCCCGGGTCGAAAGCGGAAGGCCCAATTCTTTAGCCAGACGTTTACCGAGGCGTTCCGACTGGTTGAATTCCCGCTCCCGACGCCGGGCGCTATAAAGTGGAACCGGCACAACGAGATCGAACTCTTTTACATCCGCTGAGGTCTGGACTTTTTTAATGAGAAGGCTGGCCAGGAAAGGCTCAAACCATAGCCCGCCTTCATACTTATATTTGTGTATCACGTTCAAAACCAGTTGATTCGCTACCACTGCCGAGCGAGCGGAGTCAAAGGATAGCTCTAATTCTTTACAATTGCCGCACTCAAATGCAACTTCGATTGCCCCTTCAAAGGGCAAGCCGCATTTACCACAGAATGGAGGTTCAATGTATCGAACGCCATTTTTACCTGTCACGCAGGTTTCACATACGAACCCTTCTGCAGGTGTCGCGCGATTCATGAGACAGAGCTGACAGACCGGAGGATAAAAGAAGGCAAGGAATGCATCAAGCCACGTTTTTGGGAGGTCGGGAAACTTTAACGTCATAGGCGGCTGGTGTCTCATTCTTTCCACGCATTCTTTCGAAAAACAACCAAATTCCGATTAGTATTGGTAGCGCTATCCATCCGTCGATGAGCTTGCTGGTGCCCCAGATCCATTCGTTATGCCCTTCCACAGGCCGGGTAATGGTAGCGTTGAGCTTCAATGTAAAAATCCAGCCTGCATGAATGCCAATTCCGAAACCGAGCTGTTTTTTCCAGGCCAGGCCGCTCGCAAGTATTGCACCCGCGCAGAAGAGATTAAGGAAAGCGGGCAATAACTCTCTCCAATTCACAAATCCTTTCAGCATTCCTCCCAGGATTAGAAACCCTGTCCAGGAATGGACCTCCGCTGGAGGGGCTGGTTTACTGAAAAAGTGAAACAATGCATACACCCCGCTGCTGACAATAACGGCTGGCCAGTAGGAGCTGCTTCGGTAAAGGCTTTGGAAAAGCGCAGCCCGGAACAACAGTTCCTCCATGCACCCCACAAGAATCCCGGTTAAGGTAGCCGAAAGGACAGCAGTGATCACATCTTTGGCAGTCAAGGTTCCAAAATCACGAGCCCCAAATAACAGCAACAGGGCGCCCAACCCAAGGAGCGTGGCCAGACCGATGCAGGCACCTTGTAAAAAGAGACGAAACTGGGTTTTGAACCCGGAAATGCCGAGCTCTTTCCAGGAATGGAAACCCAGGCGCCGATAATACCAGGGTAAACCTATCAAAGCTAAGCCTGTCAGGCATCGGCTCACGTATCGATGAAAGGGAGAACGTTTTATCAGTGCTGCCGAACTCAGGAACTCAACATGATGGGTGATTTCCCAGACAAGGGGGGCGACAATGGCTGCGCCCGCAAAAACAAAAACCAGGTAGATGAGGAGCGCGCGCATCGGCTTCATTGCAAGGACTTTAAGGCTCTCTTTTTTCGCGCCAAGTTTATTTCAGTTTTGCAAATGGCATTGAATCTGCCTAACAGTTACCTTTTACATCACCTATGGGTCAGGACGAGCTAAGCATTATTACCGGAGTACCTCCCAAACCAATCCGTTTTGGCCGATTTCTACTCCAGGAACTCATCAATAGTGGCGGCATGGCGGATATTTGGGTTGCCACGGACGAAGATGGCAAAACTTTCGCCCTCCGAAGATTAAAGGATAATTCGACATTCAATTTTACCGCCAAAAAGCGTTTTAACCAGGGGGCGGAAATTCTCGCCAAAATTCAGAATCACGAGTTTATCATTGGCTATTACGAGCATGGTAAGATTGAAGGCGCTTTGTATATGCTGATGGAGTACCTGGAGGGATCCAATCTGAAGTTGCTTCTTTCCCGGGGTGACGAGGTGCTCACGGAAAACATTGGGAATGTTCTGATCGACATGGGAGTCGCCCTCGAGCATGTGCACGAGAGCGGTTACATGCACCTAGACTTTAAACCGGAGAATATTCTGCTGAGCCGCAATGCCAGCCTCCGGTTGATCGACTTTGACCTGGCCATGCCGAAACCCGCCAAGCCTGAAAAGACTTCCAAGAACCCAGGTACCCCGGGTTACATGGCTCCCGAGCAACTCCAGCGGCAACCCTTCGACCATCGCGTGGATATCTTTGCCTTCGGCGTCACCGCTTATGAGTTATTGACAGGTGAAAAACCGTTTCCGGGAGAAACTGCGGAAGCCATTCTTCGCTCTCAACTTAGCGCCACACTTGTCCCACCGCGCGAGATCAATTCAGATGTTCCCATCGGCATGGAAAAGATCATTCTCAAATGCCTCTCCATCGACCCGGAGTTGCGCTATCCCTACATGAGTGTGCTCGTTCGAGATCTGCAGATTGTCTTGTATGTTTAGCAGGTTCCTCTTCGCCCTCTTGCTGAGTGCCTCCTCCGTTTTCGGAGAACCAGTGCAGCCGCTTTCTGGAACCCATGCCCATAATGATTACGAACACGTGCATCCCTTGATGGATGCGCTCAGCTATGGGTTTAGCAGCGTGGAGGCTGATATTTACCTTGTGGACAATGCGCTTCTGGTCGCTCACGAACTCAAAAAGGTGACCCCAGAGAAAACTTTGGAGAGCCTTTACCTGGCGCCGCTTGAAGATCAAATCCGCAAAAACGCGGGCACAGTGTACGGGACTAACTTCGATTTCGTCCTGATGATCGATATCAAAGGGAATGGCAATGAAGTTTACCCGGTTCTACAGAAAGTGTTGCTGAAGTATCAACATATCCTCACTCATTATTCCGCTGCTTCGGTGAAACGTGGTCCTGTCTCCGTTGTCCTCTCAGGCAGCAGGCCTTCAGCATCCCTGCTCGCGGAAGCACAGGATCGACTTGTTGCCCTGGACGGCAAGGTCAAGGAGTTGACCGCAGCGGATTCCAATCTGCTTTATCCCTGGGTAAGTGAGAATTGGGCAGACTTTTTCACCTGGAAAGGGATCGGCGATTTTCAGCCCGATGAAAAAGATAGATTGTATGAATTAGTGCGCCGATTTCACAAAGAAGGCAGGAAAGTGCGTTTTTGGAACACCCCGCAAACTGAGCAATTCTGGGCAGCCGAATTGGCGTGTGGCGTCGATTATCTCAACGTGGACGATCTTGCCAGGGCTAAACAATTTCTAGTGAAAAAACTGATCGTTCCAGGGGATTCAAAACCCTAGTCCATTATGGGACCGCGCCTGATTGTTCCTACTTCTCCTTTGCATAGGCTTGAAATCAAAGACGGCGTTTAACGATTTATCCAAGGTGGATAAAGAACTTCGTCGGAAGGGAAAAATCCTATGTTAATGATACTCAAAATCGCTGCGGCCGCTGTGATAGCCATTGCTGTGCTTCACCCAACCTCCACCCCCAGGGTCGACACCTGCGAGTGCAAGGCCAAGGCCTAAGTCGTTAAGCGGTTCATTATTTGAGCCGCTTTTTTTTCCGCTATGCATCCCTACATCTGGACGCATCCTTACATAGGGTCCTATTCATTTTTCCTGCTGCTTGGCTTTTTGGCTGCTTATTTTTTGGCGAGGCCCCGGGCCAAAGTCTTTGGGATTGAACCCCGCCACATTGATAATCTTACGCTGCTTTTGCTTTGCCTCTGCCCGATAGGGGCTCGTTTCTTTAGCCGGATTTTCGATTACTCTCCCGCGCTTCCCGTGATCGAATGGTTCAAAGTCTGGAAGGGTGGGGGATTGGTCTTCTATGGTGGACTCTTGTTTGGCGCTCTGATTTTCTGGGTATATTCTGCGTTTCAAAAAATTCGATTCAGGAGTTTCATGGATTTATTGGCTCCCTCGTTGGCGGTGGGATTGGGATTTGGTCGCGTCGGTTGTTTTATGGCAGGATGCTGTTGGGGCGATGTCTGCGTGGATCACTCATCGTTAGTTTCTCTCGATGCCCCCACCATTTCCCAGATCCAGACTTTCCCCCGGCTATCACCCGCGCATTTTTCATTGGCCGTTCAGTTCCCGAAGGGAGCCGGAGCTTTCGAGCAGCATCAAAGCCTGAATCTCTTGAATGAGGGTTCCGTATCTTCTTTGCCTGTTCATCCGACTCAGATTTACGAAGCTTTCGGGGCATTTCTGATAGCCTTTGCATTGCTTCTACCCTGGTTTCAGAAGAAGCCTTTGGGTTCCCGATTTTGCTTTTTCGTCATGGCTTATGGCGTCCTTCGATTTGGAGTAGAGTTTTTCCGGGCCGACACCAGGCCGGATCTTGCGGGTTTTAGCATTTCCCAACTCATCTCGCTGGCCGCTGGTCTGGCGGGTCTCGCTTTCTGGAAATCATTTCAACACGACGCGGAACCATCCAACCCAACTACATCCACTTCAGTCCCCGTCACCGGATAACCACGAGTCGAGCCGCAAATAAGGTAAGCAAGGCGCAGACTATAATCGTTGCACAATTCCTCTGGGTTCTCCATACAAAGGCATGGAAGACCGGTTGAAAAAAATTGAATCACAGCTCGCTCACATGGAGCGACTCTATGATGATCTTAACAAGATTGTGATCGAACAGGATAAAACCATACGCAGTCTTAACCTGCTTTGCCGTCGTCTTTCGGATTCCCTTCAGGGCATGGAATTGGACCGCGTCCGTCAAACCACCTCCAAACCCCCGCATTATTCGGCTTAGCTCTCGCTCAGACGCTTTTTTGGCGCTTCGAAAAAGAGCTGATGTGCTTCGTGCATGATCTCACTAATCCTGGCCGCCTGGGGATGGCTTCCAAGGACCGAGCTCAATTCGTTCCCGTTAACCTTGCCGCTGTTCTCCCCGGGGAACCAATGGTCGGCCTGTCCCAGCAGGTTGTAACGCATTTTGCCCCAATCCACCAGGTCTAGCGATCGCGCGTAGGTCCAGAGCCTGAGGATCTCGAGAATGTTCACTTGTCCGGGAACATTGAAGTATTCGGGCAAGTCTTTATGCCAGCTATTCAACCACGCATCCCCGAGAACATGGGTCATTTCTTCTCGAAGTCGTTTCTCGATTGGGGCAATTGTTTGTGCCGCCTCGTCGTAATATTTTAGCGCCGCAATATGTTCGTCAAAATCTTCCGGCTTCGCCGCTCCACAACTGAGGGTATGGACTTCCGGTCGCGCCAGGCAATACAAGTCATTAAACTGCATCGGACTCAGAGGAGCACAAAGATCCACCAGCTTTTTCGGAGGGGAATAAAGTTTCCCACCTTTATCATTGGGGCTGATGATGAACACTCCCATGTCCCTCTTGCTGGCCTCCAACACCGCCTGCCAGTTGAGATCGTTCACGAAATACCAATGGAGATTTACGTAATCAAATTCATCAGACTCGATGGCTTTGATGATAACGTCCGGCGTGGCGTGAGTCGAAAAACCAATATGTTTTGCGCGCCCTTCTTTTTGAAGCTTGCGAGCCATCGCCACGCAACCATTTTTTCCAAGCGAGTAGTCGAGCAATTCCTGATTGTTAATTCCATGAAGGGAAAGTAAATCGACATGATCCAGCTTCAAATAGTTCATGGAGGTTTCAAAAGTGCTCAAAAATTCTTTCGGATCTTTGAAGGGAGCCACCTTGGTTTGGACAATGATTTTTGAACGATCCAGTTTTGGCAAAACCGAACCCAACTGCATCTCAGAAGAGCCATAACCCCGGGCGGTTTCGATGTGGTTGATCCCCAATTCGATGGCCCTGTGAATCGTCGCTTCCAGGTTTGCCTGGTTGTCCTTTGGAATTTCGTTTGGCGCAACGTCCTGCCATTTGTACTGGTAACGCATTCCGCCACAGGAAAATACGGGCATTTGTAAAGAAGTGCGTCCAAATCGCCGATATTTCATTGTCATGTTCTCAATATTGACAAAAGAGCTTAAAAAAGCTTCTCAAAAATGAAAAATATGTTCAGGGTAGATGCCTAATAAAGATAATGAGAATTTCGCCCTTATTCGCTCTGGTTCTAACCCTGGTGTTCAGCTCCAGTTTACAGGCAGCCCCGGAAACCCATTCTTATGAAAGTGGTTACAAAGCAATCATGAGGCTGGGAAATGACCTCTACAAGGCCATGAAACCCAAAGAACGGGATCAAATCCACGTTCAACCCGTCTCTCTCGAAACAGATGTCACTCCCTTTGTCCGCTGCATCGAGTATCCCGACGACACCAAACCTCTGAAAATGGTCTTCATCTCCATCGGCTTTGTTGACCTCATGAACAACGTCGCCCACGCCAAAGCCATCGATGGCACTGAAAAAGGTTATTTTGAAAAATACATTTTAAGCCTCGCCCAGGAAAAAGGCGAAAACTCCCTCAAGGACCTTCCGGGAACTTCGGACAAAAAATATTGGACCGAAGACATGATCAATGAACAGTTGAGTAATTTTAATCAAATGGTCGGCATGATCCTGGCCATCGAGCTCTCTCATCATTACCTGGGTCATTACAAAAAATACTCCGACAAATTGAGCGAAGAGAAGGGCAAGCCTCAACCGATCAACACTTTATTGACAGAGAAGGAATGGGAGGAATCGGTCAAAGCCGGCGCTCGTAACGCCCTGGAATGCGGCCTGGGGACCGAAGGTCTTAAAGCTTTGTTCGACAGCATCGAAAAAATGCCGACCCGCCCCGAATGGACCATTTATTTTCTGCCCAAAACCGTCAAGACAGCCAAAATCAAAAAAGAGCTCGATAAAATGGAATCAGATTATTTCAAAGGGAAATAGACTGATTACTCCACAAACTCCAGCGGTTGCTTATGGCCTATCAATCCCTTATCGAAGGCCATATTTAGAAATCGACTGATCGATTCCCTTCCTTTTTCGCCATAATCCAGGGTCCAGTGGTTCACATACATGCCAACGAATTGGTCTGCCAGTTCTTTTCCCATGTCGCGAGCATACTGCAACGAGTGCTGCACGGCCTCTGCCCGATGGTCCAGGCTGAACTGGATGCTCCGGGTTAGAATTCTGGAGATCTGGCTCCGAATCTCAGGAGCAAATTTTTTGTGAATGACGTTGCCTCCCAACGGCAGCGGTAAACCGTCCTGGGTTTCTTTCCACCACGCACCGAGGTCTACGCAACATTTCAAACCGCGATCGGCAAAGGTCAGTTGTCCCTCGTGAATGATCAGTCCCACATCAGCAGTCCCGTCTTCCACTGCGGCGAAGATTTGGTCGAACGGCACAATGATAAAACGCAGGTTTTTGGCTGGTAAATCCAACCAAAGTTGAAGGGCCAGGAACGCGCTCGTCATGGTTCCAGGGATCGCGATCTTTTTGGTCCGAAGTTCGTCGCGGTCCCACAGGGTCTTGCTTACCAGCATCGGGCCATAACCATCGCCCATGCTTGCTCCACTCGGCAGAAGC
>JAQGOY010000257.1 GCA_028293375.1 Verrucomicrobiales bacterium | reverse complement strand
CATTTGCTTTTATCGGGGAACGGGCTGATAAAAACGGCCTTCTCGAGTGGCACCGTTATTCCCAGGAACTATCCGGGCTCTTGCACAAGGACAAAGTGATGCTGGTCGTAAAATATCGGCTGCTTCTCAAAAAGAATCCGGGCAATGCCACCTACCTCTATTTGATGGGCAGGGTCGCCGAGAGTTCACAGGAATCTCAAATGCTTTTCGAGCAGGCCGCTGCGGCCGACCCCAACAGTCCCTATCCACGCATCGCACTGGCCTTCAATGCTCTGTCGGACGGAGATTTCCAAAAAGCACTTTCAGAGTGCGGGAAAGCCAAAACGAGTTCCAAAACTCTCAACCGAAAATTGGAGGCCATGGCCCTGGACGCGGCTTTGGGACTCAGACAATTCGATAGGGTTGAAGAAATCGCAGCAGCGCGCCTGGCGAAATCTAAATCCGATCTGGCGGCAGAAGGAATGCTGCTGGAATCTCGCATCCTCAAAGGTGACGCGCCTGGAGCGGATTCCCAATTTGCCTCGTTTGCCAAAGTCTTAAAAAGCCAGATAGGCGCAACGGCTGATGATTACATCGCTGCCGAGCAAAACCAGATCCTCTACATGAAAGGTGATTTCGCCACCTTGCTTTATCGATTAAAAGGAAGCCGGAATCCGTTTCTGTTTTTTGCCACTCTTGAACGGGGATCGCCTGAACTGGCTGAAAAACTAATGCCCCAGGATGCCAGCCTCGGTTATTATCAATTGCTGCAATCCATGGCCTACAGAAAATCAGGTAATGAGGAGGCGGCAGGAAAATGGGAGAAGAAGGCAATGGAGACGATTGCCAGCGCCGACCCGGGTAACAGAGCTGCAGACTTGTTAAGCTTGGGTAGAGCTCCCGTCGATGGTGAGATACAGGCCTTTCGCGCCCCCCTCAATACCAAACGAATTGTCCTCGGGGCGCTCTGTCTCAAATACCCCGCCAAACAAAAGGAGTATGGACCTTTGCTGGATAAATTGAATGTGCACCTGGATTTTCCGCATCATTTCTTGAGCAGAATTGCCGCCGGGAAATAAGAAAGTAAAAGATGACAAGGCAGGAATTTGATAAACTGGTTCAGCGTGTTGAAGTGACTTACGCAGGTCGGCCTGCACTGTTGCTCAGGAAATGTCTGCAATTTGTTTTCCTCGGCTTGGGCGGCCTCGTTGGCTTCTTCTTGCTCGTCAGCCTGGCCGGTCTCGTCCTGCTTTATTTGATCGTTCATTTCTTCTCGGTCCTTCCCTTTGCTCTCATCCTCCTGGGAACTTTGATCGGACTGGCCTTGCTCGCCTATTCCTTCAAATATGTCAGGCAGATTTTCTACAAACCGCAGCGGATACGCGACGAAGTCGAAATTACCGCGCAAAATGTGCCCTCGCTTTACCAGTTGATTCAACAAACCACGAAAAGCCTGGGCGTGCGGCCTTTCGAAAAAATCTGGATCATGAATGAAACGGGAGCCCATGTGAATTACCCTTATCGTTTCAGCCTTTTCGGCAAGGTGAAGGCCGACCTGCATTTGGGCTACCCCCTCTTGATTTTTTATACCGAAGAAGAACTGGCCGCAGTAATAGCGCACGAATGCGCTCATTTGCAGTCTGCCCACATCCTCTCCGGCGAATGGATTTACCGATGCCGGGTGGCCTGGGACCTGTTCGTCCAACATAATACCAAAGGCGTGCTAAGCAATTTTGTTCGTTGGTTTTGGCCACGCTTCAATGCACACGCCTTTGTCCTCTCTCGAATCCAGGAATACGATGCAGACGCGCTCGCTGCACGGCATGTTTCAAGCAACGCTATCAGTATTGCTTTGATCAAACTCCGCGTTCACGGAGAAATTCTTTCCGAGGAGTTTTGGCCAGGATTTTGGAAACTGGCAGCGGACCACCCCACCCCTCCCCCTATCGCGTTGAAAGAAATGGATAAAACCATCCTCAAGATCGGTTCCAATGATAATCTCAGGCGCCTGGTTTCCACCGCGCTCTCGGCCGTTTCCACCACGGAAGACACCCATCCCTGCCTTTCTGATCGATTGAAAAGCCTGCAGGGAAAACGCATTGCTCCCGAAGAAGCGGAACAGTCTTTTCATTCCAGTTTCGTTACCGTGGAAAACCTGCATTTAAAAGAAGCCAAGGAAAGCATCACCACCGAGCTTACCGAGTACTGGGTCAAGGCCAGCGCCAGGAATTGGGCCAGTCGCCATCTGCGCGAAAACACTTACAAGGAAAAATCAGGAGTGCGCCAGGAATACGTCGAAAGACTCTGGGAACGAGCCATCCACAGCCTCAACGCAAGTGATTTTCGAAGCGCCGAACCGATCCTGCGGGATATCCTCGCCGATCGGCCAACTCACTTTGGCGCAAAGTTCAATTTGGCAGTCGGCCTGCTTAACGAAGATCAGCCGGAAGGGCTGCAACTGGCCGACTCCATCCTGGAAGTTAATCCTGAATTCTTCCCGGATTTATACCATACCGTAAGAAACTATCACAAACGCGCGGGCCAGACCTCACAGATCGAAGCTCTTACCCGAAGGATGGACTCACTCGAGAAAACGCACACCCAGATTCACTCTGAACGGAGCGAAGTCAAAGCATCCGATAACTTTATCCCTCACACGTTGTCAGAGGAAGCCATTTCAAATGTTATCGCACTGATTAAGATGGAACGATCGGTGCGGCTGGCTCATTTGGCCAGGAAGACCTTGATCCACTCCCCCCGGGAAAAAATATTTATCCTCGCCCTCACCTTCGAAAAGAAATGGGGCATTTTTTCCCAGGATGACAAAGACCGGCAAACCGTTCTGAAGATAAGCAAAAACATGGACCTGCCAGGACGCCTCATGGTTTGTTCAGCCGCCGGAGACTTCGCCCAGGTCGCAACCAAAATCAAATCCGTTCCGGGTACGTCAATATTTCAGTCGGAAAGCAACCAACACAAATAAACACCTTTAATACTTATTTATACTGTTCTTTGTTACCTTAATGTTATAAAAATAAGCTTTGACCCTGACGTTGCGTGAGACTGAAAATTCTCAATAATAATTCGGATCCCCCACTCCTCCCTCTCTACAGTTCGATCGAGGTAGTCGAGTATCCACGCGGATGCATCTTTTGTCTGTTGTTTGGCAATGGTTCTGTCACCATCCTGGGACTTCGTTCAAGGCGTTGGCGGGATTCGTGTAAAACTATTAGCAACTC
>JAQGOY010000250.1 GCA_028293375.1 Verrucomicrobiales bacterium | reverse complement strand
ATGAGAATCCCGCCGCCCTTTTGGCCGCGCTTCTTAGCGGAGGAAATGAGATAATTTTTGACGAGACTCATCTTGGAAGCGAGGCGCATGTCGGCGTCTCTGACCTTATTGGAAAATATCATCTTTGGAGTGTTATTGCCGCAGCACTCGTGCTTGCCATTCTTTTCATTTGGCAAAACGCAGTTCCTTTAATGCCTTACAAGGCGCAAAGCACCCCGATATCACGAGATTCTGGCGGAAAATCGACCCTGGCGCGCTTGCTCAGGCGATCTGTTCCTTCAAAAGACTTGCTCAGGACCTGCATGGTCGAGTGGAAAAAATATATTCTCCGGCGCAGAGGCGCTGACAGCGTGAAGACACAGTCCGCCGAACGGGCCTACCAGGAAGCAATGGGAGCCTCGTTGGATAATGTTTGCATTGTCAATAATTATAATAAAGTAGTAAAGAGCATCAACGAAAGAAAATCATGAATGTTCCTCCTTCACCGCAACTCGAATCGTTAGGCCATCTATTGTCGGCAGCCCGGGCCGAGGTGGCCAAAGTCATTATTGGCCAGGAGGATGTCATTGACCTCTGTCTGGTCGCTGTTTTTACCGGAAACCATGTTCTGCTCGAAGGGGTCCCGGGCATTGCCAAAACTCTTCTTGTTCGTTCCCTTGCCCAAACCTTGTCCACCGATTTCTCCCGCATTCAGTTTACCCCTGACCTCATGCCGGCCGATATCACCGGCACCAATATTTTTAATCTACACAAAAATGAATTCTTTCTCAGCAAAGGCCCTGTGTTTACGACATTCCTGTTGGCCGACGAAGTCAATCGGGCTCCAGCAAAAACCCAGTCGGCCTTGCTTCAGGCTATGCAGGAGCGAACAGTAACGATCGACCGGGACACGTATTCTCTTTCGCCTGACTTCACGGTTTTCGCTACCCAAAACCCCCTGGAATTTGAAGGCACCTACCCGCTGCCCGAGGCGCAGAAAGATCGCTTCATGTTAAAGATCGTGATGCACCCGCCAAATCGCGAAGCAGAACTGCTGCTCGCTCGTCGGACCATCGGGGCAGATTCGCCCGAAGCAAGCCTCGCCCGCAGAGACATTCAGCCGGTGATCGGAACCGGGGATTTGGTCGAGGCCCGCAGCCGGTTAAATACGGTTTTAATTCGCGAGGAAATTGTCGCTTATATTGTCGATATAGTGCGCAAAACCCGATCCCATGAATCAGTCCTTGTAGGCGCGGGGCCGCGGGGAACCCAGGCCTTGCTTCTCGCCAGTCGTGCTATTGCGGCCCTAAGAGGCCGTGATTTCGTTACTCCTGACGACGTCAAGTTTGTAACTTTTCCCTGTCTTGGTCATCGGATTGTCCTCAGGCCAGAGTTCGAAGTCGAAGGTGTCATGGTGTCTGAAGTGGTAGAAAAGATTGTTAACGAAGTCACTGTTCCAAGGTAATGGTTCCCTCCCGAAGATTATTGATTGGGTTCGCCCTGGTTGTGGTGCCGTTTGTCACCCTTGCCGCGCTCTTTCCAGTCGCCGCTTCCATTTGTTATGCAATCATCGCCTTATTCAGCTTCGCGGTATTCGTTGATGCGATTTACCCGGATGGAATTCTGAATAACCTGTGTATTCGGCCCTTCGGCGACATTTCTGTCACCAAAGGGAAGAGCCACGCGCTAAAGCTTGAAATCGATAATTCAGGAGGGAAGAAGGCGACATTACGCGTGGCAATTCCATTTCCTGATGGTTTTGTGCCGACGTTCGAAGAAATGATCGCGGATCTCCAGGCCGGAATCAAAAAATCCATTGTGGACTGGCCTTTTCGCGCCTGTTCTCGCGGGAACTATCAAATCGCCGAATGTTATGTGGAGCATGCATCGATTTTAGGACTGTGGAATAAACGCCGAAGTGTCCCCTTGGCTGCTCGAATAGTTGTCTATCCGAACTTGCTCGAGAAAAAGAAAGATGCCGCCCTGGTTTTGCTCCGCAATCGCGAGGGAACTCATAATCGAAATCAGGCAGGGAAGGGGAAGAATTTCGAAAAGTTGCGCGAATACACCCGGGGTGACAGCTTTCATGATATTCACTGGAAAGTAACAGCAAAGAGAAGGCAACCCGTCAGCAAGGTCTTTCAGTTGGAAAGAAACAACGAAGTCTATCTGGCATTGGATTGCTCCCGGTTTATGGCCCGAGTGGTTGAACAGGAAACCACCCCGGACGGGGAAGTTGACACTGACCAGCCTGTTTCTTCGGCCAATGAATCATTTCTTGAAAAAGCCATTACGGCGACGCTCCTGATGGCAATGTCCGCCGAAAAGGAGCAGGATCAATTTGGCCTCCTGACTTTTAGCGATCAGGTCCACCAAATTATTCTTGCGGGTAGCGGGCGTGCCCACTTTCTTCGTTGCCGCAGTTCCATATTTGATCTTGCGCCTCGACTAGTGACACCTGACTTCGGCGAGTTGATTTCCACGATTTCCCTCAAGATAAGAAAAAGGGCTCTTATTTTCTTCGTTACCTGCCTGGACGATCCGTTGCTCAGCGAATCCTTTCTCGAAAGCATTGATATTCTGACTCGCAAACACAGGGTCATCGTGATTTCCATAAAACCAAAATCGATTGCACCTCTTTTCAGCTCGGAGGTTCATGCCGTTGACGACATTTACGAAGGTCTTTCCGGGCACTTCGAGAGCGAAAACCTGCTTCAGTTGGAGCAGCAACTTCGTCGGAAAGGGGCCCGGTTTATGGCTGTCCAAAACGAGAAACTCGTGATGGAGATGTTAAGCGCCTACTTCAATTTAAAGAATGAGGGAGCGTTATGATTATCGATATTGCCAAATTCATCGAGACGGAGAAACCATATTGGCAATCGCTGGAAAAGATTTTGTCCCGAATGGAACAGGATCACGGCGCATCCCTTTCCCTGGAGGAATCGCGTCACCTTCATTACTTGTATCGAAGGGCCTCCTCAGACCTCGGGAAAGTAGGCACGTTCTCCTCAGAACCTTTGACCCGTCATTACCTGGAGGCCCTGGTGGCCCGCGCCCACTCGGAAATAAACGAACAGCGGGACACGGCAACAAAATTCTCCCTCCTGGAGTTTTTTCGTTTCACCTTTCCGCAAACCTTTCGCCGACAGGTTAACGCCTTTTGGATTGCCCTGATCCTCACCGTGGTCGGTTCGTTGTTCGGTGGTGCCGCCCTTTATTTTGACCCTGCTTCCAAGGAAAGCCTGGTCCCATTCGATCATTTGTTGGGGAATCCCACCGAGAGGGTTAAATTGGAAGAAGCATCCAATCGTTCGGAAAATGCAGCGCACGGGACTTTTTCCGCCTATCTGATGACCCATAACACCCAGGTTTCCATCACCACCTTTGCCCTTGGACTGACCTACGGTGTTGGAACGATCATCATGCTTTTCTACAATGGCGTGATGCTTGGCTCCATCATCGTGGACTATGTCGCGCACGGGCAAAGTGTGTTTCTTGCGGGGTGGCTGCTGCCGCACGGTTCGGTCGAGATCCCTTGCATCCTCATTGCCGGGCAGGCGGGTCTGGTTCTTGCCTCAGCGTTAATTGGCTGGGGGAAAAGAATACCGCTGAGCAGTCGGTTGCGATTAATAGGCAAAGACCTCTTCGTATTGATGACAGGGGTGGCGCTGTTTTTGGTGTGGGCAGGAATAGTGGAATCTTTTTTTTCCCAGTATCACTACCCCGTTGTTCCCTACAGTGTGAAAATCCTGTTTGGTTCCTCGCAACTCGGAGCGCTTGTATTTTATTTATATGCGGCCGGTCGGAAGCGCGAGAAGGAGGCCAATTGATGTTCGCCGCGAAAACCCGTCTCACAACTTCGGAAGGAATAGAGTTTGGCTTCATTTTGGCCTCACCCCTGGTTCGATTTGTGGCTTGGGCCATTGATTTTGCCGCGACCATGGCGCTGCTTAGCGCTTTGCGATTTGCTGTGATCTTTATCAGTTTTTTTAGTTCCGACTTCGCATCCGCCATGGTAATTCTCCTCTACTTCGTTGTTTCAGTCGGTTACCCGATCTTCTGTGAGTGGAAATTCCGCGGACAAACGATCGGTAAAAAGCTTCTTAGCTTGAGAGTGGTGGATGCCGAGGGCTTTCGCCTCACCTTTCAACAAGTCTTCGTAAGAAATATTACACGCATGGTGGATATGCTGCCTTTACCATACCTCGTTGGAGGTTTGGTTTGTTTTCTTTCTCCTCGAAATCAACGCCTGGGTGATCTCGCCGCAAACACCATCGTGATTCGCAATGTAAAGGTGGAAGAGCCCGTGCTTTCCGAACTGGGGGAGCGGCATTTCAACTCCCTGAGGCATTATCCTCACCTGGAGGCGAGGTTGCGGCGCGAGGTGACTCCTGAAGAAGCAGCTTTGATTCTAAACACCCTGCTGCGTTCAAGCTCACTGGAAGCCACGGCACGCATCAAAATATATGGGCTGCTGGCTTCTCATTTTCGTGATATAGTTCAGTTTCCTGCAGAAGCGGTCGAGGGAATCCCCGACGAACAGTATCTCAAAAATATCGTGGATGTGCTTTTCAGAAAATCCGGAGCTGTCAAGGCCAGGGAAACAAGGGTTGCGAAATAATGACCCTTAATCGATGCCCGAGGCGTGCAGTATTCCCTATCGCTTCTTTCTTGTATAAATCTTTCAATTGGTTTTAAACCACGCTCATGTCGATGGCGCTGATAGTAATCATCCTTGGAATTGTCGAGGGAATCACGGAATTCATTCCGGTTTCTTCAACCGGCCATCTGTTGCTGGCGGAACACCTTCTGCGAATAAAAATCAGCGATCTTTTTAACGTGGTAATCCAATGTGGCGCCGTATTGGCCGTTATTCCCTTGTTCTCTGGCCGAATTCTGCAACTGACAAAAGCGTCAACCGACCCTGCCATGCGCCTGTATTTGTCTAAAATAGCCCTGGCTTTTTTTATCACCGCCGTGGGCGGTTTTGTGATGGATAAAACGAATTACAAACTTGAGGACAAGCCGTTCCCTGTGGCCGTCGCACTGATAGCGGGAGGAATTTTATTTATCCTGGTGGAATACTTTATCTCGAAAAAATCGAAGGTTACCGATATTTCGTGGACAGTTGTGCTTGCGGTTGGCATTGGACAACTGATTGCCGCTGGATTTCCCGGAGCTTCCCGCTCAGGCACAACCATTCTTCTTGCGCTTATTTTCGGCCTGGCTCGTCCGCAGGCAACCGAGTTTTCGTTCCTGGTAGGAATTCCAACCATGCTCGCAGCGGGTGGATACAAGATTCTTAAAGCATTGAAGCATGCGGACGTTCCCCATGAATCCTGGAGCATGATCCTTCTTTCGACCCTCGTTGCCGCCGTAGTTTCTTTTTTTGTTGTGAAATGGATGCTCAGATATGTTCAGACTCACACTTTCACCTCTTTTGGTATTTATCGAGTTGCTGCCGGGATCTGCGTGCTGATATTGATGCGCTAAAGGCTTCAGAAAAAAGCCGACGAGAGCGTTACTCGCCGGCTTACTGCCAATTCACGACTTGTAGGTACTACGCAACTGAGACAGCCGCCGGCTTCCGAGTATTCAAAGTTTTATCCGGCATATTTTCTGGAAAACGCCTGTAAAGCAAAAAGCCGCGCTGGATTCGCGGCTTTTTGTTACTCTGACATGGATCGCTTCTACGAAGTGACGGGGCTGGCACCGGCCCGCTTGGCCATGATGCTCTCAATAATCTTGAGTCCGATTTCGGGCTTTTCGACCAGCGCCTTTTGTGCTGCATCTTTCCCCTGGCCTATCAATTCACCATTGTACTGGAGCCATGCGCCTTTCTTCTCCACCACGCCTTCGGAAACACCCACGTCCAGGATGCTGCCTTCTTTGTTGATACCGTGATTGTAAATGATGTCGAATTCCGCCTCGGCAAACGGAGGAGCAACCTTGTTTTTTACAATCTTCACTTTCACGTGATTTCCAATTGCCGCACCCGTTGCGTCTTTGATGGTGTCTTTTCGACGAATATCCATTCGCACGCTGGCATAGAATTTCAGTGCCTTTCCTCCAGGAGTTGTCTCGGGACTGCCAAACATGACTCCGACTTTCTCCCGCAACTGGTTGGTAAAGATGCAAAGCGTTTTGGATTTGCTTAAGATTGCCGTGAGTTTTCTCAGGGCCTGGCTCATTAACCTGGCCTGCATTCCCATCGTTGCCATTCCCATTTCCCCTTCCAATTCAGCTTTGGGCACGAGTGCAGCCACCGAGTCCACCACAATCACATCGAGCGCGTTGGACCGCGCCAGTGTCTCGCAAATGGTTAAGGCTTCTTCTCCACTATCCGGTTGGGAAACCAGCAAATCGTCCAGGTTTACTCCCAATTTTTTCGCGTAGGCAGGATCTAACGCATGCTCCGCGTCGATAAATGCCGCAAGGCCACCTCTTTTCTGGGCGTTTGCGATAACATGCAGCATTAGGGTCGTTTTTCCCGAAGATTCGGGTCCATAAATCTCCACCACTCTCCCTCTGGGAAGCCCCCCCACTCCCAGCGCCAGGTCGACCGATAATGCGCCGGTTGGCACCACATCGATCTTGTTTTTACTGACCGCGTCTCCCAGGCGCATGATGCTGCCATCTCCATAGGCTTTGGTGATGCTGGAAATGGCGGCTTCAAGGTCGCGTGACCGGTTTGCCTGAAGTTTTTGCGCTTCGGCGGATTTGGTGTCTTTTTCTGTCGTTGTCGGTTTTTCTGTTTTCGGAGGCATATAATTATTCTTGGAAAGGCGCAGACCTCTTAGCGGACCTGTTGCTTTCAGTCAACGGGAGATGCTGCATCTTCATTGGTTTCTTTATCTTTACGCACTGAGGATACATCACGGCATACCCCACGGCCTGTCCTACCCACAAAATTTATAAATATATTTGCAGGCTCCGATTTGAACTCTCCAGCCGCCTTTTTTAGGGCCTCCCGAAGGTTCAATCCAGACCGAAAGAGCAACCGGTAAAGGTGCTTGAGCTCCAGGCGCTCCTGGGGTGGAATTCCAGCTCTTCTCAACCCTATGATATTAAGCCCGCAAATCTGATTAACTCCCTGGGAAATAGTATAAGGAGGAAGATCCATTCCGATCCCAGACCCTCCCTGCATCAGAGATAATGTGCCCAAACGGGTAAACTGATGAACCAAACAATTGCCCGAGATAAAAACTCTGTCAGCCACTTCGACGTGACCGGCAAGCAATGCTCCGTTGGCTATGATGACATGATTACCCAGTTTCACATTATGACCCAGGTGCGCGTTCGCCATCAAATAATTATGGGAGCCGACCACGGTGTCGTCCGAAAGTTTATTGGAACGGTGAATGGTCACGTGTTCGCGGAACTGATTGGAATCGCCAATTCGAACCCTGGTGGGTTCATCCTTGTATTTAAGGTCTTGGGGGGCATCCCCAATCACACTTCCTGAATGAAATCGGTTGCCCGATCCAATCTCAGTGTGGCCGGTCAAGTGCACGAACGGGCCAAGCCAGTTTCCGTCGCCAAGCGTCACATTGGCATCAACCACGCAGTAAGGACCAATAATATTGTCTCTGCCCAGGATTGCGCCCGGATGAATGATTGCTGTGGGGTGGATTGGCATGGGTCAGGAATAAAAATAACCAAGTTCCCGCAGGGAAGCAAAATCTTTAACGCGCTCTTCGCTTCTTTTCCCCATGATGATGTGATCCAACACATCTATTTTCAGGAGCTGGCCTGCTCGGATAAGGTCTCGGGTCACTTTGATATCGGCTTCGCTCGGCGTCGGATCCCCGCTGGGATGATTGTGAACGAGAACGATCGCGCTGGCATTGGCAGATATCGCTGCTCGAAAGACATCTCGCGGATGCACCAGAACAGTGTCCACGGTCCCCTGGGTTAAAAATTCCCAGCGGATAAGCTTGCGACGAGTGTTTAACAGGACAAGTTGAAAACGTTCCACTTCATGCAACCGGTTTTCTTCCCGAAGTAAATCGGCGATTCTTTCGGGATTATCCAGGACTGGAGATTCCCCTCGAAGTTCTTCGGCCATTCGTTTCGCAAGGGTAAAGGCACTTTTTAATGCTATGGCCTTGTCTCTTCCGATTCCTTTGATCCTCAGGTCATCCAAAGAGGCTTTAGCCAACCCTTCCAGTGAACCAAACTTCTTCATCAGGATTTCTGCCAGGTCAATCGCCGATGCCCCTTTGGTTCCGGTGCGTAAAATAATCGCAATCAGGTCAGAATTTCGCAACGCCTCCGCTCCGTGTGCGTATAACCGTTCGCGCGGACGATCCGCGAGATTCATGTCCTCAATTCGAGCTACCTGCATGCCTTTGGACCTTAGCAGGGTGCGAATTGATTTCCATAAGATTCAATCCTTTTCCCGAATTACAATTCCCGCAGAATGTACGCTTGGAATTCTGCCCGGCAATGGGGGGGAATTCGCGCTTTAAAGCGGGCCAGTGGACCATCAAAATTTCTTTCCACCACCTGGGCGACCTCGTGAAGTCTAGCCACCACGGGGTAGCAATCGTGTGGGACTTCCATCTCGACAAAGTCGCGCACCGGCCTCATTTGAATGCCGAGCTCAGCCAGTAAATGGTCCAGACCTTGCCCGTTTTTGGCAGATATCCCCACCGACCCCGGGAAATGCTGTGAAAGCCTTTCAAGTTTTTCCCCGCAATCGAAACGATCTATCTTGTTGAAAACCATAATCGTTGGTTTTCCGGAAGCCCCGATCTCATCCAGGACTGTATTTACCGCGAGCACCTGTTCTTCTGCCTGGGGGTGGCTCACGTCCACAACATGCAGGAGCAGGTCGGCTTGCACCACCTCTTCCAAAGTTGCTTTAAAAGCTTCCACCAGTCCATGAGGGAGCTTTTTGATGAATCCCACTGTATCGGTCAAAAGCACATTTTGATTTGTTGGAAGTCTTAACCTTCTGGTGGTTGGATCCAGTGTCGCGAACAGCTTGTCTTCAGCGAGGACTTCCGCTCCGGTCAGCGAATTGAGAAGGGTGGACTTGCCTGCGTTGGTATATCCAACGATTGAGGCGAGCGGCCAAAGACTGCGTTTCCTTCCCTGGCGTTGGGTCAGTCGCTGTTTTCTGACGGTGTCCAGTTCTGAAAGTATTTTTGTAATACGCTCCTGAACCCGGCGTCGGTCAGTTTCCAACTGCGTTTCCCCGTCACCCCTCATACCGATGCCGCCTTTTTGGCGAGAAAGATGTCCCCAGAACCGGGTAAGTCGTGGGAGCAAGTGCTGTAACTGAGCAAGTTCGATCTGCAACTTCCCCTCTTTCGTCCTGGCTCGTTGCGCAAAGATATCCAGGATCAGGGACGTTCGGTCAATCACCTTGCATCCAAAAACCACTTCGAGGTTACGGCTTTGAGCCGGAGACAGTTCGTCATCGAAAATAACTGTGTCTACCGTTTCGCTGCGGCATTTCTCGGCAAATTCCGCCGCCTTGCCGCTTCCAATAAAGGTCCCCGCGACGGGAGTTTCCATTTTTTGGATTCCTTCACCCACCACTTCCCCTCCGGCAGTCGCTGCTAATTCCTGAAGTTCCGCCAGGCTCTCCCGCGTTGTCCATGAGTTGCCAGATTTGAGTTCGAGACCGACCAGGAAGACTCTCTCAGTTTTGGTGTTTCTTGTAGTTACTAGTGCTTTCAATCTTGCCCATCCCTGCGTTCTGCAGCTTGTTAAGTGGTCTAGAATGCCATAAATCGCCGATTTGAAAAGCGATCTCTTGCGCACTTTTTTCTGGACTCCATGGAATTTCAGTAATCGGAAGCTGATTTCTAAACCAGGTCATCTGGCGCTTGGAATATTGCCGGGTGGCCGCTTTGATTCGTTCTTTTGCCGCCTCCAGGCTCTCCATGCCTGCAAGGTAGTTTTGCAATTGCCGATAGCCAATAATTTTGCCCGCCAAACTGGTGGATGTGCCTTCCTGATTGTAGAAATCCTTTGCTTCCTGCACCAATCCAGCATGGATCATTTCGTCAACCCGGCAGTTAATCCTGTTCTTAAGATCGTCCCGCTCTCTCACGAGGCAGAAAATAGTGGGAATTTCCTGGTCCGTTCTGAACTTCCAGTTCGAACGAAAGGAGACGAACGGTTTTCCGGTGAGCCTGGTTACTTCCAGCGCTCGCACGACTCTTCGTTTGTTCTGCAAGTCGATAGAGTGGTAGCTGTTTGGGTCGAGCTTTTTCAACTCGATGACTAATTCTTCCAGCGGTCTTTTGTTTAGCTCTTCTCGGAGGTCATGATTCGAACAGGGAGCCTCGCCCACTCCGTAGAGCAGGGCTTGAAAGTAAAGTCCTGTTCCTCCACAAAAAATCACTTTCTTTTTTCGTGATATCACGTCAGCTGCGGCAGTTTTTGCTTCTCGAAGAAAGCGCGCCGTGTCGTAGGGCTCCTGCAGATTTGCGCAATCAATCAAGTGATGAGGCGCATCCTTCCTTTCCGCCATCCGCGGCTTGGCCGAAGCAATCTCCAGCCCCTTGAAGACCTGCATGGAATCCACGGAAATAACTTCCGCATTGAATTGTTTTGCGATGACCACGGAGACTTCCGTTTTCCCAACCGCCGTCGGTCCGGTAAGGAAAAGGGAATGGGTAAGTATATCCTTGTCTAAGCCGGTCGAGGCTTGAATTTGGGGCTTTTCCACAACAAAACAATCCCTATGACAACCAAAAACAGACTCACAAACTGTCCCGGTTTAAGCAGTCCGTTAAGTATCAATTCGTCCGTATGATAGTCGCCACGAAACAACTCCGTAAAGCCGCGCACCAGGGAATAAAGAATAAGATAGAGGGCGAAAATCTGGCCGGTGTTTTTCCTTCGGGGAAAGAACCACTCCAGGAAAGAATAGAGGGCCAGGTTTAAGAGCGATTCGTAAATTTGCACAGGGTGGACCCCTTCACCGCGAGTCTCGTGGTCCAATGGAAAATGTATCGCCCATGGCAAGGTTGTCGGTAAGCCGTAACAGCACCCTGTCATCAGGCAGCCTAACCTACCGAAAAAATGGCCCAGAGGGATGCTTGGTGCTAAAACATCAGCCAGGAGCCAAAGAGGTATCTTTTTCCAGCGGGCGTACAGGATTGTCGCCAATGAAGCACCAATAAATCCTCCGTAAAATACCAATCCCCCATTCTGGATTTTGAACATTTCAATGAACGGTTTGCCTTGAAACTCTTCGCGCCAATATGAAAGAACATGCAAAGTTCGTGCCCCGACAATGGCCCCCAGCAGCAGCCAGGGTCCTAAATCCATAATTTTTTCAGGATCCAGTCCTGCCTTCCGTGCCCTGCGTCCTGCGGTCCAAAAACCCAGGATGAAACCCATTGCTACCAATATCCCATACCAGTAAATCGAGAATCCAAAGACTTTTATGGCAACTTTATGCACGCTTCACTCACCATAATCATAATCTTAACCAGTTCAATCCAAGGATTTGTCCCCACTTGGGCGTTTAGCATTTCATTTACCACTCTTCTTTCATAAAGTTGAGTCCATGGAAATAACCCGAACCGCATCAGGGGAATTCCTTTTAGCTCAATTTCAAGCCCTAGAAACCCTTAGGTGTTAGCCTGATATGCTTTAAGGTGACCCCACCTATTTTCGGCAAATCAGCAATCCTTTACATAATAACCTAAAGAAAAACCTGATTATGAGCGCTAAAACTTCACAAACCAAGATCCTGATAATTGATGACCATCCGATTCTTCGGTCGGGCATCACCCAAGTCATCAACCAGCAAAAAGACCTGATCGTCTGTGGTGAGGTCGGAGATGCCAGTAAAGCACTCCGAGCCATCGAAATGACGCAGTGTCAATTGGTGATCCTGGATATCTCCCTCAGCGGAACGAGTGGTATCGAAATACTCAAAGATATCAAAGTTCAGCACCCCAAGCTCCCTGTGCTCATGTTGTCGATGCATGATGAATCTGTCTATGCTCAACGCGCCCTTCGCGCTGGCGCTTCAGGTTACGTGATGAAACACGAAGCTACGGAGAAGCTTATCCTTGCTATACGTAAAGTTTTGGCAGGTGAAGTTTACCTTTCCGAAAAATTGAGCGCCCAGTTACTTCAACAAATCGTTGGAGGCACCAAATCCATTACGGCCTCGCCAGTCGAAGCTTTGAGTGATCGCGAACTGGAAGTCTTTACACTGATCGGTCAGGGTCATGGCACACGACCTATTGCAGAGCGCCTGCATTTAAGCGTCAAAACCATTGAATCTCACCGCGCACATATTAAAGAAAAGTTGAACCTTAAGACAGGCGTGGATCTTATGCATCATGCCATCCAGTGGGTTCAGAGCGGCAACTTGGGAAAAGGGGTTGCCGAGGGCGCTGTGGCAGAAGCCGCTGTTCCTACGGTTTAATTTACCTTTTTGCCATGCCGGGCGCCGCGTTCGCGGCGCCTTTTCTCTGCT
>JAQGOY010000214.1 GCA_028293375.1 Verrucomicrobiales bacterium | reverse complement strand
TGACCGATGTGGAACGCGTCGCCGACGAAATAGGCATCATGCGCCAGGGCACGCTCAAGATCAGCGAATCGCTCGACTCGCTAAAGGAATCCGTCAAAAAGGTTCGCTTTTTCAATTTCCGAAATGGAACGGAGAACTTTGAAATCTCAAACGCATATTATTTCGAAAGAGGAATCGACCAAGCGCTCGCCACCATGCGAATCCAGGACGAATCCTCGCTCCATCAGATTTCAAAAGCAAGTGGATGCCAATTCGAGATCATGCATCTTAACTTGGAAGATATCTTTGTGGATATCGTCCGGGAACCAGGGAGTAAACAATGAAACCACACTCCTGTTTTTGGGTGCTCCTTCGAAATCAATGCATGCTCGCTAACTTTGGCCGGCCACACCCAGTCATGGGACTGCTCATTCTCTACACAGTTGCCGTCTCGAGTTTGCCCCTGGTGATGTTATTCGATAAAAACAACGCGCATGGCAATATCGCCGCCTTGTTCGAAGCCAATCTCCTTACTGTTGTCGGCTTCCTTTTTCTATTGTGTCTATCCGTCTGGATGGCCCACGCCACCATCCCCTCCGCTCATGGCCTGCATTCCAATGCCAGCCAGAATGGTCACGACCTTGTGCGTCCCCATCCTCTCGAGTTCATTTTTAGCCGCGCAACGGATCGTCGCATTTTATTCCGGGCAAGGTCCTCAGTTTTTTTTCTAATCGTTCTAACTCCGCTCTTCGTCTCTCTCGCAATTTCTCCTTTCCTCCCTGATTTGAGCTTTCATTCCATCGACGGCTCCTCTCCTGCCCGACAAATTCATTATCTGGCGACTTTCGACGGATCTAGAATTTTACCTTCGGGCGAGCTCATCATTCCCGGAGGTGCATCGAGTTATATCTCATGGCTGGCGTGGACTGCTATTGCCAGCTTCTTTGCTCTTCAGGCATATGGAACCTGGATCGCTAAATTTATCAACCCCACCAACATCTGGCACTGGACCCTCGCCGCGCTACCGTTGATATTATTATTTTTCACCGCAATTGCTGGGTCCAGGAACAGTAGTGTTGATTCCAATTTCTATGAATTGTCCTTTCTATTCTTTTCCGGGCATCGCCTTGCCATGGCACTGGTCCTGGTTGTATTCGCAATCGTGGTTCAACTCTCCTGCGAAAAGAGGTTCAGCAAATTGGAAATTCTGTAGCTAACTTTTTCATTACCATGAAAGCTAAAACCGATCTTATAACGATGCTGAAGCAGCGGCTGGGTATCTACCTTTACGGTCCTTTACCGCTTATTCTCTATATGCTGAGTACTGGGATTGTCATGCATTTTAGCATGATTCTGTTTCCGGTCAGTTGGATGGAATCACATTCACTCCCGCACCTTTGGTCAGGGCAGGTTTTCTTCGAAACAATAATCTGGTGGTTCTTTCTCATGGTGGTAAGCACCCCGCTTCCTTTCCAACTGCTCGGAGGGCCCATGTCCCTCGAATTCACTCTCACCCGCGCCATTGACCGCACCTCCTGGCTTCGTTCCGAACGAATCGCACTCATCATCGTCGGTCTGGGGCCACTTCTTTTGAACCTCGCATTGTCGCCTCTTGGTTCATCCTTGGCTTTTGACCCGCCGACACCTGGGACAGCTTCAGCCCTCATTGGGGAACGATATGAATACTCTTTTCCAGGAAGCCAACTGTTGCTGGTTGATTCCACCCCTAAATTAGTGATTCATCACGGCGCAGAAATGTTCGCCGCCTGGCTCGTGTGGTTCGGAGCGCTCTGTATCTTTCTGGCCGCCGGTTATTTCTCCATAGTTTTCAAAGCCTGGCAAAGAAGCGGATGGCACTACTCCAAATCAAAAGCCCGTCCATGGCTCGGGTCTCTCATGGTTAATTTTCCTGCCTACTATCCCATCCTGATTCTCCTTCTTTGCTCGGGATTTCACGTCAACATTTTCGAAGAAAGTTTCCTCCTCTTTGCCACCTATCCAGCACTCATGGTCACTGCACTCGTTGCACTGATCCTCTTCGTCGAATCTCTAAGCGAAAAGAATATCCAAACATTGGAATTCGAATTCACCTAAAAAGGCGGACGTTCTGCCTAGGAGTCAGGTAACGGCCCGTTACTTGCGAAACCTCTCGCAAGCCCGCCGTTCCGAATTAGCATCATATGGCCGATTTGATGCAATACTACACATTTGACATCAATTGTATCTGAAAGCACTATCAACCAATGAGAACAACACTTTCTTTGGATGATGATGTGTTCAATCTTGTAACTCAGCAGTCGAAGTTGAGAGGAATTTCACTGGGAAAAACCGTTTCTGACCTGGTTCGTCGTGGGCTCAACGCCCCGACTCCCATTGAGGAAAAATCGGGGCTGATCATGTTCCGCCTCCCAAAAGATTCCCCACAGGTGACCACCGAACAGGTTCGCCGAATTGAGGCTGAGGGAATATGAAGGGTTATCTCCTGGATACGAATGTTCTCATTGCCTTGCTTTGGCCTCCTCACGCACATCATTCTTTGGCGGTGAAGTGGTTTAGCCGCCATCGTTCAAAGGGTTGGGCTACGTGCCCGCTAACACAAGCTGGATTTGTTCGTATCACCTCAAATCCTTCCTTTTCCAGGGATGCCGCCAGCCCCCGGGAAGCTGCGTATATTTTAGCATCCAACACTGCCGCCAGCGATCATCAATTTTGGCCCGATGATTTGCCTTTCAATGATGCCATCAGCTTTGCCGGAACACGGCTGGTTGGCCATCAGCAAACCACTGATGCCTACTTATTGGGTATGTCGATCAACAGAGACGGCAAATTAGCAACTCTCGACCATCGCATCGAAACACTCACCGAACCAAATTCCTCTTTTCGTAAATCTATTGAATTAATTAGTTAGTTGTAATTAACCCGAAATATTTGAGGCCTTCCTATTCGGCCCTCAGAGCCACTACCGGATTTACCATCGTAGCCCTACGCGTCGGAAGCCAGCAGGCAATCAGCGCCACAGCTCCCAGCAGTCCCACCACGATCGAAAATGTCGTCGGATCCAGGGGCTGCACATTGTAGAGGAAACTCTTCAGCAATCGCGTCGCACCGAAAGCCCCCACCAACCCGAGTGTCAGGCCGAGTGCCGACAATCCCAATCCTTGCTTGATCACCAGCATCAACACATCCGCTACCTGCGCGCCCAGCGCCATCCGAACCCCAATTTCCCTTGTTCGCTGACTCACCGAATACGCCAGCACTCCATAAATTCCCAACGCTGACAGCAGGAGTGCCAGCAATCCAAAACCGCCAAGCAGCGACGCAGCCATTCGTTGCAATGAAAGTGAGCCGTCCTTTAGTTCTTCCAACGTTTGAACGGCAAAGAGAGGCACCGTCGCATCCATCGATTTAACAACATCACGAATCATCGAGAGCGTGGCGCTCGTTCCTATACCTGTTTTCACCGAAAGGGTCATGCCCAGCTCCGGCCCCTGGTTGCTCGAAAAATACATCGCTGGCCTTGGCGATTCAGTCAGGTTCCGGTTTCGGATCGACTTCACCACTCCCACCACCTCCATTGCTTTGCCTCCCGCTGCCGCGTGCAGGTAGACATGTTTTCCAATCGGATCATTCCGTGCGAAGTAACGGGCAGCAAAGGCGTCGTTGATTATCACCACCGGTAAGCTGTTCTCAGAATCAGTGCTGTCGAAGCTACGGCCTTTCAACACTGGGATACTGAGAGTCTTGAAGTAGTTACCAGCCAGATGGTTGAATTCTCCCCAGGCATGTTCGTGTTCCGCAGCATGGTACCCTTCTACTCGTTCAACACTCATGGCTGGAGTCCAGCCGTTAAGCGGTGTCGTCCCTGAAAGGCTGGCTGATTCGACTCCAGGCAGCCCACCGACCCGCTCCAGAAGCCGATCATAAAATTGCTTTGCCTGGGGCTTTCCATAGTTGCTAAGTCCCAGGTCGAAAGAAACCAGCAAGACTCGAGAAGGTTCGAAACCAGGATCGATCTGCTGAAGTTTAGCGAGGCTCCGCGTGCAAAGACCAGCGCTTACCAGCACCAGCAAAGACAAGGCAATCTGGATCACCACCAATCCACTTCTTAAGTTCCATTTTCCAACGTGCTGCCCGGTAGTGTTCCCGCCACTCTTCAATTCTGGGAGTATCTGCGGTCGACTCGTTCGCAAAGCTGGAGCCAGGCCAAATAATAAACCGGTAAAAACTGCCGTGCCCAGCGTGAAAATGAGAGCCCGTCCGTGAAGTCCATCGGCAATGGAGAGGTGCGCGTTGCCCGGGCGGTAATGCTGAAGAATTCCCGTCAGCCAAATCGCCACCAGCAAACCCAGACCTCCACCAAGAAATGAAAGCAACAGGCTTTCAGTCAATAATTCCCGGACCAATCTGCGCCGCCCAGCGCCTAGCGCCAGCCGAATGGCAAAATCGCGGCTTCTACCCGCGGCCCTGGCCAATTGAAGATTCGCAAGGTTCGCACAGGCTATCAATAAAACCACCCCAGCCGTAATTTGCAATAGTTGCAATGGTAATTTCGCATCATGAAGCCCGCTCGTGAATCCCTGGGACCCATTCAGAACCACAAGGTTGGTCGACGTATTCGCCGGCGTTTGTTCGTGGATTTGCACCGCAAGTCGATTCATGGCGAATTCCGCCTGCTGCAAATTCACTCCTTCTTTCAAACGGCCCATCATCGACATCCAGGTGAAATATCGGGTCGATAGCGGATGAGCACCCCCGGGCCTGTCCGGGTTCAACTGCCCAAACATCGTGATCGGGATGTAAAGGTCGGCAACTTTTCCGGGCGTTGTGCCGGTAAATTCGCGCGGAACCACTCCAGCCACGGTAAAAATATGCCCATTGATCCGCACATCCTTGCCAACAATTGCCGGGTCAGCGCCAAACATTCGCCTCCACAATCCATGACCAAGGACAACAACGGATCCATCGTCGATTTCCATTCCTTCATTTGGGGCGAAAGTGCGACCCAGGGCCGCGTTGATCCCCAGCATGGAAAAATAATTTCCCGAGACCAGAAGTGCCTGGACTCTTTCCGTAGCTCCGCCCGTTCCCAATCCCACTGCCTGGTCCGCCGTCGCCGTGAGTTGACTGAAAACGGCGTTGCCTTTCTGAAAATCTTTGAACAGGGGATAATTAAAATCATATCCCACCTGCCCCTTTTTGTATTCCTCGCCGATCAATGCCAATCGCTCTGGTTCGGTAACCGGCAGGTGCCTTACCAGCAATTGATCCACCACGCTAAAAATGGCCGTGTTCGCCCCAATCCCCAGCGCCAGCGTCAACACCGCCACCAAAGTGAAACCCGGATTTTTCAAGAGCTGCCGAATCGCATATCGAAAAGAATTCATAAAAAAAGTAATCCACGCTGGAACCAGCAGACAACCCGCACCTGCAATCCTCGTGCCATCACTCCTCACTCTGCAAAAAACAGTTCCCTACTCCGATTCCCAGATGCATTTTCAATCCCTAAAAATAAATTCCTCTCCAAACGAAGTACGCGTTCGCCCCCCACCAATCTCAAACCCGGGAAAAAACAGTCCCACGATTGGGAAAATGGAAAAACGCTCCTCTCGATTCTCATTGCCAGTCTTTCCTGCCGTTGAGATAGCATCGCAGCAAACCGTCCACCGCTCAATAATGCCAAAACGGCGTCGTAAAAAAATCGTAGGATACGACGTCAGGAGTATCTAATATAAAGTAAACAATAGGTATAAGAATACCTCACCAGCCCAACCAACAATCACCCGCCCCATAAAATCCATTCCAACAAGCCAACTCCACCCTCGCAATATCGCGTAGGCGACTCACTCCAAACCATCCCCTCTTCCCCCAAATT
>JAQGOY010000184.1 GCA_028293375.1 Verrucomicrobiales bacterium | reverse complement strand
TCTCTGTCTTTAGACTGACAGTTTCGGCTTCTATGAGTTCAACAGTATTCATGGCTCTGGCAACTTAGCAACGGCCATGCCATCCCCGTTTCATTGCGTTTTCCGCTTTCCACCGCTCAAAACCTGGTTGTAATAGGCAAAATAATCCTAATTTTCAATTTTTACGGACGATTTTGCCCCAGTCCCGGGGTTAACTTTTGCTTTAGTCAGCGGAACAAGGGTGGTTTAAGTCTCGCTGCGATGGCGCCAAATGAGTAAAGCCACCGACCTTTTTTGCCGATAGGTGTGTGAGTCATGATGATAGGAACACCGGAACTGAACGAAGACAAACACGAACTTGCCTACATCATCGATCTCGTCTATGAAAAATCACGGGTTCGCTTGCATGAAGGAAAGGAACAGCTAATCCGTGCCCGGCTCGGAAAAAGAATTCGTCTCTACGGTTTCAATTCTCTTAGGGAATACATCCATTTTCTGAAGTCGACACCTGAAGAACTCACCCACGTGGTCGATTCGCTCACCACCAATTACACTCACTTCCTTAGAGAAAAAGACCATTTTGAATTCCTTGCCAGTGCCGCCGCCAATCACCAGGCGAATAATTCGAAATCTTCCTTTAAAGTTTGGAGCGCAGCTTGCGCTACGGGTGAAGAGCCTTACTCCATGAGTTTTTATCTTTCTGACAACAGCCTCGCGTCCAGGGTTTCAAATTGGTCTATATTGGCGACTGATATTTCTACGAAAGCCCTCGAAACGGCTCGGAGGGGAATTTACCCCTCGGACAAAATTGGCATGGTGCCCCAGGAGTGGCTTCCAAAATTCTTTCAAAAAGGCTCTCGAGACTGGGAGGGTTGGTTTCGGGTCAAGGAATCCATTCGCCAACGAATTCAATTTAAGCAATTGAATCTACTCGGATTCTATCCTTTTTCTGATCTGTTCGAAGTTATTTTCTGTAGAAATGTCATGATTTATTTCGATCGGGAAACCCAAAAGCAGCTCATAGACAAACTCGCGGCAACTCTTTCTCCGGGCGGCCTGCTTTTTATCGGGCACTCAGAAAGTTTGAACGGAATACAGGGTCCTCTGAATTGCGTATCTCCCAGCATTTACCAAAGACCAAGTTGATGTCCACCCCTCCCATCCATGTCTTTGAACCTAAAACGGTAATTGGCATTGCCGAGATGGCAGTTTCTACCCGGGAGGGCGATGTCCTTGTCACCTACGCCCTGGGTTCCTGCCTCGGCATTGCTATTTATGATCCTGTAGCAAAAGTCGGCGGACTCATGCACGCGATGCTTCCAGACTCCTCGATTGATCCCCAAAAAGCCGCGCTTTATCCCGCCATGTTTATTGATTCAGGTCTCCCACAGCTTTTTCGTGCTGCCTATACGCTGAAGGCTCAAAAAGAACGATTGCTGGTTTACGCTGCGGGCGGTGCCCAGATCATGGATTCGCAGCAATTCTTTAACATAGGTAAACGGAACTACGAGGCGTTCAGCAATCTGTTGATTCGAAACGACCTACAGATAGAAGCAGAACAAATAGGTGGCCTGGTCAATCGCACCATCTCTCTAAATATTTCGACCGGCGAGGTGCGTTTAAAAGTCTCTGGTCAACCTAACGAAGTGACTTTATGCAAGAGCTAGACGAACACATCAACAAGGTGAAACATCTTCCGCCCACACCGCGGATCTTGCCAGAGTTGCTTTCACTATTGAACAAACCCAATATCGACAACACCCGCGTCGTGAGTCTCATCGGAATTGATCCTTCTCTCACGGCCAATGTTCTCCAACTTTGTAACAGCGCGTATTTCGCCAGTTCCAGCACCACCTGCGATCTGCAGGAAGCCGTCACCCGCCTTGGTTTTCAAACTATCTACAGGATGGTCGCTGCCGTAAGTGGCGCCAAAGCTCTGTCCGCTCCCCAAAAAGGATATGGAATCGATGGCGGAGAACTTTGGAAACATTCCGTAACTGCCGCCGTAGCCGCACAACTCGTTGCCAAACGCAGTGGTGACGACGAAAATTTGGTGTTTACTGCCTACTTGCTCCACGACATCGGCAAAATAATCCTTTCCGGAGCCCTGGAGAATATTTACGCCACGCTCATTCAACAGACTCAGGCCAATCAGCAATGTTTGCTCGAAGCCGAAAAGAAATTATTGGGAGTGCAACATGCTGAAATTGGCGGACGTCTGCTCGCTCGATGGAAATTCCCCCCTAACATCGTGGCTGCTGTTTGGTTTCATCACTCACCAGCCAATGCCAATCCCCACCAGCGACTCGCCTCTTATATTTACGTCGGCAATATGATTGCCCACTTTATGGGCCATGGTTACGGCCATCAGGCGTTCGCCATGAAAGGACGGGCAGAATCACTGGAAATCCTGGACATTAGCGCCGACCTACTTCCTCACTTCATGATTGAAACTTTCGAACAGCTCCAGGTAATCGAAACGCTTTTCCACTTGTCAGGGTGATATGGCTCGAATCCGAACATTAATTGTTGACGACTCGGCACTCGTTCGGACAGTCATCACCAACCTGCTTTCGAAGGATCCCGACATCGAAGTGGTAGGAACTGCCTCCGATGCTTACGCGGCACGCGACAAAATCCTCGCCCTGAATCCAGACATTATCACACTCGATATCGAAATGCCGAGGATGGATGGGATTACTTTTCTAAAACTTATCATGAAACACCGGCCTATGCCAGTCATTATCATGAGTTCTCTAACCGGGCACGGATCCGAAAAGGCCGTGGAAGCGCTCCAGGCGGGGGCAGTCGATATCATGGCGAAACCGGGAACGACGTTTAGCGCTCCCCTCAATGGCGCAGAACTAATTAGCAAGATCAAAGGTGCTGTAAAAGCCCACCTTCGCCGGCATGAATATCCGATTGGGACGCAGGAATGCCCGGACTATACCCCACGATTTGTGCCCGCTCCCCATGGAGTCGATAGTGATCTTATTCTCATTGGAGCCTCTACTGGAGGGATCGAAACTCTCAAGACCATTTTAACCGCTCTGCCGAAAGACGTCGCTCCCGTTTGCGTGGTACAACACATTCCGGCATATTTTTCCAGAGCTTTTGCAGACCGGCTAAACAAGTTGTGCAGGGTGGAGGTCAAAGAGGCAGAGAGCGGGGATGTATGCAGCAGAGGAACAGTTCTAATTGCACCAGGCGGAAATCATATGTTGCTGCGCAAGAAAGGGAGGACGCTCATAGTGGAGTTGAACGAAGGCCCATTAGTCCACCATCAGCGCCCATCCGTCGACGTTCTTTTCGACTCCGCTGTAAAAGTTGGCGCTTCAGCAAATAGCCTCGGCATCCTTCTGACCGGAATGGGTTCGGATGGTGCCTCTGGACTTCTGAACCTCAAGCAAAACGGGGCTACCACCATTGCTCAAAACGAAGAAAGCTGTGTCGTCTTTGGAATGCCCAAAGAGGCAATTAAAAGAGGGGCGGCACAATACATTTTCCCGCCAAATCAAATAGCCCAAAGCATGGTCGAGTTTTCTCGTCCTGTCTCTGTCTGCTGATCGAACCCGCAATTTACCGCTCAGTGTAGATAATCCAACAGGGATCTGCTCAACATGCTGGCACCGCTTTGCAATGCCGCCTGGTAAGCGCTTTGGGTTTCATGTAGATGGACCAGGGTTTGTGCGAGGTCAGCGTCAGTTTCCTTGCTGACCAATCCTTCCAGTGACAGTTGCCTTTGATCCAGGATTGCATTGGTTGTGTCCAACCTTGCCTGGACAGCGCCATTAGTGCCTATGTGATACGCCATGTGCTCTTCGTCTTTTGCAATGGCTCCTCTATCCGTCGCAGCAATCGCCGCAGTATTGCCAGAAGTAAGGTTCTGCTGAAGGGAAATGAGATGGGCAAAGAGATCCGCTCCAGTTCGTGTGTCCGTCACCAGCCCAGCCGGCCCTGTGCCCGTGGTGTTAGCCCCAGGCGCCTGACTGCTTAAGGTTACCCCTTCAGAAATCTCCACCTCGGATACCGTCGTGTTCCCCTGGTAGGAAACGGAAGTAATATTCTGGTTGTTATCGAATGTCGCGGTGAAAGGCGAGGCGTCACTTTTGGTGCCGGAAAAAATATAGTCGCCGCGATTTTTTGTGTTTGTTAACTGTAGCGCCTGCTTCACCAGTTCCCCCACTTCCTTGCCGTAGAGGCTAAGTTCCTGCGGCGACTTCAACCCATCCGCCAAGGTCGCAATCTCTCCTGCCCGATCAACGATTTTCTTTAATCCCTGCACCGAATTGAAACTCACACTGGCAAGCTCCAGTTGGCTTGAAATGTTGCTCTTATACTGAGCAATATTTTTTGTTTCTGATTCCATGTCCAGCACACGTCGCATTGCCGCTGGATCATCTTCAGGAAGTGAAATTCGCTGGCCGGTTGCGGCTTCGGTTTGCAGCGCGTTCTGCCGCTCAGCCAAACTGTTGAGTTGCGAAGTCAGCGACGATGGAAAGGTTTGCGAGGTGACTCTCATGGGTTATCAAATTATCGCTTCAAGTTGATGACGGTATCGAGCATTTCATCCACGGTACTGATCAATTTGGCCGACGCCTGGAATGCCTTTTGGTATTTAATCAAATCCGTCATTTCTTCATCCACGGAGACTCCGCTGATAGAATCGCGTTGTCTTGCCAGCATTTGATCGACCACATCCTGATTGGCAATTTGCGAGTTCACGGTGGCGAGGCTTTGGCCAAAAAGTGTGACAGCGCCTGAATAATCCTGTTCCACCGTCTGACCCTTCAAGCCAGGCAATTTTTGATCGCCGAATTGCGACATTGCCAGAGCTACCTGATTATCTCCCACCGCGTCGCTAACTCCGCTCGCCTGAATCAGTCCGGGACTGGAAATCAAATTTTGGTTTACTTTGATATCTGCGGCTCCGGTTCCGGTGAAAAAGTTCTCCCCGGTTGTTCCGCTCAACGAAAAGCCCGCTGAATGAATTGCATTGATTCCTTTGATCACTTCTTTGGCTAGACTATCAATGTTGCTTTGCAAATCAGCAACTGTTCCGTCTCTTGCGGTAATGCGCCCTTCGAGAGATCCTCCAGTGAGGGTTAGAGCCGACGCTCCTCCCTTTTCCCGCACCATTAATTTACCCGAAACATCGTTGAACGTTTCCAACTGGTTCACCACTTTGGATCCTTCAACCAGCGAGGCTCCTCCCACAGAAATGGTCATGTTTCCATTGGAATCCTGCCCCACATCCGCCTTTACCAGTTTCGCCAGATCTTCCAGCTTTTGTTGACGCAAATCCTTCAAATCGTTGGCGGCCCCGTGCTCCGAAAGTTCCGTTGAAAGGATTTCCTTATTCAACTTGGCGATGGACTGCAAAGTTGTATTTGCAGTAACTACATCGTCGGAAATAGAGGAATTGATTGAATTTTTCAAGTCGTCAAATCGACTTGATAATTCTCCAAATTGCATAGCCAGTCCTGATGCGTTGTTTAGAACGGCTTGACGTTCTGTCAACGATGTTGGACTGGCTGAAAGACTCTTCATGGAGTTGAAGAAACTGGACAGGCTCTCGGCAAGACCATGTTGTGTCCCGACCGAACTCGCGTCTGTGGCCGAGCTGGCAGAGGTGGACTGCCTGTCGATTTGCTGTCCGAGATCCGCTTGCGCCGTTTGCAACACAGCTTGCTGCGCATCCAAAGAACCCCTCACACTCGCTTCGTTTCCGATTTGTCTATCTACCAGCGAACTTCGAATTTGCAAGATTCCCACTGCATCTGCGCCGGTGCCCTGGGGCCCGATCATCGAAGGAACGTTGATCGACGTCTCCACCTGGAGTCGTTGGCGCGAATACGCAGGATTGTTGACATTGGCTAAATTATGTCCTGCCGTTTCTGTTCCCTGCTGCTGGGTTTGCAGCGAACGTGTGCCCAGACCTAATGTGCCAAATAGTCCTAACATAATTTATCCCACCGCTTCGTAGTAAGATTTGGTCGGAAGTGAATAAACCTGCGTCCTTCCGGTATCCCGGTAGGTTACCGTCTCCCGCCCTGGAAATAGGGTCGCCATAAACTGCTGCATCAGCTCGATTGATCTGCTCAAGAGTAAATGATTTTGCTTTGCTTTTTGCTGAACCCTTTGCAGCAGCTGGTTATTCTCCTTCACCAGCGCCTCCACCAGCGGGCGATAGTCCGACGGAAGGGATTGCTGAATCTCCGTTAAGCTTGCATCCTGTTTTTTGCACAGATGCAAACCGATTTCTTGCTGGCATTGCTCCCTTAATTTTCTGGCAAGGCCAGCAGCCTCGGCTTCTTTTTGAATAGCGTGAACCGACTCGAAAATCTCGCCAGCCACCCTCGAGATTACCGCTTCCTGCTGGTGCTCCAGCAACGCCAGCATCTCTCCATAATGTTTCAGCTCTTCTCTCAGCGCGGAAACAAGTTTCTGAATATAGGAACTCATGAAATTACTTTTTAAAATCTGTTTTGGATTTTGGCAGCACCTGGTGCCCCAATTGTTTCTCCAGGCTGGCAGCCAGACCAAAATGACGAGATGAGCTTATGCTTTCTGCCATTTGGGTTGTTATCAGGTCGTCATACATCTTTGTATTGCTGGAAGATTCCGACAAAGACGAATGGATCACACTCTTCCTGGCCTCCTGCAAAATCTGCCTCAGCAGGACTGCTTCGAATTGGCGGGATACCTCGGCTATTTTTTCCTCGTCCGTCAAATGACTATTATGCTGCAAGTTTTCCAAAGAAACCTGCTTCGCATGAACGGAGGAACTAATTGCCACTGCTTCCATAGTTATTTACCTGACAATCAACTCAGCATGTAGCGCGCCAGCCTGTTTCATAGCCTGAAATATCGACATCATGTCTCGTGGCGTTACTCCCAGGGAATTCAAGGCAGTTGCCACTTTTTCGACGGTTGGCATTTCCGGTAGAGTCACCAGGGCTGACTTCTGCTCATTCACCTTGGTATCTGACCTCGGCGTCACTACAGTCGTCCCTTTTTGACTTAGCGGCGCGGGTTGGGACACGTCCAGACTCGATGCGATACTAATTGTCACGCTGCCGTGTGACACGGCACAACTCGAAATCTTGATTTGCGATGTAGCAACAATTGTCCCGGTTCGTTCATTGATAATGATTCTTGCCGTGGTGTCTGGAGTGACCTCAATGGCCTCTACCCTGGAAATGAAATCGACCAGGGAACCTTCAAGATTTCCAGGGATTTCGACTTTTACCGATGAGGAATCCAGCGCTTTCGCGCTGAACGGAAAAACTTCGTTAATGGCTACCGCCATTCGGGATGATGAAGTAAAATCAGCTTCGCGAAGCATGATTTCTATCATGTTATTGTGAACGATTTGGGCGGGGATTTCTCTTTCCACCAGCGCGCCGCCAATGATTTGTCCAACGGTGGGATGATTCTTCTGCACCGATGCCCCTCCCCCGCCGCCGTCTCCAGCGGCAATACCGCCTATAGAGAGAGGCCCCTGGGCCACCGCATATACTTTGCCATCCGCTCCGAGCAATGGCGCCTGCAACAAGACCCCGCCCTGCAAAGACTTCGCGTCACCAAGGGAAGAAATGGTAATGTCCAGCCTCGATCCGCTTTTCTTGAATGCCGGAATATCCGCAGTGATCATCACAGCGGCAATATTCTTTGACGAAAGCGTCGCGGCTGGAATGGTGATTCCAAAGCGTTGCAATGAATTGGCAATACTCTGCAGTGTGTAGACCGGGTTTTTGTCTCCGTCACCGGCGAGGCCGACTACCAGACCGTAGCCCACCAGTTGATTGTCCCGGGCTCCCATCAGCAACGCCAGGTCCTTAATCCTTGATCCTGCTCCAAAACAAACTCCAGGTATCAGGCAATACAGAATGAAAAGGGATATTACTTTCATAGTTCAAAAAGGTGAGACTTTATCCCAAATTTTGGTAAACCAACCTTTATTCTGGGAATCGCTCACTGATCCCTTGGCCACGAATTGAATGGTTGCGTCCGCTATATTGTAACTGAAAATGGTGTTGTTTGCCGCCAGATCCTCAGAACGAAGCACTCCTCGGAGAATAGCCTCCTGTTTTTCACCAGAAAATGATGTCAGTTTCTTTCCTTCGATGATCATTGTCTTATTAGGCAAAACATCGATTACCCGGACTGCAATCCGCGCCGTGATCGTCTCCGAGTTATTGATTTGCCCCCCGCCATCAAAGGTATTTTTTGAATCAAATTTTAACGCCGGCAAAGTGCCTCCTTTGGTCAATAGTTTGCTTGCCGCAGGACCATAAAGAAAACTCGAAATACTGGCATCAACCCCGCTCGACTTGGCTGTTTTGGTGCTGTTGTCCTTTTGGGCCGAATTGCTTTCCTGAACAAGAATAGTAATAATGTCGCCAACTGCATGAGCCTTCTTGTCAGCAACCATCGAAGTTGCTCCATCTTCATGCCAGAGCGAATCAGCCTGCGCCGGAAGGATTAGCAGCTGAACAGCCACGATAAAACCTCGGGCCCTAGAGAGGAACCTGGACACTTTGTTCATTTTGGACTTTTGCATTGAATTCCTTTCGGGTTTGAAAGTTTCTGACTTTGATCGTTTGACCGTAAAGACCGTCTTCGAGGGCCTCCACTTTTAATGACACATTGAGCACTCCGTCGGTGGCTATCGCCTCCACTATCGTGCCTCTTTTTATTAGTGGCTTCACTTTTAAGGAGCGATTTAGAATCGGCTGACCGGCTTGGACAGCCTCAGTAAATTCGAGGTTGTCTTCGGTTGATGGAATCACGGAATCTCTAACCAGCAGGACATCCCGCTTTTCCATTTGCACCTCGGCCGTACTGTAAAGTTGTCCGCGCTTGATGTTCGATTTTGCCACGGGAATCTCCCTCCATACTTTGTTTTGCGTAACCACTTGCCATGTCCCAAGGGTTTCTTTCCCGGCGAGTAGCTCGATTCGAACAATGATGCTGTAATTGATCCCGGTGGCAGGCAGTTCAAGCACCCGACAAGTGATTGTCTCGTCCGGAACCGAGATCGGGGTCCACGGCTTGGTGAAACGAGTTTCCAATGTTCCATTGCCCTTGAGATATTCCTCCTGGATGCACGCAATCATCAGTTCCTTCAAATCATTCTCCCCGAGTTGTTTCATTTTTCGGGTTATCTTGATGTGCGATGCTCCCGTCCAATTGGTGCTGTAATATTCGGAAGCCTGTTGTTTGATCACATCGGCGGCTTTTTCTCGCGTCCAGGTAACGGTTTGACCCGCGATTGGCGCAACGCCCAACCGAATGTGAGGAACTGCATCTTCTTTTGTGCTGTTCAAAACCTGGTCCAGAAATACTCCCGAGCGATCCACCTCCACGACCGGATTGAAATTCAGGGTCGTTGCGACACTTTCCGCAAGCGAAGCTCCCACCACCAGAAACATTAACAATGTTAGGCGTCCCATGTGGATTAGCGTCGGAGATTGTTACTTTGCTGCATCATCTCATCCGAGGCCTGGACGGCCTTGGAGTTCACTTCGTAGGCTCTTTGCGCCACGATCATGTTCACCATTTCTTCGACCACCTTGACGTTGGACATTTCCAGGTATCCTTGCTGGAGTCCTCCATATCCATTCTCGCTGGGGCTTCCGCTTTCAGCCGTACCTGATGCTGTCGTTTCGCGATAAAGGTTTCTTCCCACACTCTCCAGCCCGCTAGGGTTGGCAAATCGAACCAGCTGCACTTTGAAAGTCTGCGACCCGCTAGAGCTTTTTGTCGTCACCTCTCCGTTAGGCGCAATGCTTATCGCCGTGGTCCCAGCTGGGATTGGCTGAAAACCGCCCTGGACCACAAGTCC
>JAQGOY010000171.1 GCA_028293375.1 Verrucomicrobiales bacterium | reverse complement strand
TGATGGCATGGGAGGCCGCGCCGCCATTTCAGAATTACTTAAAATTAATCCCAGGGTTCCTGCCATCGTTTGCAGCGGTTATTCCAACGATCCGGTCATGGCTGACCCTGCCGCCTACGGTTTTAAAGCTCGTATTCCCAAACCTTTCACCGCAGACGACATGCTCAAAACCGTGGCAGAAATCCTCGGAAAAAAAACTTGATTTCCTTTCCGTCGCCAATTCCTTTCACTAATTAGCTGCGTCCTCTCCCAGCTAGTCGCAAAGATTTCCTCGATTATTTAGCTGCGCCTACCACAACTGTTTTGTTATAAGGTAAACATTCGTTCCATTGGGATTATGAGAAAAGTGCTACTTGTTGAAGACGACGCTATTATTGCCAATATTTACAGCAATAAGCTAAGGATAGAAAGTTTTGAAGTCCAGATAGCCCGGGATGGTCAGGTCGGACTTGAAATGGTAGACTCTTTCTCACCCGATCTCATTGTGCTGGACCTGATGCTTCCCAAAATGACCGGGGTCGAAGTCATCAAGGCTCTTCGAGCCCGCCCAGAGTACAAATCTCTCCCCATTATTGTTTTCTCCAATTCTTACCTCAGCAGCCTGGTCCAGGAAGCCTGGAAAGCAGGCGCAACCAAATGTCTTTCCAAAGCCGATAGCACTCCTAAAAATCTCATCGATTTAATCAGGAATGTTTTGGCGAATCCCAATCCCGCCGCCGCAGCCTCGCCCACTGTCTCTTCATCGGCTTCCAGCGGCTCAATGACTTCTCCTGGCGCGCCGGCTCTGGAATCCACCGCAGATGAATCCTTTCTGGTCACCAAACCTGTGGAAGCGGACGCTGGCTTTCAGGCGGGAGTTCGCAAAAATTTTGCTGAAACCGCTCCAGCAGCCCTGGCCTATATTCGCCAAACCCTCATGGCCTATTCGAAGACCGAAGATCAAACAGACAAGTTAACTCACCTTAACGAGTTGTACCGTAAAGTTCATTCGCTCGCTGAGTCAGCCGGGGTCGCCGGCATGAAACAGGTTTCCATCATGGGATCGGCGCTGGAAGCTCTCTTGAAGGAAGTTTGCGAAAAACCCAAAACTATCAATCCTTCTGTCCTCCGCACTATTGCTTCCGCCATCGATTTTCTCGGACAGCTCTTCACCGCTTCCATGTCAGGGGAATGGGAATTTGAGCAACCTCACATCCTTGTTTTGGACGATGAAATCATTTCCCGCCGTGCGGTCATTTATGCCCTGGAAAAAATCAAACTGAGGGGCCTCAGCGTTGCCGATCCCAACATCGCACTCACTCTTCTCCAGGACAATAAATTCGATCTCATCTTTCTCGACGTCGATCTCGGCAGCATGTCCGGTTTTGATGTTTGCACCCTCCTCCGAACTTTTCCGAACCACGCAAAAACACCGGTCATTTTCGTCACCGGCGCCAGTGATTTCGCCAGTCGCGCCAAATCAACTTTGAGTGGAGGCACCGATCTGATCGCCAAGCCTTTCCTTTTCATGGAACTGGCAGTGAAAGCATTGACTCATATTCTTAAGAAAAAGACGCCTCCTCCCCAGATGGGTTGAGGCTAAATACTTATGGAAGCTCTTCACGCTCCCTGGCGCATCAACTATATCCTTGCGCCTAAACAACCGCAAACGGACGCCTCTCTCTTCACCCGCATCGCCCAGTCCAGTGAGGATGATATTAATCTTGTCGTCATCCGCGATAAGACCTGTTTCGCGCTGCTCAACACCTTCCCTTACACGGGTGGACACTTGTTGGTCGTCCCTTATCGCCAGGTCGATGACCTCGCCCAGCTCACTGATGACGAGATGCTCAACCTCATGCAAATAACCAAAAAGTGCCAACTTGCTTTAAGGAAAGTCATGAACCCGGACGGTTTTAACATTGGCTTGAATCTCGGTAAAGTCGCCGGCGCTGGCATTGCCGAGCACCTCCATCTGCACATCGTTCCCCGATGGAACGGTGACACCAATTTCATGCCGGTTCTTGCCCAAATTACAGTTCTGCCCGAAGCTCTACAGGAACTCGCAGCGAAAATACGTAAAACACTAACCGAGATTTAATTCATGGCTTCGGAAACACTTCATTTTGAGAATGCCCGCCTGGCTCAACAGTTATTCAATAATGACCCGAAAAATCTTGAATCCCTTGAACGTGAACTGAACGTCAAGGCGACTTCACGCGAAGGCTGGATCAAGCTCGAAGGTTCGGCGGAAGCCATTGAACGGACCAAGCAAATGTTCCAGGCCATCGAACAGTCTGTCAAAGGCGGTGTGGTCATTAAGACGCGCGAATTCAACCAGGCGCTCGTCATGATGAAGACCGAAGGCATTGTTGCTCTTCAAAGTCTTTATTCTGAGAGGATCCAAACTTCCACCAAAAAGGCAGCCGTTGTTCCCAAAACTCTCGGCCAGAAAAAATATGTCGAAAAAATTCGCGAATGCGATGTCACCTTTGGCATAGGCCCGGCAGGGACTGGCAAAACCTACCTCGCCATGGCCATGGCCGTCTCAGCCTTAAAAGAGGAAAAAGTCTCCCGCATTATTCTGACCCGCCCCGCTGTCGAAGCCGGGGAAGCCCTCGGTTTTCTGCCCGGCGATCTTTATGAGAAGATCGCCCCCTACCTGCGCCCACTTCACGATGCCCTGCATGACATGATGCCCATCGAGGAAATCCAAAAGAACACGGAGCGCGGCGTTATCGAGATAGCTCCCCTCGCCTACATGCGCGGTCGCACTTTGAACAACGCCTTCATTATTCTGGATGAAGCACAGAACAGCACCGCTGAACAAATGTTCATGTTCCTCACCCGACTCGGCCACAATTCCAAGGCTGTCATCACCGGCGATCCTACTCAGGTAGATCTTCCCCAGCAAAAACAATCCGGACTCATCGAGGCTCAACGCGCTCTCTCGAATATTGAGGGCATCGGTATAGTCGAGTTTTCCAGGAAGGATGTCGTTCGCCATCATTTGGTCCAAAAAATCATTGGTGCTTACGAGGAATACCGCGGCAAAAAACGATGAACGAAGTTCTCGTCTCCAACCGGCAAACAAAATTTCGGATCGATGCCCGGTTGACCCGCGAAGTCGCGCGTCTAACCTGCCTCTGCCTCAAGGTCGAACATTACCATCTTTCCATTGCTTTTCTTTCTCCCGCGGCCATGGCTTCCGCCAATCTCCAATTCCTCTCTCATCCTGGCCCAACGGATGTCATCACCTTCTCTCTCGGGAATGTGGGAGCCGAGGGAGAATTGCTCATTTGCCCCGGCGTGGCTCAAACCCAATCCGAAGAATTTGGAACATCCCTGGCCTCCGAACTCGCCCGCTACATCATTCACGGCATTCTTCACCTCCTCGGATATGATGATCTTGAATCCCGAAACAGGAAAATCATGAAGAGCAAAGAAAATCTACTGGTAAAGAAGATCGAGCAATCCTTAAAACTCAACTCGCTCGTTCGCCTTAACAATGGATGACGAACGCACCATTGGCCTGGTTACCCGGATTTATCCGCTTACTGAAACCAGCTTGATCTTCCATTGTCTCACGGAGTCTTGCGGGAGAATTGGCCTCGTCGCCCGGGGAGCTCGCAAACCTAAATCCCCATTCACTGGAAAAATTGATCTTTATTACAAAGTAGATATCGCCTTCGGCCGCAGCTCCAAATCGGAACTCCATCAAGTGCGGGAATTGGAACTCCTTGATCCCAATACGCATCTTCGCATGCACCTTGATCTCCTTCAACAGGCCACCTACATCAACCGCCTTGTCGATCTCGCCACCGAAACAGAAACTCCTCTCGATGAAATCTACACGCGTTTTGACTCTTTTATCACTAATCTCAAATCAAGTCCTGCCAGGGCCGAGTCCATCATTGCCATGGAGTATGATCTGTTGACGATATTAGGCCTGAGTCCCGCTCTCGAAGGAGCCCGGCTCGGTCCGGTGGTCCAACGGTTTTTCGGCAATGCCTCCGCGCGCGACGAAAAATTGGAGCCCAGATATCTTGCTGAAGCAAATCGATTTCTTCGCAACCTCATAATTGGCCAACTCGGAAAAATCCCGGCCGGCCGAGATGCCGCTCTGCTTTTTTAATTGGTCAGGAGCGCATCGACACGGGAAGCAAATTCAGCGGGTTCAGGTTCCACCCATTTGTGGTGCTCCCGTATCAGGTCCACCAACCGGTCCACCGCCTCGGCTTCTGGAATATTGAACTTCACCGCTGTCTTTCCCACGTAAAGATTGATCTTGTTTGGAGCCCCACCCACATACCCAAAATCCGCGTCTGCCATTTCGCCAGGGCCGTTCACGATGCAGCCCATGATCGCTATTTTGACTCCCTTCAAGTGCTGGGTCCGCTCCTTGATCCGCGCAGTGACTGTTTGCAAATTAAACAGGGTCCGCCCGCACGAGGGACATGCCACATAATCCGTTTTGAACGATCGGCAGCCTGACGCTTGCAAAATATTGAACGCCAATCGCAGGGATTGACCCGCGCCGGTTTCTGATCGAACCAGGATCGCGTCGCCAATTCCATCCGCCAATAAAGCCCCAATCGTCACCGAAGCCCGCAACAAAGCTATCGCAGGTTCATAAGCGGACGCTGGGAAACTTAAACAATCCTTAAGCAAAATCGGATTTCGCTTACCCATTCCCTTCAGTTTCGAGGTCAACAGACGAAATGCGGTAATCACCGGCAACTGGACTCCGTCGCGCACGGTGATCAACTGGCTATCGCAACCCACAGAAAATTCTGTCGTGGGATCGACTTCCTGGACGTTTAAATCCTCATAAACAGCCTCAGGCCGAACGTCGTCCTTCACTCGAATTCGCGGTGCCACCTTGTCAAACACAGGACGGCTGACCACAACTCGAACGGTTTCTGTCCCCCCACACTTCAAGTCGTCCGTCAACTGGATGGTGTCGCTTTCCCTCCTCGAAAATTGATATGGATTGAAAGGCTCCAGCGCCTCGATATTGCGCCCGCTGTTTACCAACTCCGGGATCTGCTGAAGTAAATCATTGCAAACAGCAATTTCGCGCGGCGAATCTTCAGTCAACGACACACGAATCGTGTCGCCGATCCCATCGCACAAGAGGGAACCAATCCCTATGGCGCTCTTGATTCTGCCATCCTCTCCTTCGCCCGCCTCAGTCACCCCCAGATGAACCGGGTAATTCCAGTCAGGCCCCAGCTCGTTCAGTCGTGAAACCAAAAGTCGATAGCACGCTATCATCACCTTCGGATTGCTCGACTTCATGGAAAATACAAAATTATGATAGTTGTTTTTCCTCGCGATCCGGGCAAATTCCAAAGCGCTTTCGACCATTCCCAGCGGCGTGTCTCCAAACCGATTCATGATGCGGTCGCTCAACGAACCGTGGTTGGTTCCTATCCGCATCGCCCTGTTTAGCTTCTGGCAAAGCAAGACCAACGGGGTGAACCGCTCTTCGATTCTTCCCAACTCCGCATGGTACTGTTCGTCCGTATAATCTTTAATCGCGAACTTCTTGGAGTCGGCATAATTTCCCGGGTTAATACGCACCTTCTCCACCCACAGAGCCGCCTCCATTGCTGCTTCCGGTTTGAAATGGATGTCGGCCACAATCGGCACAAAGCAACCCTGATTCCGGAGTTCTGACACGATGTTCTTCAGGTTCGCCGCATCCTTGACTGTCGGCGCAGTAATCCGGACCAACTGGCAACCTGCCGCCACCAGTTCCAACGTCTGGCGCACGCTAAGTGCCGTATCCATGGTGTCACAGGTCAGCATCGACTGTTTCACAACCGGATTTGCCCCGCCAATCACCACTCCGCCGTGGGTCGGATCGCCCACTGTGACTTCACGCGTGTTCCGTCTGGAATAACTAAAAAGAGAAGGAGAAAAGTTCATTCTAACTAAATGACGGCTACTTTCTTACTTGGTGTTTTGAATAGGTGTGAATCGAGGCTCACGGCTCGGAATGACATCCTGCACATCATAAAACGCTATATAAACCATATAACCAATTAGAAGCACCGCGCACGTAGTCTGGACGTATTGCAATAACTTCGGGCTTACAGGCCTTCGCCGGAATACCTCCAGGATGGCGAGTGTGATATGTCCGCCGTCCAGCACAGGGAAAGGAAGCATGTTCAAGACCGCGAGATTCACATTTAACAACACGCTAAACCAAAGGGCCATCCTCCACCCATCATCATTCTCGAAAAGGAAATAGTAGACGCTCACGATTTTTACCGCGCCGCCCAGGTGTTGTGCCTTGATGTCCGACTTCCTCGAAAACAATGCCCCAAAGGTGCTAAACATCGCGTTCAAACTCCCCTCGATCTGTTCGCCCACTCCCGGATTATGAAGCTTTATTTTACCTGGCGACCAAAGAACACCGATAATCGGCTTGGCTTCTTTCAAATTCGTCGGCTTTGCTGGCTTGATCGAAATAGCCATTTGCTTCCCTTCCCGATCCAGCGACAATTCCACCGGTTGGTCGCTGTGTTTATCCACGAAATCTTCAATTGCCGAAGGGCTGTAAATTTTTTCACCATTCAGTTTGTCCACTTTATCGCCTTTGCGTAGACCTGCTGTTGCGGCTGGACTGTTGGTCAACACGTCTTCAACTTCCACATCCTGCTGGGGGGCTATCTGTATTTTGCGCAGGGAAGCTCTCTGCCATGCCTTGGTTTTTTCATGAGTCGGACTGGCCGTGAGGACGACTGGTTCCTCATTCGTGGTTGCTCCTATTCTGCGCATCACTTTGATCGAAACAGTCTCTCCTTCACTGCGCACGATTCTCCACGTCACTGTCGAGCCAATCCCCGCAAACTTCGTCACCGGATAACCATCCACTTCCACGATTCTGTCCAAAGCCTTCATTCCTGCTTTGTCAGCAGGTCCATCTTTGACAACATATCCGACTGTCGTCGTCGTCTCCGTCTGCGAAACCGGCCGCCCCACTGCACATACTACCACGGCGAAAACTATGGCCAGTCCAAAGCTAAAAATGGGCCCGGCAATCGCTACGATAATTTTGTCCAGAGGCGAAATAGGGGGCAATTGTTCCGCTGAAGCTTCGGTCTTCCCTTCAATCGCTTCCATCGTCGCCATTTGCGGCAGGGATACATATCCGCCTGCAGGAATGCAACCGAGCACATATTCCACTCCGCGGAACTTTGCTTTCCATATCGGTTTCCCAAACCAAATCGCGAATCGTTCGACTTTCAAACCCCTCCATTTTGCAGCAAGGAAATGGCCCAGTTCATGGACGAATATGAGGATGTTGAAAAGAAAGAGAACTTCCAACAGGATGAATATAAATTTTAAAATCTGCATATCTCTGCCACCAAACACATCGGATACCCCTTAATCTAGCTGGCAGTCGCTTCCAAGGCAACTGACTAATGGTCCACCTAAAAATCCCATTTAGCTCACTCGCGTCGATGATTTGGAGGTGATAAGCACTACAGCTTGTGGGTTGTAGGTGGCCAGCACCTCCCTTAAAAAAAGGTCGGAGATCTTCCTCTCAAGGATGATCTCGCCACTTCTCGAAAGAAATCGATTGGTGATCGTCCAGGTACATCGAATCAAATTTCGGGGGCAACGCCGCAAACTCCATAGGCATCGTCGGCTCGCCGGGACCAATCCATGCCTCCCTACGAGCCACACTAACTGGCGGTTGAAACGAAGTTTCTCTGACAGGAGAATTATTTCCCGCGTGTGCCTTCCCAGTCGAAGGTTTGCAAGTCACCGGACCAGTCGGATTCGACTTTGCCTTTTATGCTGTCTCCGGTGATCTTGCCTTTGAATTTGGTGCTGACTTTTCGGCCGTCGCGGTCGCGTATGACTTTAAAAGTGATTTCGTCGCCGACAATTTTGCCGTCCTGGATTGGGGTTTCGTTTTCGTTGCGAACGGTGGCGCCGGTCAGTGCGTCGCCCTCCTGTTTTAGCTTGAGCGTGCCTTCGATCCGGTTGCCTTCTCCGATGATGAGGACGGTATTCCAGTTGCCGCTGGCGGAGGCGGCTTTGGCGGCATCGCGCATGGCTTCCCATTTAAGAGCACGGGTTTCGCCGTTAACGTCGAATTCGCATTTGCCGGTGATTTTGTCGCCAGAGAGTTTGCCGGAATATTTGATGAGGAAGGCCTGGCCGTTTAATTCGCGTTTCACTTTGAAGGAGATCTCGCCGTCCTTAAGCAAACCGTCAGTAATTTCCGCCTTGCCGAATTGGTTGGTGTAACTGCCGGTGAGTTTTTCGCCTTCCTGTCTGAGTTTGAGGATGGTGTCGCCGGTTTGTCCGGCGAGGGACCATTTCCAGATGCCCGCGTCCGCATCGGCGCCGAAAGTATTGAATGCCGCAAGGGCGAGGGCGGCAAATATCAACATGAAATGTTTCATAATTCCTATGGTTTGAATGCCTTCGGAAATCGAGCGCCTGCAACACCCACTTTCGGGTCCCCAAATTGATTCATGGGTGACCAGCGCTTGAATCTTCGGCTACCGGCCGCACTTTAAATCCGCAGCGAAAAATAGAAAGCGTTTAATTACCCGTCCCTGCGGGGCCCTCACACCCCGCTTGCGGCCATTTGTCTAGCCTCTTTATCTGCTGCCAAAATCTGTTCCAGGGTCGGATGATCCACCCGCACATGCTTGTCCATGACTGCCCTTACCAGTTCCGTAATTTGCACAAAGCCAAGCTTCCGTTTAACAAAAGCATCGACCGCCACTTCATTGGCCGCATTAAGTACCGCTGGCAGGGTCCCTCCCTCCGTCCCGGCACGGCGCGCCAATTGAATCGCTGGAAAACGTTCCACATCCGGCTCTTCAAAAGTCAGCGTGCCCAGCTTCGCCAGGCTGGTCTGTACCCTTTCGCTCTTCACTCGCTCCGGATAGGTGAGCGCATACTGGATCGGCAAACACATGTCCGGCGTCGACAACTGCGCGATCATCGACCCATCCACAAATTCCACCATGGAGTGCACAATGGATTGCGGATGTACCACCACCTGCACCCGGTCCATCTCAATATCAAATAGCCATCGCGCCTCGATCATTTCCAGTCCCTTGTTGAAAAGGGTGGCGGAATCAATCGTGATTTTCTGCCCCATCACCCACGACGGATGTTTCAGCGCCTTCTCCACCGTGATGCTGGCAAACTCTTCTTTCGGTGTTTTTCGGAACGGGCCGCCTGAGGCTGTAAGCCAAAGATTCCTGACCGAGCTGGCTGGCTTGTCATCAAGGCATTGGAAAATTGCCGAGTGTTCACTGTCCACGGCCAACACTCTCACCCCGTGCTCGCGTGCTTCCCGCATCACGATCTCCCCTGCCATTACCAATATCTCCTTCGAGGCCACGGCAATATCCTTGCCTGCCCTGATGGCGGCCAGTGCGGGCTGCAAACCAGCCGTTCCCACAATGGCAATCAAGACGACATCCGCTTCAGGCATCGTGGCTAATTTCAGCAATCCCTCGTTCCCGGAATAACAACGAATCGATTCGGGCAACTCCGCCGACAATTGCTGACACTTGCCCGGGTCCGCCAGGGAGACAGCAAGAGGCTGATGCTTTTTTGCCTGCTCAATCAACAAAGAGATGTTTCCCCCGGCCGCCAATCCCACCAATCTCAACCGATCCGACAAGTCCTCGACCACTTTCAGGGTGCTTGTGCCTATGGAACCAGTGCTGCCGAGAAGAACTACATTTTTCATGAATTAAGTGAGAAAATGTCGAAGATAGAGATACATGATTGGCGCGTTGAAAAGCAGGCTGTCCACGAGATCGAGTATGCCTCCGATGCCCGGGAAAAAGTTGCCCGAATCCTTCACCCCCGCTTCTCGTTTGAAAAGAGATTCGATCAAATCGCCGATCACCGCACAAACACTGAGCGCGACCCCCAGTATGATGGCGTGTGTCAGATTCATCCCGTAGAGGCGAGTGCCGCTCACCTTGAAAAATATCACGCTTGCCAGGGTCGATATCACGATTGCTCCCCCGAATCCCTCCCATGTTTTACCTGGACTGATTCGTGGAATCATCTTGTGCTTTCCAATCAACGATCCTGTGCAATAGGCCCCTAAATCACTGAACTTCGTGACCAGGATAAAATACAGGATATAAAAATTTCCATTCACCTTGATGCCCGCCATGGCGGGAAAATAGTTAATCTTTTGCAGGAAATTCAAGAGCCACGGCACATACATCAGCCCGAAGAGGGTCGTCGAGATGGCCAGGATTCCCGCTGTGTTGCTTTTCGAAACAAACTGGCGCACGCACAATCCGAGTACAAACAAAATTAAAAAGCCGGTTTCGAAATCGTTCACCTGGGCCGGAGAAACTGTGCCTCCCATTTCTCCCGAGAGGCGGAAGAACGTCGCCGACATTAACAACAAACCTCCAAAAATTCCCCACGCTTTGAAACAAACCAGGCCTCTTTTTTCCACCAGGCCGTAAAACTCCCGCATGCCAAGCCAGGCAATCGCCACCATGATCAAAAGGAATAAATAATCGGAAATCGTCTTGTTCGGGCAAAACAGAGAAAGAATCACCACTGTCCAAAGCGTCACGGAACTGGCGAGCCTTCGTATGAAGGTGCGTCCCTTGGATATGGGAACCGGTGCCGCAGAGGTCGGGAGTGGGTCAGCCATGGGATTTATTATAACGCCCCGAACCGCCGGTGTCGCCCGGCATATTCTTCCAGCGCATGATAGAATTGTGTTTTTCTAAAATCTGGCCACAAGGTCTGCGTGACCACCAGCTCAGCGTAGGAAATTTGCCAGAGCAGGAAATTACTGACCCGCATTTCCCCGCTCGTCCGTATGAGCAGGTCCGGATCCGGCCAATGCCGGGTGTAGAGATTTTGGGATACCACTGCTTCGTTGATTTCGGCAGGCTCGATTTTCCCATTCTTCACCTGGGTGGCAATATT
>JAQGOY010000148.1 GCA_028293375.1 Verrucomicrobiales bacterium | reverse complement strand
TGCAGATCTGAAAAATAACAAATCAATAGATTTTTAAGCTGCCTGAAATCAAGCACTTACGAAAATTGGAAGCATTTCCAATTAGTCACTTTTCAGCCTCTGCCCTATACTTCCTGCAATTCACATGACCATTGGGACCGATAAAAGTATCACGGTTGTCGAGATTCGGGCGGCGCAAAAACGCACTGCTTCCGGAATTATCAAAACGCCCTGCCCTAAATCCGCTTCCCTTTCCGCCGCAACGGGGATGCAACTCTACTGCAAGTTGGACTACCTGCAAAGAACGGGCAGTTTTAAAGAACGCGGGGCTCGGAACGCTTTATTAATGTTGGATGCTGGACAGGCAATTCGCGGAGTTATAGCTGCCTCAGCCGGGAACCATGCGCTTGGACTCGCCTATCACGGCAACAATCTGGGAATACCCGTCACTGTGGTCATGCCCGAAACAGCTCCACTGACCAAAGTAAAGAATTGCCAGGAAATGGGAGCGCGTGTCTTGCAGAAAGGAGCTCACATACTTGAAGCTCGCGAAGAGGCCTCCCATTTAGAAAAGTCCGAAGGGCTGACATATATCAATGGTTTTGATGATCCTGATGTCATCGCCGGCCAGGGGACCATGGGTTTGGAAATTGCTGAACAAGTTCCAAATTTGGATGCGATCATCTGCCCTATTGGCGGCGGCGGACTTATTTCTGGTATAGCGCTCTCCCTAAAAGACCACAATCCGAACATCCGGATTATTGGGGTTGAGGCTCAAGCGGTCTCCAGTTTTGCTGCTGCCATGAAAAACGGAGGGCCTATTCTCGTCCAGATGAGCCCCAGCCTGGCGGACGGGCTGGCGGTACCTAAGGTTGGTGCTAACGCTTTCAAGATCGCCAGCAGGCTCGTGGACCAATTCATTACGGTGGAGGAATCGGACATCGCACTCGCCATTCTGCGCCTCGTTGAACTGGAAAAAGCAGTCGTGGAAGGAGCAGCAGCCACCACACTTGCCGCCTGTCTTTGCGGCAAGTTGCCAGATCTTCAAGGAAAAACTGTGGTCCTTCCCTTATGCGGCGGAAATATTGATACCAATATTTTGGGGAGAGTCCTTGAAAGAGGCCTGGTGAAGGACGGGCGGCTCTGTCGTTTCGCCACCGAAATCAGTGATCGACCGGGGGGCCTTGCCCAGTTGGCCAAAGCAATCGCCGAAGAACGAGGTTCCATTCATCAAATTGAACATGATCGTGCGTTCGGGGGAGATGACATCAGCCGGGTGCATATTCAATGCATGGTTGAAACTCGAAATTTCGACCACTTTGCAAAAATTCGAGATCGATTAACCCGCGAAGGTTTCGTGATAAAAACGGTCATGGACTAAAGAATCAGGCCGGACTGCCAGTCGGTCCAAAACGTCGCAATTTCAAGGCTGGTTCGTTGACCTGGCGCGATGCTTCGAGGTTTATTTCAAAATCAAAGCCCCAGTCGTTGTGCCCCTGCTGATCCACGACCACTTGAAACAAACGAATGGCTGCAACTGCTTCGGTGAACATCGAAAACCGGATATTCCGAGCCTCAGGCGTCAGCAGGAAGGATCCATGCTCTGCCTGGTAATTTTTGAGCAACATTTCAAACTCACTTGTTTTCCATGGTTCCCCGGTTTCCCTGGTCTTATCCGCAAGCAACTCCAGCGCTCCTTCGAAGTCGCGGCTCAGGATGGACCTCATGAACAAAAACACTTCCGTGCGCACCATGCGCTGGAAAGATTGTCGATCCGTTGTCAAATCAACAAATGACAGTTTCCTGGCAACGACTTGTTCCGGTGCCACGAATTCCGGATTCTTTAATCGCTCCCATTCTTCCAGAAGACTGTTATCGACGGCACGAAGCAACGCCGCCAGGAAGTCGATCATCTCACGGACCTGTTCTGTTTTAAACTCTTCAGGCACAGTCTGCGACAACACCTTGAAGACGTTGCTTAAGTGACGCAGCAGCAAACCTTCTGCGCGGTGCAACCCATAACGATTGATGTAATCAGCAAACGAAAAAAAGTTTTCAAAGAGTTCACGGGCAATTGACTTGGGTTTGATGTTTTCCTGGCCAACCCACGGATGAAGCGCCGCGAACGCATTAAACGTACTATAAACAAACTCACGATTGGGCTTGGGATATTCCAGTAGTTCCAACTCCGCCATGCGGGAGTCGTAATCCATCCCTTTCGCTTTCATTTCCGCCATGGCCACATCCTTCACTTTATCCAGTTGACGGATAAGTATGATTTCTGGGTTTTCCAGGATGGATTCCACCAGCGTCAAAAGATCCAACGCGTATGAGGGGGACTCTTTGTCCAAAAGTTTTAGAGTATCGAGCAGGTAAAGCGACAGCGCGTGGTTCAACGCAAAATCCTCCTGCAAATCGACATTGAGCCTGACTTTTTGTCCTGACTTTTCTCCGGTCAGTTGGACGATATTCCGATCCAGCAACGAACGAAACAGTTCCCATGCCTTGCGGAAATGCTCCTTCTTGCGCGAAGCGGGTTCATGACTTTTCTTAATAATCTCCCGCACCGCGGCGCATCCGTCCCCTTCCCTCCCCAAAAGATTCAACAACACGCCGTGATTTACCTGAAAGCGCGAAACCAGCGCCTCCGGACTGGAGTGGATCAATCGACCAAAAGTTTCCTTATTCCAGGCCACAAACCCTTCAGGAGCTTTTTTCTTTGGGCTCTTCTTCCCGCCCTCTCCTGCTTTCTTTTCCAACTTCAAATTTTCGATGACATGTTCCGGCGCCTGAACAACCACGTAACCGATGTCGTCGAATCCTTTTCTTCCTGCCCGCCCACTGATTTGTTGAAAGTCGCGCACGGTCAGAATCCCGGTTTTTTGGCCGTCATATTTTGAAAGCCTGGTGAAGAGGACGGTGCGAATCGGGACATTGACTCCCACTCCCAGCGTATCTGTCCCGCAAATAACCTTTAACAAACCCTTCTGCGCGAGTTGTTCCACCAGGATGCGATACTTTGGAAGTAACCCTGCATGGTGTACGCCCAGGCCATTGCGCATGAATTTCTTAAGGTCTTTTCCATAAGGACTGGAAAATCGAAAATTCTCAATCAGTTTCGAAATGGCCTCCTTTTCTTCACGCGTGCAGACGTTGAGGCTCAACAGATTCTGTGCAGACTGCGCAGCTTCATTTTGCGAGAAGTGGACGAGATAAATGGGGTACTTCTTTTCCGCAATCAAATCCTCCACCGTTCGTTCCACCGTCATTTCGGAATAAACATACTCAAGAGGAACCGGGCGCTGCGTGCTGCGAATTGTCACCGTTTCGACACTCGTCAATTCCTTGATTTTCTCCTCGAAAAACCCCGTTTCCCCCAGAGTCGCGGACATCAGTAGAAACCGAACGTGAGGCAGGGTCAGCAGAGGTGCCTGCCATGCCATTCCCCGGTCTCTATCTGAATAGTAGTGAAATTCATCCATGACCACGTCATGAAGAGGAAGCCTCGAGCCCGATCTCAGCGACATATTGGAAAGCACTTCAGCGGTGCAGCAAAGCACCGGTGCACCCAGGTTCACCGATGCATCTCCAGTGCTCATTCCCACCAACTCGGGGCCGAATTCTGCGCATAACGAAAAAAACTTTTCGTTCACCAACGCTTTGATGGGAGAGGTATAAACCGAAATCTTCCTTTGGGCCATGGCTCTAAAATGAAGGGCGAGTGCCACGAGTGACTTCCCGGATCCGGTCGGTGTATTAAGAATAACGTTGTGCCCGTCAAATATTTCCAGGATTGCCTGCTCCTGCGCCTCATAAAGACTCAAACCCTTTTCGGAAACGTAAGCGAGAAATCGATCAAATATCTGATCTGAGGTCAGGGATTCACCAGCGGAAGGAAGATGTCGACCAAGGGGAAAAGTCACAACTTTTTAACGTCCTCGTGAGTGGCACACCAAAATGGGCTGGATGTTTTCATTTGTTCAAATTAACAGCTTCCCCAGTTTCTTTGCCAATCCATATTTCCTCCCTGTTTGGAGTGCATCGTGGATATCTACCATGCCCTCGTCAAACCAAGCAGCCGATAAAACCCGTGTTTTAACCGGGTCATATCATCAAAATTCAACTTGCCTATTTTCACTTTGCGTTACAAAGTGATTTACTGATTGAACCAAATCATGTCATGACTCCCAAAATTCTTTTCACTGTTATCGCCTTCCATTCCGTCGTTATTTCTTTTCTTGTTGCGGCTGCCACTTTGAGGTTCCGGCCGCAATGGTGGCTTCATTTTTTGATGGCTTTCCTTGGACTGCTAACCGGTTGTTTAAACCTCTCCGTTTCAGAAGCGCAGGCCATTGCCTTCATGTTATTGGTTTTTGGGTTCTTCTCCGGATTTGCTGCATCACGTCGTCCCTGGGTTTTTCCGATCATCCTGGCCACCTGGGTTCCGGGTGTTCTCGTGATCGCGCTCTTCGCGGGTGTGGTTCGAGGCGCTCCCTATGTAGTGCCGCAAGCGTTTTTAGCTTTTGTTCCGGCGGCTGTGGGAACAGCAATAGGAGTTCTCGTACGTGGCAAAAGCAATATTCAGCACATTTCCCTACAGAGTGAATCCGTGCACCTCTCCCCTGGCGACGAATGAAATCGCAATGGATTCCCAAATGGGGTTCTTGATTTAAACATTCCGGGGGATAGAATGAATCCAATTGACGATACCCATAACCAGGATGAGCACCATAAAGAACAATAAAAAAGAGTTCTCGCCGGAACAACGCGAGGAACTATTAGCAACACTGAAAGGCCGTTTCGAGAAAAACGTGAGCCGCCATAAAGGTCTTCAATGGCCTAAAGTGGAAGCAAACCTGGAAGCCAATGCGGAAAAACTGCGTTCACTTCATGAAATGGAGATAACTGGCGGGGAGCCCGATGTTGTTGGCCTTGATAAAAAGACGGGCGAATACATTTTTTTTGATTGTTCTGCGGAAAGCCCCAAAGGCCGCACAAGTCTTTGTTTCGACCGCGAAGCGCTGGATTCAAGGAAAGAACATAAACCAAAAAATAACGCGATGGATTTGGCAGCGGCCATGGGCGTTGAGATTTTGACGGAAGACGAGTATCGAGATCTACAGAAGCTTGGAAGTTTCGATCTGAAGTCGTCGAGTTGGGTGAAAACGCCTCCTGAGGTTCGAAAACTCGGCGGCGCTCTCTTTTGTGATCGCCGCTTCGGCCGTGTCTTCGTCTATCATAACGGTGCGCAGTCTTACTACAGTGGCAGGGGCTTCCGCAGCTCGCTAAAGGTCTAATTTTTCACAAATCGCCAATCGGGTTGTACTTTTTTACACGGCTTGGAATTTTTGGTCTTCCCAGCCGCGCGCGGCATTGAAGAAGCCATTTCAATTCTCAAAATCGAGTTCAATTTCACGGAGCGGCTTTAAACAGAAACTCACCCCACAACCGGGGAACCAGGTCGGCTTCACTTGGGATGTCGCTGACCATGCCTGTCGATTTGTTACGCCAATAGGTCCTCTGCATGGTCTGGGAACCATTTCCTCTCAGAATTCCGATATCCCCTCTTATCCTGAGGCCCGCTTGTGCTTTGACCCCAAGGGTAGCAAGCGGAACAGACATTTCGAAATTACCATTAGTGCCGCGAGCCAAAATGACTTCGGCACTGACGTCGTCGACTCGATCAAACTTAATAGATCTCACAGGAGAGGTGAAATCGACAGGCTCCGTTGCTGTTCCTGGAACTTTCGGGCGGTAAAGGACCGCTACCGTCCTGCCTTTGACCTGAGTCACGAGCAAACGCTCACCTCCGGGGATCGCGTCGAATTGCAAATCCAGTGCGCCTCCCGTCTTAAATAGCAAAGGCAGAGACTCACCGGAATTACTCAGTAAATTGGAGTCACCGGTGATGAAGGCGGCAAACAATCTCCCGTCAGTCACTTGCATCGCGGCCTGGACCTGCAGTTTCTTCTTGCCCCAATCCCCCACCTGGATGGTTCGATTATCAATAGTCACGAAGATGTTGGTCTGCCATTCGGAAAGGTTCCCGTCAACCGTTATGGGAGTGACGCGTATCGGGATGTCCAACGGGGACTTGTCATCTCGCAATAATTGTCTATCTGCCTCGCTTTGCACAAACCACTCACGGGCGGCAGCCAGTTGCTCGGTATTTACGTTAACCATGCTGTCTGGCAGTCGGCGTGTTTTTTCGAGTCCCTCTACTTGGACGAGGCAGGCATCGTGCACGCTGAGCCAGATTTCGCCCGTTTTAGTTTGGGACATAAAAGGCCAGAAACTTTCCTCGTGCAAACTCGCCTCATTCACCAGCATGCCGGGTGTATCTGTCGGAAAATCCCAGAGTTTTGTTCGTCCATCCTTAAAAAGAGTCGCCAGAAATAACCCATCCATGGTGAAAAGATAAATATTACCTTTATTGCCGTTAATGCCCCACACTTCGCCAATGTCCGATCCCCTGGGTATAACCGGATACCCAATCACCCGGGTCGTGCCGATAAGCTCTCCCGGCTGTTCTGGCATTGGGGCATTGTGGGATGCGTGCAATCCATGCCAGAGGCTCGGATAACTCCACATGGGAATCCCATTGCGGACTCCGCCCACTCCGTGCGCCGAGAAAGGTTTTGGCGCGGTGGTAAAAATCGTCCATCCATTTTTTCCAACTACTGTTTCTCCTCCCCCCGACGAAACTGGCGATTGGGCGTTCGTGACCAGTATTTGCGGATGGGAAAGATCGTAGATTGGCGCGCCCTTAGGGGTAAAATTCACTGGAACGAAGCGAAGACCCGTCGCGGTGGTCATGCCCAGTTCGCGGTCCACCTTCACACTGGAGCCGGATTTTCCGGCGCGCGCTTCCACCTCTTCCGCCTCGGCGATTCCGTTGCCGTTGATATCGCTCCAGGCGAAGATGGCGTCCTCCACTCTTACTCCGGCAGGAACCCGCGCTCGAAAATTCTCGTTTGATTTAAGCAATGACCAGGAACGTGCCGAACCAATGGCGGCGCGTGCCACGGCAACTCCATGTTCTAAACTCCATAACACTCCCAGCTCCCCGCCACCTGTCGGCGCCGTGGTGAACGTGCTGGTGAGGTAAGTGCGCCCTTTGTAAAGGATGGGGGTCTGTGGGGCCAGGCTTCCGTGACTGCGCATTGGAAGCTCTGACGGATCATCATCATGACGATAATAGACATCCTTGATCTCAAAGGATCTCGACTTCCAATTGAGTTTCAGGGTCATTCCAGATTCGAGATCGCCGAACCCGGTATAAGAACTGGCAAAATGAAAAAGGGTCTTGTCGAAAGGATCCAGTTCCCCGCCACCACCATATTGGGGTGGACCATAGAATCCTTTGATAAATTTGCCATCGAGCGACCACAGACTCACTCGCTTGGGCCCAACATCAGATTCCGCCACCCAAAGTTTTCCATCCCCGGAAATCGTTATGCCATTGGGATGATTCATGTGTTTCGGGTTATAAGGGCCAGCCATTGGTTTACCGCCCAGTCCGATCGTTCGAACTGCTTTTCCATCGTTCGTGAAGACTTTAACCTGATGGCTTGCTCCCCAGTCGCTGATGTAGATCCGGTGCGCGGGATCCATGGTGATCTGTTTAGGGTCTTCCAATCCGACATTCACAACCGTTTGGGGTTCCTTGAATGCCGGCAGTCCCAGCGGTTGCTGGAGCGTTTCCATTTCGTACCGGAGCAGTCTTGTTCCGGAGAGCACCAGCAGATTTCCGTTTTCATCAAAGAAAACTCCTCGCGGATCAGGCACTGAAATTGTCCCCAATTCTTTATGTTCGCGCGCATCCACAAATAAGAGTTGGTTCAGAGTTGGCAGACTGGCGACCAGCAATCCGTTGCGAACCGCAAGTCCACCGAGGCCGGGTTGAGGAAGACGATCATGGAATTTGGTTCCTTTCGGAAACTTCCATTTTGGATTCAATACAGGGCGATCTTCGCCGGTTCCAAACCGCTGGTCTCGGGGAGCTGCTACCTTGCTGCCGTCTCGCACGAGTTCGTACAACCGCAATTCGTCATCCCAGGCTGACCCCGAATAGGCGTAAACTCCATCCACCGGGTGCGGTCCCTCGTCTCGAGCCAGTTGTGAGGCTCCTGTCCAAACACCGCCGATCCAAAGTTGTCCATGCAGTTTGTGGCCCTCTAAATCGAGCCAGGCTACTCCGCTTCCTCCTTCACTGACCAGGCTACCTACAATCATTTGACCTCCGGGAGAAGGCTTGCCGGGTCGCGCTGGTGCACTGTTCTCAGGAACGAACAAAACTGCAAATGGAGGAGTATGGTTTGCCAGCCACTCGCTCGAGCGATCGCCAGTGTGCCACGGGGGTTTGCCTTCGTTGTATACGCTGAACTGGTATCTCAAATTAATTTGGGGCCGGACCAATCCTCTCACGGTATAATTTCCAGGGGCCACCAGTTTTCCTGGAATATAATAAACGGCCTGGCTGGCCGCCTGGGTGTCTCTGCCGAGATCATCGAGTCCATCCCAATAGAAAACATTTTCTCCGGCTGGAAATTCGGTTTCGGAAACCAGGTTGCGAACGCGCTTTCCCTCGGAATCATCCACGACCAGGGTGACAAACCCTGGCTCTTTCAAAGTAAAGTGAATTGGAATGGGAGGGTGAGAAACATTCGAGGCGCCTCTTGCCGAAGCCAAAGCTGCGTTCAATGCGAAAAGAATGACCAGGGCTCGTAGCAAAAGTTTCATTGGAACTGATTCGACGATTCAGATTTCACTCCATTCACGCAACGATAAAGGATTTCCACAAGTGGCAACCGTACGTTTGAAAAACCGAACACTTCTCCCAACGTAATTATTGAGGCGGCGGGCTTTTTAAAACTTTTCGCAGTAGCTTTTCCTTGAATAGATTCAGCACTTCGTGTGCAGCTGGAACTCTGGCCCAAACAGCGAGCCCGTAATAGAGTATCGAAGCCACGCCGATAGGCCCGAAAACCTGCAGCAGTTTTGTCCCAAGATTCGCATGGCCGAGGTATCGGTCTGAAACTCGATACAAACCCCATGCGACCAGGGCGGCTGCGACCCCTGCGGAAATTAAAGGCAGGCTTTCTTTGCGAAGCTCGCGCAGTTCCAGTTTTTTTAGTTTGATTCGCAGGGCATAGATCAGAAAACAAACGTTGCACACTGAAGAAAGAGTGTTCGCAAGGCCGAGTCCTGCCTGTCGAATTAATGGAAGAAAAACCAGGGCCAGAAGTAAATTTACCGCGAGGCAAAATAAACTGATTTTCATCGGAGTTTTATAATCGTTCAGCGCATAGAATGATCGCGCAAGTACATTGACCATCGAATACACAATCAATCCGGGGGCGAGGAATTGAAGCGCAATGGCGACCTCATGGGTTGCCACCGGGTCAAATTTACCCCTCTCGAAAAGCAATCGAATGATCGGTTCCGCCAGAACCACGAGGATAATGGAGGCCAAAAGATTTACAAAAAAGAGATAGGAAAGGCCTTGCCGCAAAGTGGTTCGAAACAAAGGATAGTTTTTGTCAACGGCCATGGCGGAAAGTGTCGGGAGCATGTACGTGGCCACTGAAACCCCGAAAATCCCCTGGGGAAGCTCCATCAGCCGCACTGCATAACCAAAAATGGCGACAATACTTTGGTCCATTTGATAAGCCATCGTATTAGTGAGAAGAACATTGATCTGGAATGCCGCAACACCCATCGTGCCGGGGATCATCTTCCGGACGACTTCACGAACATTCTGGTCGGTCCACGGGGAAACCCATTGATAATGGAATCCATCTTTCTTTAACGCCCACAATTGATAAACGGCTTGTGCCATTCCAGCCAGCAGCACTCCAACGGCCAGCCCATAAATACGTCGATCAAGGGTCTTTCCGAACAGAGGAGCGATGGCATACACCGAACCAATCATGACCACGTTTAGAATCGTGGTGCCCATGGCTGGAACAAAAAAATGCCCGCGGGCATTCAACATCCCGATGAATATTGCGGCCAGACAAACAAGCAACATGTAGGGGAACATGATGCGCAATAAATGAAACATCAGGATGGTATTCGAGTCGAGATGCGGACGCCAAAAATGCTGCTCTGTGAGGATACCGGATGAATTTTCAACAGGGTGGACGAAGAACAAAAAGATGGAAACCCCGACGACGACCAGGATGATGATGACCACTGCCGCCACGACAAGTCCGGATATGACGGCGTTTGCCGTTCGCCACATTTCCGCCTGGCCGGAAGTTTTTTCCTTCTCCTTGAATAACGGAATGAAGGCAGCTGAGAGAGCTCCCTCGCCCAACAGCCTGCGAAACAAATTGGGAATTTGAAAAGCCAGGATAAACGCCGAGGCAATGGGACCCACCCCCATAAATGCCGCATAAACCGCCTCCCGGATGAATCCGAGGATGCGGCTTACCAAAGTGGCCACAGCCATGGCCCCGGATGATTTCAGCATTTGCGACATGTGGCGCGATTACTTCTCAGACCGTGATTTTCCGGGGTTGTTCGAGTTTTCGGTTGCGGTAGCGGATTATTTTAAATTCCGGCGTTTGACGGACAATTTCCACTGGTTCGAAGAGATCCTCGAAAAATGGAAAAGTGGCGTCTCCGTCGACTGTTTGATCAACGTGGGTGAGGAGCAATTCAGAGCAAAAAGGTAACAATTGGCGGTAAATGTCGGCGCCGCCGCAAATAAACAGTGTGCGAGGGTCGTCCAGGGGCAATTGATCCGCAGAATGAATAACTCGCACCCCCGGGAACGCGCTGGCCGAACGGCTCAGAACGATGGTTTCTCTTCCAGGAAGCGGCCTGCCTATCGATTCGAATGTCTTTCGACCCATGACAAGAATATGGCCGAGGGTGGTTTGTTTGAACCATTTGAAATCTTCAGGCAACCGCCAGGGAATAGTGTTGTTCGCACCGATGACGCGATTGCTCGACATGGCGGCAATGGCAACACAGTTCGAATGAATTTCAGGTAAGCCCATAACTTTGCTGCGGGATTATCATTCCCGCACTGCAAACGAGCAAGACAGAGTTATTCAAACTGCGATGGGAGCTTTAATCCCGGGATGAGGATCGTATCCGGAAAGAGTAAAATCCTCGAACTTGAAATCGTGAACGTTTTTGATGGCGGGATTGAGTGACATCCGCGGCAGAGCGCGCGGTTCCCTGCTTAGCTGCAAACGGGCCTGGTCAAGATGATTGCTATAAAGGTGAAGGTCGCCGAAAGTATGCACAAAATCGCCGGGCTGTAGATCGCTAACCTGCGCGACCATGTGAGTCAACAAAGCGTAGGAAGCTATATTAAAAGGAACTCCAAGGAAGAGATCCGCGCTCCTTTGATAAAGCTGGCAGCTTAATCGACCTTCCTGCACAAAAAATTGAAAGAGGGCATGGCAAGGCGGCAACGCCATTTGTTCGATTTCACCCACATTCCAGGCGCTGACCATCAGTCGACGGCTATCGGGATTCTTTTTTATCTGCGCGATGACGTTGTCAATTTGGTTGATGGAACGGCCATCCACTGTTTTCCAATCGCACCATTGCGCGCCATAAACCCGACCCAGGTCTCCGTTCGCGTCAGCCCATTCGTCCCAAATCGTGACGCCATTTTCCTTTAGGTAGCGGATGTTTGTTTCACCTTTGAGAAACCAAAGCAGCTCGTGAATGATTGAACGGAGATGCACTTTTTTGGTGGTAAGAAGAGGGAATCCAGCGGAAAGGTCAAATCGCGCCTGGGCTCCAAACAGGCTATAGGTTCCGGTGCCGGTTCGATCAGCTTTGAACTTTCCGTGTTCAAGAACTTGCTTCAACAATTGCTGGTATTGGATCATGCGCGGCGCGGTTAAGGTTTTTCTTTCAAATCAACTTTTTTTATTCCCATTCCTTCAGCGACTTCATCCAGGACGGCGACAATTAATCTTTGCAGATTGGTGCATTCCCAATCGAGCCAAAATGCAATAAATGCGCTCGGCAAAAGGGCGAACCAAATCCAATAAGTCCAATCCCTCAAAACGCCGATGAAGAGCAACTCCATGGCCAGTGATCCCCAAAAAGTTATTTTCGCGGGTAGCGACCAACCGCTTTGCAATCGGCATTTCAACATTTCATTCTCGGGATGCGGCTCGCTCACGGAGGTCACCTGCAAATGAGCCCATCTGCTGCCGTAAACTTCAAAATCGTATTCGCTCCATCCTTCATCGGTCTTAAGCTGCCACCCTTGTTTTTCGAGACGTTCCAGGGTTCGAGATAAAAAATCATACCGTGTGATCCCTTTACTCCCCCAATAAGCAACGAGGTCAATTCCTCCCGCGCTCAACTTTCGAGCCTTGGGTCCGATGGTTTTCAAGGCTTCCTGGGGAGTCGGCGGGATCCCAAGCCGGCCCTGATATCGAGCCCAGCCGCGGCAGATGGGCTGCAGAAAGTAGAGAACCGCAATGAGAGATTTTGACCACCATTTGCGGTGCTTGCGGGGCAAATCAGCCTGTGCCGCAGCCACTACGCAGGTGAAAAGTGAAAACACAGTGCTTACCAGCGCCAACGGCAGGAAATCATGGAAAGGAACCGATAAAACAAACAAAGGCAAAGTAATCAGGACATGATATTCCAGTGATGTGCAAAACATCAGC
>JAQGOY010000141.1 GCA_028293375.1 Verrucomicrobiales bacterium | reverse complement strand
TTCATCACCCTCAAGTGATCGATGGATTGGCTCATTTCACCGCGAGAGATGAGATCTGGGCCAAGCTTGAAGTGGGAACCCAGGAGGCAATGAATCGCGTCAATCAGACGGATTGCTCCCTCGCCGTGATCATGAAAAACATCCTCGACCTTGCCAGGAAACGGCCAGTCATCATTCAGAGTCTTTTTCCCGAAATCGATAATGGCGAACCATCCCAGCACGAAATCGAGGAATACGTCCAGCGTCTTACTGACTTAAAACAGGCTGGAGCACAAATATCACTGGTTCAGGTTTACTCGTCCACCAGGCAGCCCGCCGCTTCAAAAAGTGGGCATCTGTCGTTGAAAACATTGAACAACATCGCCAGTCGCGTTCAGCAATCCTCGGGACTCAGGGTTCAGGTATTCTGACCATCAATCGCCATTTTCGTTGAAAAATCACAATTCCCAAGGCATTCGATAAAGATTTTCCCTATGCCTCTAGGGAGTGCGTCTCATCCAACCAGGGAGCGCCACCCAATACCCAACCGTTCATCCCCACCCTACATTGCTCTCGCCCAAGCAAAAAATGGTGAGACAGCGAGGGAAACGAAAGTCGAATTATGAACGAGAATGGACAATTGATTGAAACGCTTGGCCAATCCCGGGATTACCGAGATTACGAATCTGCTTTTTCAGAGACCACTGGCCTCCCGGTCACTCTCCGAAGCGTGGAAACCTGGCAACTTCCCCTTCATGGCAAGCGAAAGGAAAACCCATTCTGCGCTTTGATGGCTGACAAGAGCAAAACCTGCGGCGCCTGCCTCCAGATGCAGGAAAAACTGGCGCAATCCGCCATGAACGAAGCCTCCTCCCTGACCTGCGCTTATGGTCTTTGCGAATCCGCCGTCCCGGTCAAACTCGGGAACCAAACCATCGGTTTTCTTCAAACCGGGCAGGTTATGCACCAGAAACCGACCTCAGCTGGCTTTCAACGCGCCGTCGATTATGCGCGCACCCTCGGCGCAGATCTTGATAACGAACATGCTCGGGACGCCTACTTCCAAACCCCTGTCCTTTCGGAAAAAAAGCTCCATTCAATCAATCACCTGCTCCGTGTCTTTGCCGACCATCTCTCCATGAAAAGCAACCAGATTTCGGTTCAGCAGGCCAATTCGGAGCCTCCCGTGATCTCCAGGGCAAAGAAATATATCGAGGAGCATTTGACGGAAGATTTGTCTCTCGGTCAGGTCGCTCAAGCCATGCACACCAGCATTTTTTACTTTTGCAAACTCTTCCGCAAAGTCAGTGGCGTTACCTTCACCGAGTTCGTCTCGCGGTTGAGAGTCGAAAAAGCGCGCAATCTGTTGCTTAATCCAAACCTTCGCGTAAGTGAGATCGCTTATGAAGTCGGTTTCCAGTCACTGACACACTTCAACCGCGTATTTAAAAAGGTTGTTGGTGAATCCCCCTCGGATTTCCGGGGCCACCTTCCCGCTGCGTGAGTTTTGCTCTTTCGCTAGCAAAGAGATATTTTGCCTTCTATCTTGTTCCTGATGAATGACTACTCCGACATGTCGAGGGCAGAATTAATTCAGGCACTTGATACTCATCGGTCCGAGAGTCTTTTACACCAACAGGCAGACGCGCGCGTGCATTCCGCCTTGAAGGAGCTTAGCGACATTAAAGCCGCGCTCGATGCCCATTCGATCGTTGCCATCACAGATTCCAAAGGAGATATCACCTACGTCAATGACAAGTTTTGCCAGATCTCCAAGTACTCTCGTGAGGAACTCATTGGGCGGAATCACCGGATCATCAACTCCGGTTACCATCCTGTCTCTTTTTTCACTGACCTTTGGAAGACCATTTCTCACGGGAGCATCTGGCGCGGAGAAATACGGAATCGCGCCCGCGACGGGTCTTGCTACTGGGTTGATACCACTATTTTCCCCTTCCTGGATGAAAAAGGCAGGCCCGTCCAATACATCGCTATTCGAACCGATATTTCGGCTCGAAAGGCCGATGAATTGAGGTTGGCTCAATATGCCAATGAAGTGGCGGAAAAGAACAAGGAGCTCGAAACCGTTGTCTATGTCGCCTCGCATGACTTGCGCTCCCCTTTGGTGAATGTGCAGGGATTCAGTAATGAATTGGCCAAATCTTGCGAAAGTATTATCTCCAGAATTTCCAATACTCCAGGCGTTACTGTGAATAAAGAGGAAGTATTGTCGCTTTTGAATGAAGATATTCCAGAGGCCTTGTCTTTTATCCAGGCAGGCGTTGCCAAAATGGACAAATTGCTGGCGGGCTTTCTCCGGTTTTCCAGGCTTGGACGAGCTGCGTTGAACATCGAGCCGCTTGATATGAATGCCATGCTGCTTGATATCTCCAGGACCATCGACTTTCAACTGAAGCGGCAGGAGGCGGTCGTTGAACTCCTCGCGTTGCCTTCCTGCCTGGGTGATGCCATCCAGATCAACCAGGTTTTTTCCAACCTCCTTGATAATGCCATGAAGTACGCCGACCCGGCCCGCAAGCTGCACATCCGTATTTCAGGCGCCAGCGAAAATGAGAGATCTGTTTACGCAGTGCAGGATAACGGGATTGGCATTGCCCCGGAGCATCAATCGCGAGTCTTTGAAATCTTTCATCGCCTCAATCCGCGCGAAAGTTCAGGAGAGGGGTTGGGTCTCGCCATCGCACAGAAAATATTGGAAAGACAAAACGGTCGGATCTGGGTCAGTTCTGCTGCCGGCATGGGCAGCACTTTTTTTGTTTCATTGCCTCGCGCTGAAACTGTACACCCCTTGAGCCAATCAAATCCAAAGAACACCAGTGCAAAAACCTGAAAAATTTGTTAATTTTCGATTAATGACACGCGAAGTGGTGATTCTTATTGCAGATGATGATGCAGGACATTCTCGTTTGATCGAAAAAAATCTGCGCCGGGTTGGGATTAACAACTCCATTCTCTGTTTCGAAAATGGACAGGACATTCTTGACTTCCTTTTTGTCAAGACCACTGCACCCATTCGAACTCCAGACGATTCCTATTTGCTTCTCCTCGATATTCGCATGCCCAAAGTCGATGGCGTCGAGGTTCTCCGCCAAATCAAAGCTGACCAGAATCTCAGGAGATTACCTGTCACCATGCTTACCACCACTGACGACCCACGGGATGTGGCACTCTGTCATGAACTGGGCTGCAGCAGTTATATCGTCAAACCCGTCGACCATGAAAAATTTTCGGAGGCGATCAAACATCTGGGCTTGTTCATGACCCTGGTGCAGGTGCCGAAGCTGGATTCTCCCGCTGAACGCTGATTTCGCTATGCCCTCTCGCCAGCCTTTCGTGGTTTTTGTGGTGGATGACGACGCGGGATTGCTGCGACTCGTCAGTAAATCCCTCGCCCGGGAAGGTTTCACTGTTTCAACCGCTTCCTCCGGGAGTAAAGCCATTGCCTGGCTGACTTCCCACGAAGCTGATTTGATGCTCCTGGACCTGAAGCTGCCAGACCTGCAGGGTCGGGATCTCATTCATCAACTCACGAAAATCAATCGCCAACTCCCTTTTATTATTATCACCGGCCAAGGTGACGAGAGAGTTGCCGTCGAGATGATGAAAACGGGCGCCTTGGATTACCTGGTAAAGGATGCCCAATTTATTGAATTTCTTCCCGCAGTGGTGCATCACGCCTTTTCGCAGATCGAACGCGGCAGAAGGCTGGAAATTGCCGAAAAACAGGCCCGACTCAGCCAGACGGTTGTTGAGCAGAGCTATTCCGCGGTCATTATTTTTTCTCAACGAAAGGTCGATCCTGACATTCATTATGTGAACCCTACTTTCGTGACCCTGACTGGAATTCCCACGTCCAGCCTGGTCGGAAATTCTCTCACCAGGCTGGAGGAACTCACCGGCCCCTGGCCTAGTCTTCGACGGGTACTTACTTCTGGAAAACCTTTTAGGGGTGAAATGCGTCTTCTCTCGAAACTGGGGTCTCAGTTGGTGTTCGATTCCACCATGGCCTGGGTATTCAATCACTCCCATGCCCCTACCCACCTCGTCGTTGTCATGCGCGACATCACGGAAAAGCATCAATTGGAGCGTGAAATTCTCGATATTAGCGACCGCGAACAGGCGCGCATCGGCCGGGATCTTCACGATGGTCTCGGCCAACAGTTGACCGCTCTGGAATTCTTCGTCACCGGCCTGAAGGATGATGTGAAGGAACAGGCTCCAGCGCTCGTGGAACCGATGGATGAAATTGCGTCACGCCTTCGCGAGGCCATTCGACATGCTCGTGGAATGGCCAATGGCCTCTCGCCAGTCTCCCTCCATGGGGACGGCCTCGCCACCGCACTCCAAAAACTGGCCGAAAACACCAGGACACTCGCCAAAGTAAAATGCCATTTCATCCATCCTGAATCGTCAGTGGAGATTTTGGATGAAGGCGTGGCAAACCAGCTCTTTCGTATTGCCCAGGAAAGTGTCAACAACGCGCTGAAGCACGGACGTCCAAAATTAATTTCCATTTCGCTCTCCATTTCCCGCTGTGATATTTCTTTGCTGATATCGGATGACGGCCGCGGCTTTGCTCCGGCAGCCATTAGTGACGGTGGCATGGGGCTTCGCGCCATGAACTACCGGGCGGACCTCATTGGTGCGGTTTTGACCATCGATTCGGCACCTCGAAAAGGAACCAGGATTATTTGCAACATCCACCGGGAACAATGAATAAAGGCAAACCCAAATCCAAATCTCCTGCTCGTCAGGCGAAAGCCCATGTTCCGGTTAAATCTTTGCTCTCTTCCACACCGCGCAAGAAGATACTTGTGGTGGACGATCATCCCATGACCAGGGCCGGCGTTGTTCAACTCATCAACAAACAATCGGACATCGAGGTTTGCCAGGAGGCCGGAAACCCTTCCGAAGCCATGCAAAGCCTGTCGAAAATCCATCCGGATTTGGTGATGACCGACATGACCATGCCTGGCAGAAGTGGGGTGGAGTTCATCAAGGACATTCTCGCCCTTTATCCCTCTCTTTCGATTCTCGTCGTCTCCATGCACGACGAAGTCATTTATGCTGAACGCGCCATCCGCGCGGGAGCACGCGGTTATATCATGAAGGAGGCCGGAGGTGAAAAATTGCTGGCCGCTATTCGGCGCGTTTTAAGTGGCCAGGTCTATGTCAGCGACGAGATGTCTCAACGCATTCTGGATGCCATGTCAGGCCAAACCCCTCGAGGCTCTTCATCACCCATCAAAAAATTAAGCGATCGCGAATTTGAAGTGCTCCAGCTCATTGGTCATGGCAAGAGCACCCGCGAAATCGCCGGCCAGCTTCATCTCAGCCCGAAAACTGTCGATGTTCATCGCGCACATATTAAGGAAAAACTGGAACTCAAGGATTCCACTTCCCTCGTGCGCCATGCTGTCCGTTGGATTGAGACCGAGGATCAACAAACTTAAGCTTCCCTTACCCGCAGTTCCTTTTCTCGCAATACACCATCCGTACAGCTCGGGCGGTATAAAGATTTTTCTTAGTGAATTTTACCCCGGCTACCAATTTACCCTTCGCCTTCATCATGGGATTCTAAGTCCATGAATCCAGGCTATGTTAAGAATACGACACCGGTCTGCAAGGACCTTGCCCCTCCTCGGGAACGGCTCGCGGAACGAGTTGAAAATGGCCGGACTCTTGACATCCTTTATGTCGAAGACGATGCCGATATCCTTCGCTTTGCCACCATCGTTCTTACAAAACGAGGATTTAAAGTCACTCCAGCCTCCAACGGCCTCCAGGGTTGGCGGGCACTTCACTCTCATCCATTCGATTTAATCATCACCGACAATGATATGCCTGTGATGACCGGCCTTGAGATGATTGAGAAAATCAGGGCTGCCGGGATCGGAATCCCCATCATCCTCGCTTCCGCCTCCGCCTCCAGACTTGATTCTCCCGAGAACGAGGGGCTTGGCCTGGCCGCCTGCATCCAGAAGCCCTTCACTTTCGACGAACTGTTAGCCGCCGTGAATCACGTTTCCGATTCCACGCCTCGGTCCCATCAACCACAAGTTTCACAAGACATCGCCAGGCATCTTTTGGAAACCGTTCCCCATCAGGATTGGGGGTTGAATGAATAAATGTCAGCATGCTTCTGAAACTCCCTCCAGGACAATTCCTGATTTGTTTCCGGCAACCAGTGTGAAGCACTCCAACGAAAACAACCCTACAGTTTCAATATTATGAAACTTAAATACATTACCATAACTGTCTCTCTTCTCAGTTTCGCCATCGGATTCAGTGATCTCCAGGAGAATATGTTTTTCGGGCTGATGCGTCCCGTGGGCGCCATTGCCTTTATTGTTTTCTTCATCTTCGCCATACTCGGCAGGGAATTCTCCATCCTGGATCAACAGGAAGCTCTTAAGCTTCGCTCGTTGGATCGCCGGGATTCTTCTGCTTCAGCATTGCGACGATCGGCCCCCAGCATTGCTCATCGCCCACCAGCTTCAGTTGCGGCTCGCTCTTGACCTTCGATTGGGCCTCCTCCCCTTCGCTCTCATTGGCAAAGACCTGCTCTTTGCCTCCCAGTATCCGGTCCTTGCGGCAGTGATGGGTGCGTGAAAAGTATGGTAGAAGATGCGCTACTCGATTCCATTGGCTTTTAAAAATCTCTTTTCATCAGTGCAAGTTGATCGGATCGGGGATTGTTAGCAGGACCTCCGTCCAGCTTTTCTTCTTAAACCATGGCCGCTCAGGCGGCAGCCGACAAATCGCACTTTCCGTTGCCTTCACTCCTTTTTAATCCGTGTTTTTTCCAAATTCCATGGGCTACCGAACGATGGCGTTAGTGTTTGCCGATTCTGCGCCGGTTGGGCCTGCCGCTGTCCGCGGTCTTCTCGAATATTAAATTCGTTGAAAGCAAAGCCTAATGCTGATGTTCCTGCTTTTCACCGGCGCCTGGAGTCACCGCTTTGTGCTCTTCGGCGCTCTGTCCGCACATTTTGCACTTCATCGGTTTTGCCGGGTCTTCTTGAAAATGAGGACATTCGCATTTCGCGCACTTCATCTCGTTTTTGATCGTTGTCGAGACGCAACCTGCCGCTGGACGCCTGCCAAAAGGAGACCGGCCACCATTTGAATTATTTTATTCATGCGCTGGCAAGCTTGCCGGGCCGAACGAGTCCTGACGCGGCTTCGGTTGGTAAAAGCGAACACCTTTTTGGTGGACGTGGTTCTCTCGATGATCAGATCGTCCGGAATTTCATTTTGAAAAAGGCACACGGAAACAAATC
>JAQGOY010000130.1 GCA_028293375.1 Verrucomicrobiales bacterium | reverse complement strand
ATTAAATTTGCAACAAAAGCATCCTCCGGCGATTTCTTCTGTCGAAAATCCGTGGGACTTCAACATGCGCGTATCGACCAGGTTCCCCGCCTGGTCGTTGGTGATCAGGCCCACGCGTTTACCCTTTTTTGTCAAAAAGGCAGCTAATTTTGCCACCGCAGTCGTTTTGCCTGCTCCCAAAAAGCCGCCAATCATGATGTAGAGCGCGCGTGAATCTTCTTTCGAATGCTGCATTCCTCCATTTTCCTGATTTTTAGCTCCCGGTCAAAACGTTTGACCCTTCCAAGTGAATCGTTACATTCCAAATTAAATATGGAAGTCACACGCACAGCATACGGCACTTGGAATGGCGGACGGTTCATGCATTACGGAGAACCGTTGTCCGACGAGCGCTTTATCTCTGTCATTCGGCATGCTTACGAAAAGGGAATTCGCTCTTTCATGACCGCTGATGTTTACGGCAATGGTCAGGCTGATGAGTTGCTCGGCAATGCGCTTTCGGTCTTCCCAAGGGATTCCTTTTGCTTGATCGGCGCCATTGGTCACGACTTTTACACCGGGAAGCGCGAAGGTTCCAAAGGTTATCCCCGGTTCACCGACCCAAAGCTTCGCTCCCAGGATCAATTCGCTGACTACATCGAGATGGCCACGTCCAAAGTAGTGGCCCGTTGCAAGACCGATTATCTGGATCTACTGCTTTTGCATAATCCCGACTCCATCGGCTATTCCAGCGAGCTCGTATGGAACGCCATGGCCAATTTAAAAAAATCCGGTCGTGCCAAAATGTTGGGCGTTGCGCCTGGTCCGGCCAATGGTTTCACTCTCGATGTCATCGCCTGCTTTGAGAAGTTCGGTAGCCAGATCGACTGGGCCATGATTATTTTGAATCCCATGGAAAAATGGCCTGGAGCCATGGTGCTTCCCGCAGCCGAAAAGCACGGGGTTAAATTAATCACTCGCGTCGTTGACTACGGTGGCTTGTTCCATGATGACGTAAAAAATGGCCACAAATTCGGAGCTCAGGACCACCGCGGATTCCGTCCCGCCGGTTGGGTCGAGGCAGGCAATACTAAACTGGAGCAAATGCGCCACATTGCCGAGGCTCACAAGCTCACCATGCTGCAACTCGCTTGTATTTGGAACCTCAGTCAGCCCGCAGTCGGTTGCGTGCTTCCCACCCTGATCCAGGAAGTCGGCGAAGGTACTAAATCAATCGAGCAAAAGGTCCAGGAATTGGCTGACCTTCCTGATATCAAGTTGAGCCCTCAGGAATCCGGGGAAATCGACATGATTGGAAATAACAAAGGCTGCATGACCCTCAAAGGCGGGAGCCCTTCCTACAGCGGTGAGGTCGTGGCGGACCAGTGGGGCATGAACCCTGAACTATCTGGTGTGGCAGAAAGATGGGGAATCAAGCCCGAGCTGGATCTTGTCTGCACCCACAAATCTTAGATGCAATCCTAACTCTTTTGCTCGGGGGTCGGCTCGACGAATTTGATTTTTCGTTTCCCCGCCTCCGCGTTTTGTTTGAAATAAACAGCCACGTTTCCGACTCGCATCACAAGATGGCTGCCCGTCTTTTCAGCAAGCTCCGGCGCCAGCACTTTTTTCTCTTCCTTGAACTCGTCAAATTTAACTTTGACCAGTTCATGCAGTTCCAGCTCGCGCTTCAGGGTGGCAATGAATCCGTCGCTAAATCCAGCCTTGCCGATCTTAAGGGAGGCATCCATATGCTGGGCTTTGGCTTTTAACTGGCGGAGTTGGTTATTTGTGAGAGTTGATTCCATTATTAAAATTTGTCAGGCAGCTTCTGCAGTAACAGTGATCTTTTTCGGCGCGTTCAGCAAGTTTTTGAGTTGCATCCGGCCTCAGTGCCACCTGGAAACACCAACATGTTGTCTTTCCTTCCGCAATGCAACAGCCGTTCTCCTCGCCGCAACCAGGACATGTTTTTGCCTGCGCCTTCACCATGCGGTCCCCAAATGGTCTCCCATGCGCGCGTAAAGCTCGCGGTTCTGCTTGGAATTACTAATCAGGTCATCGTCCAGCCGGATTCGATTCTTTTCGAACAAAGTAATCGTTGATGACCCTCCAAACTTGAAGAATCCCTTTTCTTCTCCTTTGCTCACCTGGCCCGGCTTATAGGTGTATTCAAAACTACCCACACATGTTGCCCCTATCTCGAACATTAAAACCAATCCAAACTCTTTGGAATCAATCTGGCAGAATGCCCTTTTGTTCTGGGTAAAGATGTGGATGTTTTTTTTCAATGCTATCGGATTTACCGAATACAAGTGGCCGCGTATCTGCCGGGTTTCTGATGCCACCCCATCTACTGGAAAATGAAACCGATGATAATCCACAGGGCATAGCCTGGATAATAGCATGCTTCCATCCGCAAATCGTTTGGCCAACTGGTCGTCCTTGATCAACTTCACAAGATCAAAATAGTGCCCTTTGACGAACAACCCATCGATCTCCGATAAATGCTGAATTCCAAGGTGTCGTCCATCGGCTGGAAACACTGCCGTTTTCTGATCCTTCGCGACAGGACGTGCTCCGGGTTTCAGCTTTCGATAAAAGAACTGGTTGAAGTTTTTGAATGTTTTCGGGTCATCCGCAAATTCCTCCGCCTTCAACCCATATTTTTGGATAAACGGGAGCACCTTTTTTTTGGATGCGGGCGCGTTCATCTTCCGGCCATACCATTTTGAAAAAGCGGAGCGCTTGACCAGGGTGTGAAGCGAAGCTTTTCCGAGCGGATTTCCATAAGTCCATCGAAGAAAACCTTCCCCATATACTTCCTCTGTCTCCACCTTGCCGCTATATCGGTTAAAAAACTGAATTTTGTCCGCGCTCGCCATTCTGCCTAACGTACTCTCAACCCGTTGCTTTGCACAACATGGAAACCCTCCCGACGAAAAATGGTGCGCCCGGTTGGGATCGAACCAACGACCATCGGATTAGAAATCCGATGCTCTATCCAACTGAGCTACGGGCGCACGCCGGTCCGAAACTAACGGCCCATTAACTAGACTTCAAGATCGTTTGATTTCCGAACTTGGAGACTCGGGTTGCCCGAATTCGAAACTCCCTGTCTCAAGTTAAGACAATCTCTGTTCGAAAACACACCACCCGAGACAGGTTTTTACCTCCGCTAACGTTAGAGATTTCCCCGATACGACCTGATTGAAGCTTTTTCTCGTTTTTTACCCACTTTCGTCCTAACTCCCTCCACATTGGCATGATCCATGTTCACTTTTTCTCGTTCCTTCACTGGAACAAAGGAATTTTTGAATCCCATGTCTAAAAACTATCGATATCTATTGGCTGGTGGCGCTGCTCTTCTGATTGCTGCGTTTGCCATTTTCTATTCGACGCGGGTTGGCCAATCCGAAGTCACCAGGACTCAGCTGCAATCGTGGATCAAGCAGGACGCCATCATCAAAGCCGAAGTCACTCCCACCGTCTATCCCGGTATATACCAGGTTTCCGGCGAGCGAAAGGAAGGGGCAAAAACCACTGCCTTTTCTCTCTCCACCCATTTGGAAGAAGCCGAAATCAAGGCTCTTTACGAAAATAAATCCGTCGAGATTCTCATCCCGGGGCAGGGGATGAAAGCGGACATGATCAAAGTGGTTCCCATCATTCTTACCGGTGCACTTCTGGTTTTTCTGCTCTATTACCAGCTCAACATGGGTAAAGGCAAAAGCCACATGATTCGCGAACGTCCCACCACCCGCTTTTCGGATGTCGCCGGCGTGGATGAAGCCAAGGCGGAAGTCGCCGAGGTCGTCGACTTTCTCAAAAATCCCGCTAAATACAAAACCTTCGGCGGAAAGTTACCCAAAGGTATATTGCTCATCGGACCTCCTGGAACTGGCAAAACATTGCTCGCCAAGGCTATTGCCGGGGAAGCCCAGGCCAATTTCTTCAGCGCCCATGGATCTGATTTTAACGAAGTCTTTGTCGGCGTGGGCGCCAAGCGCATTCGCGAACTTTTCAAGCAGGCCCGCAAAAATGCCCCGGCTATTATTTTCATCGATGAAGTCGACTGTCTCGGAAAGAAACGGCGCGCCGATTCAAACAGCGAACTTCAGCAAACTAACAACGCCTTGCTCGCTGCCATGGATGGCTTCGAGAATAGCGAAGGCATCGTTGTTGTCGCCGCCACCAATCGCCCGGAAGATCTGGACGACGCCCTCATGCGCCCGGGCCGTTTTGATCGCAAGGTGCAGGTGCTCCTTCCTGACATGAAAGGCCGCGCCGAGATCCTCGCCGTTCAGGCCAAAAATAAACCCATCTCGAACAAAGAAAAATCTCTCGCTGTGCTCGCTCAAAGCACCTCTGAACTTTCCGGAGCCGACCTCGCCGCCATACTCAACGAAGCGGCCATTATGTCCGCACAAAAGAATCACACCGAAATTCACATGGCCGAACTCGAGGAAGCCCGCGATAAAGTGCGCTGGGGCAAGGAACGCAAATCCATGGTCCTCCGCAAAGCTGAACGCGAAATGGTCGCCTACCACGAAGCAGGCCACACCATCGTGAATCTTAACAAAACGCTCCTCCCTCCCTTATACAAGGTGAGCATCATTCCCCGTGGCCAGGCACTCGGCACCACCACCATGCTTCCCACGGAAGACCATAACATTTACATGAAGACGTTCATCCTCGAGCAGCTCAGTGTGCTCATGGGCGGTCGCGCTGCTGAAAGAGTCTTCTACGGAGCCACCACTAATGGAGCTCATGGCGACCTTAACTCCGCCAAGGACCTCGCTAAGAACATGATTCACCACTGGGGCATGGGCGATAAACTTTACTATCAGGTCGATCATTCAGACGCCGAGGAAGAAATCAATCGCCTCCTCGAGCAGGCCGATAAAGAAGCCTATGACCTCGTGCTCAAAGAAAAAGAAAACACCCATAAACTGGCCCAGGCGCTTTTGAAACACGAAACACTGACCCGCGAGGAAGTGCTGGCCCTCTTGCACGAGAATAAGCATCCACAACCACGTATCACTGTTGATTGCGTGTTGAACTAGATTTTTAGTAGGACTACAAGCCCCCTTCCGTTCTCAATGGAAGGGGGCCTTTTTTTGCCCGCGCCTGTCTGATTTGCAGGTTGCCGATCAAAAAAAAATCGCTCAAATTTACCCCATGCGTGTGGCTGCCTGGGTATTTCTATTCCTCGATTTAATACTGTCGTCCGGCTGCATCTCCTCGATGGGCCGTAAAATCAACTACGACATCGACACCAAATATTCCGTCGAAGACGGCGAGTTTCTTCGCACCATGGGCCAGCTTGTCGGCCCTGGTTTCCTCCCGGGAAATAAAGTTACAGCTTACGTCAACGGCGACGAAATTTTCCCAGCCATGCTCGAATCCATCAAAGCCGCCCAAAAGACCATCGACTTTGAAACCTACATCTATTGGGCTGGTGAAATTGGAAAAAACTTCGCGGATGCCCTTGCCGGGCGCGCCACGAATGGCGTGCAGGTCCACGTCCTTGTCGATTGGCTGGGAGCCAACAAAATGGATTCCAAGTACATTAAAGAAATGGAAGTTGCTGGCGTCCAGTTCGAGCGCTACCACCCACTCCATTGGTACGACCTTTCGCGTATCAACCACCGGACTCACAGGAAGATTCTCGTGGTTGACGGCAAAGTCGCCTTCACCGGCGGAGTCGGCATTGCAGATGAGTGGACTGGCAATGCTCAGGACGAGAATCATTGGCGCGATTCTCATTTCAAATTGGAAGGCCCCGCCGTGGCCCAGATGCAGGCCGCTTTCATGGATAACTGGCTCAAGACCCACGAAAAAGTACTCCATGGCGACGATTATTTCCCCCAATTGTCCCGCGCTGGAAACGAGTTCGCCCAGGCCATGCAGAGCTCCCCTCGTGAAGGTTCTGAAAACCTGCGTCTCATGTACCTGCTCGCTATCGCCGCAGCCCAAAAAAACATCAAGCTCTCTGCCGCCTATTTCGTTCCTGGTTCCAGGGCGTTGAAAGAACTCCAGGAAGCCCGGAAAAGGGGAGTCAACATCGAAATTATCGTCCCGGGCAAAAAGACGGACGTTCAGGTCGTCCGCCACGCTTCCCATGCCTATTGGTATGACATGCTCAAAAGCGGCATCAGGATCTACGAATACCAACCCACCATGTATCATTGTAAAATCATGATTGTCGATGACGTCTGGGTATCTGTCGGCTCCGGCAACTTTGACAATCGCTCCTTCGCTCTGAACGACGAGGCTAACCTTAACGTCTACTCTCCTGAATTCGCCAAAATCATGAGTTCGCAATTTGAGAAGGACAAACAGGTGGCCCGCGAAATGACCATGGAACGCTGGAAACAACGCTCCATCTTCAAGCGGGTAAAAGAACGAATCTCCACCCTTTTCTGGTACCAGCTCTAAACGGCAGGGTAGACAACAACCAGTCGATACACCGCACGGGGAAGCCGTTAGCCCAACTGGCCCTGTGATCGAAATCCAACAACCGCCGCATTTTTTTTACCCGCTCTGCTACTCGAAAAGATCCACTGCTGAGGGAATTCTTCCTTCTATTTCCGCCCGTATCGGCAAACTTCGCGCCAGGGCATTCTGTTCCGTCTGCCCCGGGAATGGCTTCATCCTCAAACGTAGCGCCGCCACGGTTTCGCCATTTCGATCATGCAACGGGATCGTCACTTCGCAGACATCCTTCCCTTTGCCGTAATACATCGCGTTTTTCTCTATCACCTGGCGCTCTGGCTCTTCACCCTTGATTCCTATGTCCGCCGCCGAGGTGCTGGCTACAATTTGCAAAGGAGCCGATGTTTTCGGATTGATCGCAAAAATCTTCACCCCCAGCAGCCGTGGGTTTTGCTTCAACAAATCATTGACCAGCAACTGGGCGAAAATGACTCTGGGCGTGTAATGGATCTGCGTGTCCGAAAAATAAGAGACGGAGTCGGACTTTGTCCAAAAACCAATCTTTCCTTCCCGGAAAGTATTATCCGTCATTAACGGGAAAATATCCTTTTCGTTCAGGAAAAAACGAATCGTGTTAGCCTTCACCTCTAACTTCAACTCCTGCCAGATCCCCGTCGGCACCGGCACTTCAGGTCCCAGTGGCGGGCTCCGGTCCCCATTCACCACTTTGTAAAATCGGACGTTATTCCCGAGTGAACTCGCGCGAATCACGTAGTAATTGCTCGGGTTCTGGATCCGAAAAGCAATCCCTGCCATCTGCTCCAGCGTTCCTTTCACCGTTTTGAATTTCGTGGTCAGGGTGAAATCGGTGAAGCTTATTCCGTCATAAACGAGCAGCGGAAAATGCTCGTCGATGGGGTTGTTCGAAAGCTGTCCAAGCACCACCCGGGTATATTTTGGACCGTTCCCGCGCGGTGCAGTTGGTGACGTGTCCAGGGATTCTTCGACAATCTTCCATTCGCCCGGAGCCCCGGTGCCCGTGACCCAACTGACGAACCCGGTTGGAAAAGAGTTCACCGCCATATCGGCGAAATTGAACGTCTTATCCGCTGCCGGGCAGGAGAGCGCCAAACACAGCGAAACCAAAATCAAAAACAATCTCTGCATGCGAATGAATCCTAACAAAGCACCCAAACGAAACAAGGCACTTTCGGTCGAAGAAAATATCCCCCGTAAGCACAGCATCGAGATGGCCGTCTGGACGCTCCTCGAAATTCAACTGAATCGCTTTAATTCTTCCCACCCGCAAAAAAGCGGCGTTCCCGGTGAAGGAACGCCGCGCTAAGCTTAAGCCTGTCGAAACAGGTTACGATTCGAAATCAATAATACATATCCGCCACTGTTCGCCCTGCCGGAATAAAGGGCAGCACGTGCTCCGTATAAGGCGTGATCACGTCCAGCAGGTACGGCTGATCGGAATCCAGCATCCGTTGCAGCGCCGCGCGCAGGTCCTTGCGGAACATCACCCGCTCGCAGGGCACATTGAAGCCCTTCGCCAGGGTCACGTAGTCCGGGTAGATCTTCTTCATGTTATCCGGGTCGCCCAGGTAGGTGTGACCGCGGTTGCCTTTGTAAAACTTGTCTTCCCATTGCACCACCATTCCCAGGTGCTGGTTGTTCAGGATGATTGCCTTGGCTGCAATCTTCTCGATGTGCGCCGTGGCCAGCTCCTGCACGTTCATCAGGAACGATCCATCTCCGTCGATGTCCACCACTTGCTTGTCAGGGCAGGCCACCTTCGCGCCGAGCGCTGCCGGATAACCGTAACCCATCGCCCCCAATCCCGCGCTGGTCAGGAATTGTCGTGGGAATTGGTATTTATACCACTGTCCCGCCCACATCTGGTGCTGGCCCACGCCAGTCGTGATGATCGCCTCCCCTTTGGTCAATTCATACAGCATCTCGATCACCATCTGCGGCAGAATTACCTCGGTCGATTCCCCGTTCATGTGATCCATCATGTGTTGCGAGCGCAACACTTCATCTGTCACCCCGTAACGCAGCGGCCCTTTGGCTTTCCATTTTTCGATTTGTTTGTGCCAGGTATCAAATTTTTTCACGATGGGCCGTTTGGCCACCATGTCGTTCAACCGCCCAATCGCGTATTTGATATCGCTCTCAATGGCCAGCGCCACTTTGCGGTTTTTGTTAAATTCAGATTGGTCGATGTCGATGTGGACAATCGTTCCCGTCTCGCAGAACTTCTCCACTTTGCCCGTCACGCGGTCATCGAAACGGACCCCGAACGCGAGCAACAGGTCCGCTCCGTCCGCGATCTTTTCCATCGGTTGATCCATGCTTTCGCGGTGCTTGAATTCTCCGCTCACAGCCCAGTTGGCGTAAGCCGCCCCATGCATGCCCAGCCAGCGTAGCGAGAGGGGATGTGTCTCGGGGAAACCACCGCAACCCATGATCGTCGTGGTCACCGGGATACCCGTGGCATCCACAAACTTTCGCAATTCCTCAGCCGCATTGCCGCTGATGATACCGCCACCGCAATACAACACGGGACGCTCCGATTTTTCGATTAACCCTATGATCTCATTCAGACTGATGTCGTCCGCTTTCTTGATCGGATTATAACCGCGCAGCGAGATTTCTTTCGGCCAAACCGGCTGAGCTCGCTGCTGCTGAATATTCTTCGGAAAATCGATCACCACCGGGCCCGGCCGGCCGGATGTGGCAATATAAAAAGCTTCCTTCACGATGCGTGGGATGTCCGCAATGTTCGTGATCAGGTAACTGTGCTTCACGATCGGCAAGGTCATCCCGAAAAAGTCGGTCTCCTGGAAAGCCCCTTTGCCGATCATTGCCTGAGGCACCTGGCCAGTGATCGAGACGAGGGGGATCGAGTCCATGTAAGCATCCGCTATGGCGCTGATCAGGTTCGTTGCCCCGGGGCCGCTGGTCGCCATGCAAACACCGGCTCTACCGCAGGCGCGGGCGTAACCTTCCGCTGCGAAGGATCCACCCTGCTCATGGCGGGGGAGAATCGTGCGGATCTTGGATTTGGTTAGGGCCTGGTGGAGCTCCATGCTCGCGCCTCCGGGATAGGCGAAGATTGTATCTACCCCTTCACGTTCCAGGGCTTCCACCAATATTTCGCTACCCATCATCGGGCGGCCAAGTTCACGTTCCATCGAAGGAGACTCTTTTTTCGTCTGATCTATTTTACTCATACTCATCTGATACGTTGATAGGCTATGACCGCCGTGAGCTTAACAAAAAACCAACGACCGTTTCCAGCCGTGGGTTTTTGTCGAAAATCTTATTAAGCGCGACAAGACCCAGCGGCGTCAGTAACGACGACGACCAGGCCTACTACAACCACCCGTTGCGCACTCAAATCCATCGTGGGGAACAATAATCCGTCCACTTTTTGCGGTCAAGACCATATTCCTGCGAATAAACCATGCGCCCGAGTCCTAAACGGAAAGTTTACATCCTGGTTTTGGTATTCGTTCCTCACTTTGAATAACGAGCAGCTTTTAATTTTTCAATCCTTCCTTGACTTCGTTTGCGGGATCTGTTGCAAATTGTGGCGTTCCAGGGAGTTCAATCCGCAGTCTATTTACATATGTGTATGTCACGATTTGCCTCTATCCGGGCAAGGTCCATAGTTCTGCTTTGCCTCAGCTTCCTTTTCAGCTTTACCACTCATCTCCGGGCCGGTGAATACCAAAACACCTTTATCTGGACTGATCAGACAGGCGATGGCGAATTCTACAACCCCGGTAATTGGGTTCCCACCGTTGTTCCTTTTTCCACCAACGACCTTATCCAGTTAAATTCCGGCAAACTGACTTTCCCTGCCAATGCTGTTTTTGGCGGCCTCGACTTTTCTGGCGGCGAACTCGCGGGAACCTGTTTGCTCGAAGGCACCATGCATTGGACTGGCGGCCACCTGAGCGGGACACTCGTCGTCGGCACTAACAGGAACCTCTTCATCACTGGGCCCGGAGATAAATTCATCTCACGTGGCGGTCTCCTCGCCCTTTCCGGTTTTGTCTACTTCAATCAGGGAAACCTGCGCGTGGATGTCCAGAACGATGGCGACGCGGCCATTGAAATCCGGGATCGCGCGTTGTTGACCGTGCAGAACACCGCTTTCCTGGTTGGATCGAAACTACGGAAATGCGCCATAAATAATGGGGGTGCCATACGCGTGACAGGCGGCAATAACATCGTCATCAGTTCCATGACCTTGAATGGTTTTAATGTGGATGGGGCAGAACTCACCCTGGAAGATTGCCAGGTTGGTGCTCCCATTATAGTAGAGTACAATGCTATCTTGAATGTTGGATCCGGCACCGTTGTCATCGCAGATCGATTCCGCAGCTCGGGCTTGACCAGACTGGCGGGAAACGTCACTGCCTTTCTTACAGGCAATTTTAGTTTTGAAGGAGGAACACTTACCGGCACCATGGGACTTAGCGGTTCTTTCAATTGGCTGGCTGGGGATTTGCAAGCTGCACTCGGCATTGGTAATCTGGCTACACTCAACATCTTCGGTGGCGATACCAAGCTTCTTTCGCATGGAGGATCCATTTTGATTCAGGACCTCGCCTCGATATTCTGGACTTCGGGCAACATTCAAATTGAGAAAGAGGATAACGCCGTGGCCATTCAAATCATGCCAACATGCGTTTTTGACATTAATACCGATGCCGTCATTTATTCCACCAACACCGCCATACCCCTTATTGTCAACGACGGCACCCTTCGCAAAATAGGTGGATATGGTATCACCGATTTCAATTCCGTCGCCTTCCAGTCCTCCGGCACCAACGAGGCCTTCGCCGGCACCCTCAATTTCAATGCTGGTTTCCTCCAAACCGCTGGAGTAACTCGACTGTCCGGCGGAGCCATTGGGGGCTCCACCTTGACTTTCACCGGCGGGCTCCTGACCGGAGCCGGCAACATCGGTGCCAATGTCATCAACGGGGCCACCGTCATCCCTGGAGGTATCATCAATATTACCGGCTCCTACACCCAAACACCCGCAGGACTGCTGCGGATCGATTCCATTCTGCCGCTTTCAGAATCTGCTTTCGCCCGGCTCAACATCACCGGCCTCGCCACGCTTGATGGCACCCTTCAAGTATCGCTCGCCACGGGCGCGACATTCCATTTTGGCGACGCCTTCCCGGCATTGACCTACCGTTCTGTAACCGGCAATTTTGCCACCAGTAACTTCCCGACGCTGCCCAGTGCCCTGGCGTTCTACAATCAGTTCATGCCCACAAAAATGCGAATTGTTGCGGGAGATAACGGGGGAATCATGCCTGTCAACACACTGAGATTGACCCGCTCACTTCCGGGTGCACAGGAGCTCCGCTTTACCGCCGAGCCCGACCGCCATTACCGAATTCAGGCCTCCACCAACCTGGTTGATTGGATTGACTTAATCGGAGCCAGTTCACCCACCGGATTCCTTCGTTGCACCGATCCGGCTGCTGGACAATTCGATCACCGCTTCTACCGCGCCATTTCGCCGTAGATCCACCACTCGCCCCAAGCTCCTCATCCAGCCCGAAAAAGGGAACGACTCTGGCTTGCAGGCCCCTCACGTTCGACGACAGCAAATGATATACGTCCAGGCAGATTCCCACCCTTCGACAAGAAAGACACACCAGCTGAATTCCACGCTCACGGAAGGGTTCCAGGCAATTCACCGCGACACAAGCAAGCGTCGAAACCTCGCTCGCCCAAGCGAGCCTGACACCCAAGCCCCAAAGTGGGCGCGAACAATTTAGCCTGGGCCGGAGCGTAGCGCAGGCCTAGGTTAATGATCAGCGCAACGCGCTCACGAGGTGCATTCCGCAGAATGCACCCACCACGCGCCGCAGGCTCCCCAATCGATCCCAAAAAACATTGTTCCCAGAAGGATGAAATCTCGGGTTGTGGAAAAGTGGCAAATTGTGCATTTATTGAACAGCCATATGGACACGAGACCTCCGCCTCCTAACCGTTATCCCCAGCGAGCGCCAGCGGGCCAGTTCCAGCACCTGGGACTTTTAAGGTTGTTTCTCGGCTTGGCTGCTTTGACTTGGGGGATAGCCGTTGTTGGCGTTTTCATAAGTTGGTCAGTGGCTACGCAAGCGCTGGAGGGATTGGGTGCTCAGCCGAATGTTTACGACCGGATGCTCGAATACTGGTTACGAATGGCAGCAGGAGCTTTCACATTGATCGGATTCTGGTATTTGGTCCTGATGATTTGGCCGCAGAAATTCCACGCTGCAATTCGGTGGTTTGGTGGGTTTATGTTGGTTGAGGGCGTGATTTTGCTCGTTCATGGCTTGCGATTGGCGCTCCCGCCTTTCCCATTTTATGGCGACGTTTCAGCGTGCTGTATCGGTGGCGGAGCGATACTTCATTTGTCTCGGTACGCGACACCAGAACATCAAAGGATTCCAAAATGATCTGCGCCAGCACGCCGCGTCATGATTAGCTGGCATAAATGCCAGAAAGATTTCCTATGGGATGGCAGCTTGCGCGACATCTACATCACACCCGCCACACTTCACGATTGGCGAGTGTTGTATCCTCTTCTTCTGGATTTTCCAGAAGTCGAGTATTCGGTGGATGGGGTTATCCAGACCCCGCCAACTTCTGTTGCGCAGGCGTTTGCATTTAGGCCATCTGGCAGTCCGATGCTTCGCTTTAGAATTGGTCGCACACTTGTTGTGTTTCACTTCTTCTCTGAGGAGGAGGTGGAGTGCGATATTGACCCGCGTGAGATTTCATCACAGGCTGATTTGGATTCGCTGCTTGGCTTTGTCCGCCAGATTGGAGATGCGACACAACAACGAGTTATTATCACCCGGGAGAATGTCCGCGACGAGCCGTTGATCAGTTATGAACCAAACACTGGAGTTTTTCAGTATCACGAAGCCGTTGCGTAACATATCACTGGAACCAGGCTGCCTGAGCGCTGTCCGTTGGGCCGCCCGGTTCACCTTGCGGGTCGGCGGTCACTCAATTCCTGGTTGTCAGGCCACATCGTGACAGCACCTTCTACCAGGACGCTTGTTGTCCTCGCCATTTTTTTCTTTTTGGCGGCTTCGATTCTTGTGCCCTCATGGTATCCTCCTGCGGTCCCGGTTATTGGACCAGACGGTTCAGTGATGCACCAGCCAGACGGCAGGATTTTGGTTCACCGAGACATGGCGCAATTCAACAGAACGGCTTTTCCTGGGGAAATATGCTTTCTCTGCGCTGTCATATTAGTTGGTTGGCTGCTCATCAGGTTTTTTCGGCTCATGTTTGGATGTTGGAGGGATAAAAAAACGGTGGCCTGCAAAGCTCGGATATCATTCACCAATCTGGAGAAAGTCGTCCTTCGTTCTCGCAAGTCCATCGAGTCGAGTCCACGTGATGGCGAATTGAAGGCGTATACAAGAGAGGGCGGACAGAATGGGCGCGGTTGGCGAGTGGCTGGGTTTTACGCATATGATTCCGCCCAGAGCAGGCTGGTCTTTGAAGCGCTTCATTACGAGACGCCATCCCTTTGCCTCATTCGAGTTTATCGCGAAAATCCAATGGCTGTTTTGTTCGCCAAAAAGTGGTCCGGTAATATAGCAAAATTTGAGATTGCGGCAGTGGAGGCAGCGAGTGTCTTTCGGGCGGCATTGCCGACAGCGTATTTGCCTGACGGTACTGTTGACGATAGCTTAGAAGACATGCCTCTGTCGCAGGAAGATCGAGAACTCATATCTGCTGCCTTACTACCCATACCACCACCCTGCAACCCAGATGCGATCGAAGAGGCCTAAGCTCCGATTATGCGTCTGGTGGCCGACGCCGTTGGGATTGGGTTATGAGCCGGTTGCTTACCGTGTTGTGAGTGAACAACTTTTCCTAAACTTGCTCAAGCGCCCCATCTGCTACTAATTATTCCGTCCGATTCTTATCGCACCAACTTCTCTCAAACACTTGTCCACCTCTATTTTTAACAGAATTGGATCCATTCCTTTCTTGTTCTAAACATAAAAAACGGGAGCGCTTTAATGGCACCCCCGTTTTAATCTTTACCCAATTATCTTACGGAGCTTGAAATGACCATTGCTGGTTATTGCCGCTGACATAAGTCCACTGATTGACGTTCGCTCCATCGGTTGTCGAAACTCCGGCAACGTCCAGGGCTTTTCCGCTATGAACTGACTTGACGCTGTAATAGCCACCCGAAGTTGCTGTAATCGTCCATTTTTGGCTGGGTATGCCTACGTAGCCCCATTGTTGTATGTTGGAGTTATTCGCGGTCCCGTAGCTGGCGACTTCGAGCGATTTTCCGCTATTGCGGTTGATCACTTTGTAGGTTCCATTGGCGAGAGGCTGGCTTCCAAAGTTGGGAACCACTTGCTGGATGACCGCCGCACTCAGACATTCCAGAGACCCACAATCATCACTGGGTGTTTGGGTCGTCCAGGAGTTCCAGGTGATGTTCTTATCGGTGCGCCGTTTGTTCCAGGCAGCATTGGCCTGCGCCGTAAACCAGGTCTGGCCCATTTGTTTGCATTCAAATTATTTAATGAATGGTAGCGTCTGATCCGCGTTGTGTCTCATGCGTATCCGCCAGAGCAATTCCTCAGGCCGGACAACCCTCACACTTGGTGGCAGCCTGTCTGCGCACCATGTTACTGGAGCATAACCTCGCATCCCATCGTTGGCAGATGCTGTGGCTTGTTCCATATTCTCTGCGTTCTCATCACCTCCAGCTGCTTTTTTGAAATAGGACCATGCATGACAAATCACCCAGTCGTAGTGAGGCACTTCTTTCCGCACAGTATTCTCAGTGTTGACGATTTCGCGGGCGACTTTTGCCGGAGTTCCAGCCTGCATACGTTTGTTGCTGTTTTCCCAGATGGAGTACCGCGCCGTAACCACAGGAATTTCGATTCCTCCTCGGTCTTTCACCCAAAATATTTTTCCGCCGCCGGCCTCATACGGTGCATACTGGAACACCAGGATGCCGAGAAGGCCATCCGTTTGACCGGCGAAGACTTCATACGACTTGAGAGCGTCTGGTGAATCGAACTTCATCACATTGAATCCGATTATCCGGGTGTTGCTCTTCTTCATCAGCCTCCACGTCCGCGCAGCCTGGCGGCCCAGCAACTCCCAGCGATCCTTTCGGTCCCTGGCAAAGCGGTCAGGATAATAATATCCTCCGCCCCACTCGATGAACGAATCATTGGTGCTCGCGGTTGAGACCGCGTAATCAATCGCCTGAGGATACAGCTGCTCCAGCTGGGCAAAACAGGAGGACCAACCAAAGGGAATTCGTCCTCGCTGCGGGTTGCTCCAATAGCTCGAATCGCTTCGAAAGAAATTGCCCTCGTACCACTGCACATTGTCCCCGTCCGTTTCCACGAAACTCACCGCACTCCGCTTGTCGTTCCAATCAATCGAGGCAGGATTGAATGCAGTAATTTTTGATGATTCCCATTTTTCGCTTCCCGCCATGAGCACGGGAAGGTTCATGCACCAATCTGTTGCCGTCTGGATATGGCCGTACCGGCTCGATAAGTCCGTGCTTAGAAACTCGTCGCCGCCGTTCCATCCCAGAATGGGAGAGAGCGGTTCCAGCCAGATCATGGCAGAAGCGACAGGCTCACCCGGTCCAAAAACCGTGAATGCTTTCTGTGCAATGGCGAGATCGCGCACGTGCGGCTTTTTGGGATCCTGCGTGCACAATAATTTGCGGTTGAACTGATCGCGATAATTCCGAAAGCACCACTCCTGCGTTTTGTCTCTTGCATCCATTAGTTGCCGCAACCCATGCACTTTCGCTTCCTGCTCCAACCCCTCGTCCACCAAGATCCCTCCGAGAATTCCCGCCATGCTGGTAGCCACATTTACCGAAAAATCCATGCCGGCTCGATGCGCATTGAGGTCGCCTTTCGAGTTGTCGACGCGATAAAGAATATATCCTTTGATAATTCCCCGTTCCGCAAAACGTTTGACCAGCTCCCAGGCAGGAATTGAATTCGACGCCGTGACTTCGGGATGTTTCCCAAGCCAGCGCACTTTCCAATCCTGCATGTCAGGATTCCCATTATCCACCCAAACCATTTCATCGCCCGCACCATCATTGACCGCCTGCGCGGCCAGGCCGGCGATCGATTGAACCATCATATCGGTCGAAAGATTGGAGACCGGGGTACGAACCAAACTTTTGGGAACCTTTTGAATCGGCCACCACCGTTCATCCAGTTCGACCGCGTGCAACACCGTCGCGTGAATTATCAGAAAAAAGAATCGAAACCCGCATCGCATGAATGAACCCTGTCGAACTGCGCAATAGGTTGCAAGTTCACTTCCGCCCCAATAAAGCCCAAGACAAAGTGAAACCTACAAAAACTGATCTCGCAAACAAACAAAACCAACCTGCGGAAGCGTCCAAAAAGGTAGGGCGGAATTGAATTTCCGCCCAAATAAAGCTCACGACAAAATGGAACCCGCGAATCCGCGCTCGCAAACAAACAAAGCCAACCTGCGGAATCGTAAAAAAGGTAGGGCGGAATTGTATTTCCGCCTTGAAATGACCAAAAACCCGGGGATCCCAAGAAAATGTCTTACCCTTTCAATTTCCTGATTTCCTCAGCTCGGTGAAAGCCGTCTGCGCAAGAGCGGGGATCATCGCACCACACGCAGGCCGGAGCGAAGCATACCAACTGGAACCCCAACGGGATTCAAGGCCCAAAGCCCAGCGGTTGAGCGAAGCATCAACCCTGGGTAACAATCCAGCGCATCGCGCTCTCGACGCTAATTTTGCAAAATTAGCGCAACCCCCCTCTAATCCCACCCTATTAAATCAACGTCAAAAATAACCGGTATTCACCAATCATCCTCCAAGCGCACCTTTGTAATCCGGAGGTAATTCACCGTAACCTTTGTTTCGAAGGCCAATGGCTGGATCAATGATTTCCTTTCGAACGTCGATTTCCAATTTATACAATTCACGCCACAAGGTTTTCGTATTCTCGGGATACAGGTTTGGTGAATCGGCATCAAAAGCCGGCCGGAACAAATCCACGGCATGTTGAAGTTCTTCTTTCAATTCCGATGCGGTGGGGTGCCCGGTTAATGCATGGATCCGGGTGAATGCCCGAATATCTTTAACATCGAGGCGCGCGAGCTTGCCGATCAGGATATCGAGAGGGTGGGGGACGGTTAACGTCACGTTACCGAGCTGAATTAATTTTGCCCTTTGCCTCCAGCGCGGACTCGTTCGAAAACTGAGCTCATAACCCGGCTCCAGATAAAACCCCCCTCGTTCCTTATCCAGTTTCGCGATTGAAATGAGTGCCGATAAATCCTCCTCATTTTCGGAGAACAAATCCACATCAGCGCTCATTAATTCGCGATCAACCGTAAGTTGGAGCGGGGCGGAACCGTACAAAGTGAATGCAAACGGACGATCCTTGGGCAATGTCACAAGAAATTTTTCGAGCAACTGACCTGCAGATGTGGTCCAGTCAACGTTTCCGTTCCACCAATTTTCGATCGAAGGCATCTTTGCGTGAGCCAATACCGAGGAAATAAAGGGCTTGTTGAATCAGCCGGTTGCTCACTTCCGAGTCCTGGCTCAACTTTGTGGCCAACGCCTGTTCCCTTGGGCGCAGAGGCCTGCATTCCTGGCGGATCAAAAGACGGGCAGCTAGGCGCGATTTGCGCCACGCCGTATCCGATTTTTTTCCGACCGATTGCACTCACAGAAAGTTAATTCATTCAGCAGGACATTGCAATGCTCCCATCGAGCACCTCAAAATCCACGCCAAAAAACAGAACTCGCAAGCAAACAAACCAACCTGCGGAATCGTAAAAAAGGTAGAGCGGAATTGAACTTCCTCCTTGAAATGACCAAAAGCCACTATAACTCAGGGAAATGTCTTACCTATGTCAATTTCCTGATATTCTCAGCTCGGTGAAAGCCGTTTGCGCAAAAGCGGGGATCATCGCACCACACGCAGGCCGGAGCGAAGCATACCAACTGGAACCCCAACGGGATTCAAGGCCCAACGCCCAGCGGTTGAGCGAAGCATCAACCCTGGGTCACAATCCAGCGCAACGCGCTCTCGACGCTAATTTTGCAAAATTAGCGCAATTCCCCTCCAATCCCACCCTATTAAATCAACGTCAAAAATAACCGGTATTCACCAATCATCCACCGAGCGCACCTTTCTAATCCGGAGGTAATTCACCGTAACCCTTGTTTCGAAGGCCAATGGCTGGATCAATGATTTCCTTTCGAACGTCGATTTCCAACTTTACCTCTTCTTCAGTGCGCTGTTGTCTGATTATGGAAAGTTCTCGATTGTTGTGACCAATTCGACATGCTTTCGCAGTGCGTAGCAGCCTCCACCGAGATTTGAGGAAGAAACAGCGACACATGGTGCAGCTTATCCGCTCTGTGGAGATGTCGGACGTGTTCGGTTTCGTTGTGGATTCTACTGAAGATTTGATCCTAGTCCATTTCTTCGACTCCGAAGCTTTCTGTCTCACGGGTTATGATGTCCTTCGTCATCAAGACGTTCGTTCATATTGCTTTTTTGACGACCCACGTTATTGGCGATTTCGCGCTTTGCGCCGACTCAAGATTCGACCGAGAGCGCCCGTTGGTATTTCACTTGCATCGATGCCGGAGTTGTTGGCTTCAGTGGCCAGGATCTATCCTCTGCTTTCCGTTCATCAGGAGCGGCGTGAACGAAGTGTCACCTATGTTGGTCCGATTGTAAGTTTAGGAAAGCGGATATTCACCATTGAAGATTCAAACCACTATGGTGAGTGGACTGGGCGGCGTCGCATGCGTTACGATGATGTCACCCGAGTATGTTTCGATGGTGGATATCTCCGCGCCGCTGCTTTGACGGCCCAGAAATCAGTTGTGAAAAGAGACTAAAGCCTGGATCGACTTTGCTCGTAAAATAGTCAATTGCCCACCCTCACGTTGCGAGGGTGCGATAGCGAATCCAGGCTGTTCCCTCGTTATTCCATTCTCAATTCGTGTGAAAAATCTTATCCCAAGTTTTTCAACTTGCCCTTTTTCCCGGTTTATTTTTGTTAAAAATCAGATTCCACCCGCAACTCCTTCCAAATTAGGCATTTAGACGATGTGAAAATATTTAAACTATTTTGAAGGTAGCCCCGCGTATGTCCTACCCACTTTGCTAGGATTGTTCGGTAAATCTGAAGTCAACAATCAATCAACTAATAAAAAGAATCCTATGAAAATCGAACACATCGACAAGATCATCCAGCTCCGCTCTCAAGGGCGCGCCCATCATGAAATCGCTCGGATCACCGGCTTCTGCACCCGCACCATCGGTCGGGTCCTCCAAAAATACTCGCACGAATTCGCCCTTCGCGAAGCCGATATCATGCAAATAACTTATCAAAAATCCGGTATTGGACGCCATGACCGGGCCTTCTACGAGGCTTCCTATCTCAGGCGCATCGAGGAAGAGTTCAATAGCCCTCCTCTCAGTGACGTTCCGACCCCCACACTGGCCAAAATGGTCCTCGCCGCCCGAAAAAGGTCTGACGTATACCGGGCTCAGGTGAAAAGGAAGGCCCACGAAATCATGCTTCAGTCGGAAGAGGTGATGTTTACCGAGGAGGATGAACATCCAATCCGTGAACCCCAGCAGGATACACGTACCGGCTCCGCACAATTCGCTGGAACCCATCAACCTCCAACCCCCGCAACGCCCCAACCTCCTCCAGCGGTACAACCGCGCCAAGAACTGACCAAATCCATCGGCGAACAGCAAAAAAAGACTAAAATAAAGGTACCAGATGCTCCAGAATCTCAAACAACCGAAGCCAACCCGCGGGCGTCGTTAATATTCGTAGGATGCGAGGTGACGAGAAACTGATCAAAAGCCAAACGACACGTGTAAGATGAACACAAAAAGTCAAAGCACAAAATTCCTGTCCTGCGGCCATTCTCGTGAGAGCGTAAACTCAACGAAGGGCGCCACCCAAAAAATGTCACCGTGTGTCACTAGTGACAACTCAGTCCTCCTAGGGAAATGTCACTTTCGTGTCACTTTTTAGACCATTTCAAAATGTGACAATTTGGAGGGATCCGGGGGAACGGAACAGGCAGGGAATGAGACGCAAAATGAATCATCAGAACCAAAAATTTCACCGGGCCAAAATTTGCGAATCGGTTTTGGCTACCAAGTGCCTATGAAACCCCGAAATGCGTCAAAATCGGTCGCGACCGCGACGCGCCGAGGGAGTGTCCCTTCACGGGGCCATGACCGAGAACCAACAAAAGTCTCGGCCGGTTTTCACGCATTTAGTGCCGAGTCTTTCTGGAGATGGCGTACTCCGTATTGCCTGGACGACAGGTCGCTCGCCTCGAACCGGAAACGAAGTCCCCGGACCAAAATCGCAAGCTTCCCTCCTGGGAAAATGTCCTAAATCTGTCCTTATTATGTCCTTTTCAAAACAAGACAAGCCATTGTAGGCCGCGTGCCCTCACGCGGCGTTTGGTACCTGCCAATCGAGTAAAAAATGTCACCCCCTCCCATCTGTGAAAATCTGTTAAATCTGTGGACAACCGCCCAAAGATGGGAAGTCGAACCTCGACTCGAACCGCGACCCAAAATCGCACGCTCCTTCCCCTCTCCATTTCCTTGTTTCCTGCCCCTTCTTCCTCTATACTCCCTCATCCCTGTGAACATGCCTCCCTCCACAGCACCAAAACTCGCTGAAACCCAGCTCCGTGCTGGCGCACTGTTCATCGCCATAGCTCTCTGCTTCTCAGGCACCTCTGTCTTGGCCCAAAGCGCCGCTTCTGCCTCGGCATCAACAGCTTCCGTTCCAAAAATGGTAGAGACCTACTGCCTCGATTGCCACAACACCACCAGGAAAAAAGGCGAACTCGACTTCTCCGCGCTCAATTTAAAAGACCCCGCCCAGCACTCGGACGTTTGGGAAAAAGTCATCCGCAAAATGAACGTCCGGCAAATGCCTCCCGTCGGGAAGGATCGGCCGAGTGAAGCAGAATACAACGCTATCGTCGCGGGATTGGAAAAATCTCTCGATGCCGCCGCCGCCAAAAAGCCGAATCCCGGTCGCACCGAAACCTTTCGACGCCTGACCAGGATCGAATACCAAAACGCCGTACATGATTTGCTCGCTGTCGATATCGACGCCAGCGCTCTCCTCCCCAAAGATGAGTCCAGCCATGGCTTCGATAACGTCACTGTCGGCGATCTGTCTCCAACTTTGCTCGACCGCTACATTTCCGCCGCCCAAAAGATCAGCCAATTGGCCGTGGGCGCTCCCCGGAAAAAACAGGGTGGGGACACCATTCGACTGAAGGCGGATCTCACGCAGGAAGAACAAGTTGAAGGACTCCCTCCCGGAACACGCGGTGGCGCACTGCTCGATTACACTTTCCTGCGCGATGGCGAATACGAGGTGCAGGTTCGCCTGACACGCGACCGCAACGAAGAAATCGAAGGTTTGCGTGAGCCCAACGAACTCGAAATTTTACTCGATCGCGAACGCGTGAAGCTCTTCACCGTGTCACCCGTCGGAAGCAGCAAGAACTACGAAACCGTCGATGGTAACTTGAAAGTTCGGTTTCCTGTCACCGCAGGCCCGCATAAATTAGGGGTAACCTTTCTCAAAAATCCCACCGAGTTGATGGAGACCAAGCGTCAACCTTATCAGGCCCATTACAACGTTCATCGGCATCCTCGCCAGACACCCGCCATATACCAGATTTCCATCAACGGCCCATACGACTCTAAAAGTCCTGGCGATTCCCCAAGTCGCCGCCGGATATTCATTGCCAGGCCCACCAAAACCGAGGATGAAGAAGCCTGCGCCAAAACCATTCTTTCGTCCCTGATGAAGCGGGCCTATCGCCGGCCAGTCAATGAAGCCGACCTAAAAAAGCCCATGGAATTTTTCCGGGAAGGTCGCGCGGAAGGGTTTGACTCCGGAATTGAAATGGCGGTTAGCGCGATTTTGATGAGTCCTCAATTCCTTTTCCGCGTCGAACAGGACCCGGCGAAAATTGCGCCCCACACCGCTTATCGCATCAACGATCTCAACCTGGCTACCCGGCTTTCCTTTTTCTTGTGGAGCAGCATCCCTGACGATGAACTTCTGGACTGCGCCATCAAAGGAGATCTTCACAAACCAGCAGTCATGGAAAAGCAGGTGCTCCGCATGCTGGCCGATGAGCGTTCGCAATCTTTTGTCAGTAATTTCGCAGGACAATGGCTTTACCTAAGAAACCTCGAATCAATCACTCCCGACCTGCGTCTCTTTCCCGATTTCGATGACAACCTTCGCCAGGCATTCCGCGAAGAAACCGAACTCTTTTTCGGAAATGTTTTGCACGAAGATCACAGCGTTTTGGAATTGCTCAAGGCCGACTACACTTTCCTGAACGAACGCCTCGCTAAACATTATGGTATTCCCAATGTCTACGGCAGCCGTTTCCGCAAGGTCAAACTTGAGGAGAACAGCCATCGTGGTGGATTGCTCCGTCAGGGAAGTATTCTCACCGTAACCAGTTATGCCACTCGAACTTCACCTGTGGTTCGCGGCCATTGGATTCTTGGCAACCTCGTCGGCTCACCTCCTCCTCCGCCTCCCGCAAATGTCCCCGCGCTCAAAGAAAAAACTGTTTCCGATTCTCTCCCCATGCGCGAACGCCTTTCGGAACACCGCGCCAATCCCGCCTGTGCCAGTTGCCATAATCTTATGGATCCCATCGGCTTTTCGCTCGAAAATTTTGATGCCATCGGGCGCTGGCGCAACGTGGAAGATGGCCGACCTCTCGATGTCAGCGGCGGATTGCCCGACGGCAGTAAGTTTATGGGAGTGGGCGGTCTCGAGACAGGGCTGCTGGCTCGCCCCGAAATCTTCGTCAACACCTTGAGTGAAAAACTGCTCACCTACGCGCTGGGGCGGGGAATTGAGCCGAGCGACGCTCCTGCAGTGCGTAAAATCGTTCGCGATGCGGAAGCCCGGAATTTTCGTTTTTCATCGGTCATTATCGGAATCGTCAACAGCGCACCCTTCTCCATGAGGAAATCACTATGATTATCACAAAAAAGTTCATGCCCCGGCGCACTTTCCTGCGCGGCATGGGAGCAACCATGGCCCTGCCTTTGCTGGAAGCCATGGTCCCCGCCGCGACTCCTCTCATCAAGACCGCCGCCAATCCCGTCCGTCGGGTGGGCTACGTTTTCATGCCCATGGGATGCGACCTTTCCCGCTGGACACCAAAGAGTGAGAAGAACCTCGATGAACTTTCACCCATCCTCAGTTCGCTGGCCCCGGTGCGCGATCACATCACCGCCATCACCAACCTGGATTTAAGGCCTGCTTACCCTGGCTCCCATGCGACCTCGAACGCCGCCTTCCTCAGCGCCGCTCATGCGAAATTGACAGAAAGTTCGGACTACTACCTGGGCACCACCGCCGACCAGATCGCCGCCCAGCAAATCGGCCAATCAACCCAGCTTCCATCTCTGGAGTTGTCGATGGACCTCCTGCAAACCGTGGGCCAATGCGATAACGGCTATGCCTGCGTTTACCAAAACAACCTTTCCTGGTCTTCGCCCACCACACCATTGCCCGCCGAGGCTCACCCTCGCATTGTTTTTGAAAGTCTTTTCGGTGAAGGCGGCAGTATGACTGATCGCCAGTCCGCCCTTCGCAAGCGCGCCAGTCTGCTCGATTGGTTCAATGAGGATATTGCCAGGTTGAAACGCGATCTCGGCCCGACCGATAAAGCCCGCGTCAATCATTACCTCGAAACTGTGCGGGAAGTGGAACGCCGCATCCAAAAGGCCGAAGCCGACGCCAAAGATAATCCATTGCCAGATCTCGATCGGCCCGTGGGTGTTCCTGCTTCTTATGCGGAACACGCCCGCCTCATGTTCGATCTTCAGGTCCTGGCCCTCCAGGGGGACGTCACCCGGGTCATCACCTTCCAACTCGCGCGCGAAACCAGCAATCGCACCTATCCGGAAACCGGCGTTTCGGATCCACATCATCCACTCTCCCATCACGGAAACGATGCCGCGAAAATCGCCAAAATGGCCAAAATCAATGCCTTCCACGTTTCGTTATTTGCGGAGTTCGTCGCGAAACTAAAAGCCACGCCCGAAGGCAACGGCACCTTGCTGGACCACTCCGTTTATCTCTACGGAAGCGGAATGGGAAATCCCAATGTTCATGACCACACCAACCTGCCCATCCTCGTAGCCGGCGGCGCTGCCGGTGGCATGAAGGGAAATCGCCACATTCGTTACGACAAACCAGTTCCACTCGCCAACCTGCACCTTACCCTCCTCGACAAGGTCGGTGTTCGCATCGACAAGTTCGGTGACAGCAACGGCAAGATGGATGAACTGTTTCAACCGCTTTCCATTTGAACACTCCACAGAACATCAAAAAGCTGCTCCTCCTCGGCGCCTTGACACTGCTGTCGAGCCGCCTGATCGCTGCGCCCGCCGGGACCCCCATCGCTGACGCTGCGGAGAAACACGATCACTCCGGACTGAAGTCGCTTCTGGCAAAGGACGCAGATGTAAATGCCTCCCAAAAAGATGGTATGACCGCCCTCCATTGGGCCGCCTACAATGAGGATCTGGAAGCCGCCGACTTGCTGGTGAAAAAAGGCGCAAACGTAAACGCCACCAACCGTTACGGCATACACCCGCTCTCCCTTGCCTGCGCTAGTGGAAATAATGAATTAATAGCATTATTGATAAAATCAGGCGCTGATGTCAATGCCACCAACCGCGGTGGAGAAACAGTCCTGATGACCGCAGCCCGCACTGGAAAAACAGGGCCGGTTAAGGCGCTCCTGGAACACGGCGCAAAATTGGATGCCAAAGACCGGCGCGGACAAACCGCCATGATGTGGGCAGCTGCAGACGGTCATGCCGGGGTTGTTCGAGTACTCCTCGATGCTGGCGCTGATTTTCAAACTCCCTCTTCCGATTTCGGGTTCACTCCATTCTTTTTCGCCGTGCGCGAAGGCCGGTCCGAGGTGGTCAAACTGCTTCTCAAGGCAGGCATCAACGTCAACGATGTCATGCAAACCAAAAAGGTGAACGGCAAAAGCCCTCGCAAGGGGACTAGTCCACTCATCCTGGCCATCGAGAATGGCCATTTCGAACTGGCCGTGGCCCTTCTTGATGCAGGGGCAGATCCCAACGATGAACGCTCCGGCTTCACTCCTCTCCACACCATGACGTGGGTTAGGAAGCCACCCCGTGGCGATGGCGATGATGGAGATCCACCTCCAATTGGTTCCGGAAACATGAGCAGCATCCAGTTCATCGAGCAATTAGTGAAGCATGGCGCCGATGTAAATCTCCGGCTCAAGAACGGCAAAACCGGCAAGGCAGTGCTCAGCGAAAAAGGAATGACTCCTTTTTTCATGGCTGCCTCCACCGATGATCTCCCTTTCATGAAGCTCCTTGTAAAGCTCGGGGCCAACCCTCTCATCAACAATGACGATGATGTCACCCCGCTCATGGCCGCCGCCGGGGTTGGCGTTCTTGCTCCAACCGAAGAGGGCGGCACCGAGGACGATGCCCTCGAAGTCATACCCTACCTACTCGAACTGGGCGTCGATATTAACGCTGTGGATAAACATGGAGAAACCGCCATGCACGGCGCGGCCTACAAGGAAGTCCCGCGAGTCGTGGCCATGCTGGCAGCACGGGGAGCCAAAATAGATATCTGGAACCAGAAAGACAAATACGGCTGGACCCCATTGCGCATCGCCGAAGGCTATCGTCCCGGGAACTTCAGGCCATCTTTTGAAACCATTGACGCCATCCACAAAGTCATGCTGGCCGCCGGGGTGAAGCTGCCTGTCGAAGAAAAGACGATGACCGAAAAGAAAGTGCCCTACGAAGAAGCCAAGACAAAGACCGCAAGTCCTTGACGCAAAAATCCGGAAGGCATTCCTGCCCTCCGGGCTTGATGTTTATAAATATTGAAAATTAACTATTGCACCGGAACCGGCGTGGTGGTGACGGGCACCGTTCCGTTGGCCGGCGCGTTGGTGCGATTGCCGCGTCCCTGACCACCGCCGCCAAAACCGCCTCCGCGACGCGGGGGATTCTTCACGTAAGCGGCTACTTCCTGAGCAGCACGGGTTTCGATCCCTGGTTTTTGCAGGAACCCGAGGTCACGAAACCATTCCATAAACCGCAAATGCCAGGTGCCGTAGGGAGTATTGAGGCGATCCGTCATCCCGCCTGTCGAACCGCTGCCGGGATGATGGCCATTGGCGTAGATATGCATTTCCAGGTTGGGCACACTGGCCGCCAGCATCGCCGCGAAATATTGATCCGCCCATACCGCATGACCCTGATCCCCTGATCCCGCGCAGGTAATGAACGATGGGGGACAGTTAAGAGGGATGGCCGGAGGCGGATTGGTCGACCCGCGTTGTGGCGTGAATGGACTGGGTCCTGGATAAACAATTCCTACGAAATCAGGCCGGCAGGTAATACCCGCCAATGGATCGCTCGGGTCATTGTTCTTCTGGTCGAACTCGTCGAACAGGATGGCAGCTGGAGCCGAGAGCTCTGCCCCGGCGGAGAATCCCATGATGCCAATCTTGTTGGGATCTATGTTCCATTCCTTGGCATGCGCGCGGACCAATCGAATCGCCTGGAGCGCGTCATTCACGGCATCGATTTTGGGGTTGTAACCATCGGACCGAAGGCGGTTCCGGAGAATGATAGTGTTGACTCCATAATTGAAAAAGAAAGGAACGAAGTCAGCGCTCTCCCCGCCGACGTTGAGCGTGGTGTGTCCCCCGCCCGCAGCAAGGATGATGGCTGCCCCGGTATTCATCCCACGGCTGGCTGGATGCATCTCGATGGAGGGGTTGTGGATACTCACGATGCTGGAAATGCGCCCCGGCACACCACCGTCCATGCCGTATTTTTCCGCGATAGTGACCTTGTCCATTTTGAGGAAAGGCGAT
>JAQGOY010000127.1 GCA_028293375.1 Verrucomicrobiales bacterium | reverse complement strand
GATTTTAAGAACCCCCAGGAACTTTATGCTGAAATTCAAAGAATTCTTCCTGAGTGGTGGACAGCCAATCTTAGGGCGCATGATAGAAACGGAGACAACCTTTGGAATCTTAAAGAAACACCCCTGTTTCGCATCGATCTGAAAAATCCAAATTTTTCGGGGTTTGGTGGGCAATACAACCTTCAGCTTTATTTTTTGACCAACTCCGCCGAAAATAAAGTTTTTCTAAACTTATCCCCTGATTATCGCTATGGCGCGATTCGCCTGTTTTCGACTTCTGCCCATTACATAGTCTTCTTGTCTCGGGATTTGATAAATGATTTTCCTTACGGATTACGCTCTGTTGCACCCGTGGGTCGAGCGTTGCAGCGCTACTTTGGCTCACCCAAAGACCCAGAAATCGCTTCGTGGATAGGACTCGAAGACAGGCCCTCCGGTGTTTTGTTGGGTAAATCTGGATTTCAAGGAATTGTTTTGGATGACGAAACGGGTGAACCAATCCCCAGGTTTAGTTTGGAATTTAATCCTAAACCGAATCGAGTGAATGGTCCCTCCCAGGCCTGGTCAATGTCGTCACAATTTTATGGCGGACGTTTCGCCTTGGAAGGAGAAGGCTATCCGGAACTCGAGCGGGTTATCAGGATTGACGAAGTGAGAGAATTGCCACTGTGGAGGAAGGGAACCACGGTTAACGGTTGGGTCATCGCGAAGGGCTACAATCCTGAAGGCCTGACAGATACTTCAGTAGTATGGCCGGCAAGATTGACCAACATAGTGGTGCGCCTGAAACGAACAACTGTTCCTAATGATCCAGAAGTCTCCACCTCCATACCAAAAACCGTGGATCAGATTTTTTACGAACTCCAAAAAGTCCTACCGGAAGGATGGACGTGTAATCTGGTTCAAACCACGACCGTTCCGGGCAGTGAGTCCACTACAGAAAAAGGTTCACTGGTACGCGGAATCTATTTTAAAAACCCGGATATTTCGTTCGGAGGAGAACTGAATCTACAGCTCTATTTCCTGACCACCCCGGAGGAGAAAAGAAGATTTTTCGGCCATTGGTCCGGGAAGCCTTACGGTCCCCTTCTATTCACCGATACACCGGACTTCCAAGTGGTGCTATTTATGGATGTAATAAAAGGTGTTTCAACACTTTATCCCGTGAGATCCGTCGAACCGGTCGCTCGGATTTTGAAGCGCTACTTTGGACCTCCCATCGATACCTCCCTTAACGATTCTTTAGGACTTCATGGGATCGCTGCAGGAGAACTTACCGGATACAGTGGCTTTTCCGGCCAGGTTCTGGATGACGAAACGGGCAGGCCAGTGAAAAAATTCCATCTAAAATTTGTTCCTAAAGCAAGGGCTTTGGAAGACTCCGACCTGGTTTACTTCGATGGACGATTTACCCTGGAGGGCAACGGTATTTCTGGATTCGTAGTCGACAGAAAGTTCGAATGGAATGGTTACCCCAACTGGGCATCCTATAATGGTGTACAAGGATTCGTGTTCGCTGACGGTTATGTTTCCACTCCTTTGTTACCTGAACCTGTTCCATGGCCAGCGAAAGTGACAAATATTGTCATTCGCCTGAAGAAAAAGGGCTTCCCAGGAAAAATGGAGGCCCCAATCGATGAAACTCAAACAGCGAAAAATGAAGCAAAGTCCAAAAGCTCGCCAGAGCCCAGAAGTATCCTCTCCCCCATTCAAGGAAGACTAATAAATGAGACAACGGGTGAAACCATTCCCCAATTTTGGTTGCAACACGGAGTTGTAACAAGGACTGGAGCCACCAACTGGAGCGAGTATTACGAAGCCCGCGCAACTGACTGGTCGTCTACATTTTCAATAGCTCGGCAAAGCGCTGCTCAAGTCTGGCGAATTCTGGCAATCTCCCACGAACCTTATGTGGTCACCTCACAAGAATTCGACGCGAACTGGGGAAACTACGTCGTGCGACTGAAGCCAGGACAAAAATTGAGAGGGAGGGTGTTGAATGACAAGGGACAGCCCGTGGAGGGAACATTCATCTCCGTCACAAACGTGGAAACCCGTCTCGATCTAGTCACTGGGCTTGCCAATGCCCTGGGATGCAATTCCACCACGACTGATGCGCAAGGAAAGTTTGTTTTGCCTCGCCCCAGTGGGACGAAAATGAAAATCGTCGCAATCAGTCCGGATCGCCAGATGATTCAGCCTGCTTCGATTTCGGAAGATGGACGGGACGTCCAAATTACTTTTCCACAACCGGCAACATTAAGCATGAACTATGACATCCCTGGTGATACCGCCTTGCCATCGATGGGAATGGCGCTGGTCACGTTCGAGAAGGACCCAGCGTTATGGAAAGGAATCGAGTTTGTAGTCACCTCCCCTTTAACGAACGGGGCAAAAACAATTCTGAGCAATCTTACACCAGGCAGGTACAGCTTCCTGCGGGGCCATCGAACTCAAATGCCGAATAACTCGCAGGGAGTCGGAATGGGTCTGGACGCCGAGGTCCTGAACCTCGAAGCGGGAAAAATGGGGGCAAAGGACATTATTCGCACGAATGGTTTTCGGATTCGAGGGATTGTATCCGGACTGGAGAAGGCTGGGGCAGAAAAGGGACGGCTCCGAGTGGGGGGTGGATCATGGGGCAACACGACCGTGGATGCTCTTTATTTTGGCCGGGATGGAAGCTTCCAAACTGTGATGCTTCCACCGGGCAAATACAGAGTTGAGGCGGTAGCGTTGGCACAAGCAGTTGAACCTACAAAATCCGAATCCAGTGGATTACGTGAAACTCCCATGAGCTTCAGTGCGGGGATGGTGGTCACCCTCACAGGAACCGAACCGGAAGTAGTAAAATTGGATTTGCTCCTGTCGTCAGATCCCGCCAACGAAAAGAAACGCGAAGAAATACGACGCGAGATGTCGAGCACGAACGGTACTAGATAAATCCAGACGCTTTACAAAATGAATTACCGACCCTTGTTCTCCAATGAAATTACAGCTCAGCCTGGCAAGGTGCATGGCCTAAAGTTCGGACTTCTGGCTATCGCCTTATTCACGACGTTCGCGTTTGATAGAGCATCCGCATTCGACGACTCGCTGCCCAGATCTGGAGAGATTCTCGAGGGCACCGTGTCGGGAGTAGTGCGCGATACCAATGGCTCTCCCTTTATGGGAGCCCTTGTCTCGTTCCATCCAGGACACTTTCCACGAGCGTTGCCCTACACAGAAACGAAATCAGACGAACTGGGGAGATTCACTTTGAAATTGCGCAAGGAAATTAGTGGCTTGCATGGATGGGACTCCTGGATGAATCCGACTAACTTCATCATGGCCCGAGGATTCGAAAAAAATGTTGCAGCGATACGGGTATTTTCATCTTTTCCGACCAACCTGGATTTGATTCTTGAACCTGGCCTCTCTCTGTCTGGAACCGTCGTGGATACCAATGGTTTGCCCATACCAAACGCCGCCGCTGAGTTGATGATATCTGTTGGGGGTCCCAATTCGAAGTTCGGAACGAAGCCGATCACAACCGATTCGCTGGGGAAGTTTTTCATTCCCGCACTGCCACAGGGTCACTACTACTTTTTTACAAAAGGGTTTACTGTTGATGGCTATGGCATGAGTGGAGGCGTTTTGCTGGAAAAGGATTCTTTTACAAACCACCATGCCTTTCCATCTTTTGTCCTAAAGAAGGCAAACCGGATTTTGATGGGTAAACTATTGGATCCCGAGAACAAGCCGGTTGAGAAAGCCACAGTCATCACGAGCGGGCGAGGACAACGAGAGATCCCTGCGACCTACTCCGATGCCAATGGGCTTTTTAGGATAGAATCGCTTTGTGAGGGAGAAGTTCGCATTTTTGTTAATTGGATAAACCCGATCCCGGGTGGAATCCATTTAGTTTTGGAGAAGGGCAATTACGTCACGGCCCAGGCGGGAGACACCAACGTGCTTATTAGAATGCGCGACCCAAACCTACTTTCATGGGCAGGCCGGCAGATGACGTTGACCGGTTCGGTGCTTGATCCCGCAGGACGACCGGTGCCATCAGTCAATCTAAGGATCTGGAACTCTGCCAATCCCTTTTTGAACACCAGCGGGGGCAAGGATGGTAAATACACCTTCCGATGGCAACTTTCTCCTCCATTGACGGGAACAGTGATCGGACAGCGGAAGCCAATTCTCATTGGTTTCGATCCGAACCGCAATCTGGCAGGTATTCAGGAGCTGGAGGCAACCACGACCAATATGGATCTCTATTTACAGCCTGGACTTTTACTAACCGGGCGGATTGAAGATACCAAAGGAAGTCCATTATCGAACGTTTCGGTGAGCCTGCACATGACCCTGAATAAGTCAGGTGGGGAACTGACGCAGAGCTGGACCGAAAGCAATGGGATGTTTAAATTTACCGGCCTGCCCCGTGAAGCAGATTACGACCTTGCCGCGTCGCTTAATGGCTATTCCCATGCCATAAGAATTCTTCCTGTCGTCGACCCGACTGAACCGAACACTTTGAAAGCGCCGGTCACTCAACTTTCCCGAGCCAATCTAACGGTGGAGGGCAAAGTCATGGATGCGGATGGAAAACCGGTTCCCGAAATATGGGTGAATCTATATGGGCCGAACCAATTGGGAGGGAATGCCAGGACAGACACCAATGGCCATTTTGTCTTCAAGAACGTCGCCAGCGGAGTGGTAATGGGAGAGACAGGAATCCCTGCAGCCAATGGCGTGCCCGCAAAAAGAGGCAGCTTTAAAGTCAAAGCGGGTGAGACCAATGTGATGGTTCAATTGAAGTAAAATGGAAAAATCGCTTCTCCGATTAGTCAGAAAATCAGGGCACGTGCTCCGTTTTGAGAGAAGTCGGGAGAAGGCGGTTATGTCTCCATTCCTTTGTTACCTGAACCTGTTCCATGGCCAGCGAATGTGACAAATATTGTCATTCGCCGGAAGAAAAAGGGATTCCCAGGAAATATGGAGGCCCCCATCGATGAAACTCCAACAGCAAAACCTGGCAGCCATCCAGATTTGGCCAGGAATCTCGAAAAATCTGGACATTCGGCTGGCGCTCGGCATTAAATTGTCTTGTTCAGTAATAAACCACAACAATGTTGCGGTGGTGATGCAATGGCAAAATTAAGCTTCACATTCCAGGGAAGGAGATTCACCCTGGGGCAAGATTCAATCAGTGTAGATAAGAATGAAAGCTTTACGCTTCCAGCACTGCGCCGCAGTCTGAACTATTGGTTTGAAAATGAATTTGCTTCCCAGGAACAAAAGTCATTACCTCAGGAATTGTCAGCGGAAAATTCCAGCGTGGACCATTATCAATTTCACGCATGCATTCTGCAATAACATCATGACACATCTCACAAGAGTCCTTTTATCAACATTATGTTTTGTTGTTATTACCTGTTTAAACGCCTTCGCTCTTGATAGAGCATCAGTGGTCGGTGACTTTCTCCCGAAGAATGGCGAGATCCTGGAGGGTCAGGTATTAGGAGTAGTTCGCGATACCAATGGCTCTCCCATTGCAGGAGCGATTGTATCGTTTAATCCAGGACATTTTCCACGAGAACTTCCCTATTCAGAAACGAAATCAGATGAACTCGGGAGATACTCCATGAAGTTGCATCGGGAAATAAGTGGGCAGCAGGGCTGGGACAGCCCGATCTATCCAACTCATTTCATCATGGCGCGTTACCTGGAAAAGAATTTGGCGGCGTTTCGTGTTTTTGAGTCCTTCCCGACCAAGTTGGATTTGATTCTCGAAACTGGTCTATCGCTCTCAGGGACGGTCGTCGATACGAACGGTTTGCCTATGAAAAACGCTACGGCGGACTTGATGATAGCGCTTGGTGGCCACAATTCGAAATTAGGACCAAACCCAATAACCACTGATTCGTTTGGAAAATTTTTCGTTCCAGCATTGCCGCAAGGTCACTCTTACTTTTTTTCAAAAGGTTTTACCGTCGAGGGCTACGGTGCAAGTGGCGGTGTAGTCTTGGTAAAGGATTCTTTTACGAATCACCACGCGTTCCCACCTTTTGTTCTCAAAAAAACCGATCAAATTTTGACCGGGCAAATATTGAATCCTGAAAACAAGCCGGTTGAGAAAGCCACAGTAATGGTTAGCGGACCCGGACAAAGGCAAATCACTCCGGTGGACTCCGACGCCAATGGAAGGTTCAAGTTTGAGTCACTTTGCGACGGCGAAGTGCGCATTTTCGCTCACTGGACAAACCCTGCTTCCAAAGATACCTATTTGGTGTTGGAAAAAGGCAACTACGTTACCGCCCACGCAGGAGACACCAACCTGGTCATTAGAATGCGCATCCGTTGATTGACCCTTTCTGGTAATTGTATGGAATAAACGAAATGAGAGGCGACGCCATCACCCAACGTAATTGCTCAGTTAGCGTAGCGAAGCACTCACTCAATTTTCAGAGAAGCGTGTGTGAACTCGGCACCACTGTGCAGGTCGGGGACGTCGCCACATCGACCAGGGCGTAATCCGCCACGAACGAGGTGCCTCCTGCCGGACAGGTCGGTGGCGTTTTTAAATACCCCGTTATATCAGTGTGAGTGACCGCCGCATTCGTCCCCTTTTTATTCTCCAAAGCCCATTGCTGAATGGCGCCGTCAATCTGGCGCAGGTTGTTTATACAGGCATTCTGTTGAGCTTTCGTCCGGGCACGAACGAAATTCGGAATGGCAATCGCCGCCAACAAACCGATGATCGCAACCACAATCATTATTTCCACCAGCGTGAACCCTGATTTTGTCTTGTTCGATTTCATATCTTTTGATGTTGATTATTCACTAATCATAAAGCGACCTGATTTTAAGCCTCATCGACTTCTAAAGATACCTGTAGCACAGAATGAAAAAAATTCCATTTCTCCCAGGCTTCGCATTGCTCCTCCTGTAAAATCTCTTGAAACTCGAAAGACTTCCACGTAGTCACTTGCGGCATGAAAGCTCGCCTTATTTTGTCATCGGTCCTTTTAATCCTTCTCTCTTTTTCTCTGGCAGCCCAGGACAAGGGATCCAAAAACCCCGCTTCAAAGAGTTCAACCGTCGATTCCATCCGGAAAGGAACCCTTCCCACCGCCGAATTGGAAGCCACCTTCAAGGCCACTCTCACTTTGGCCACTTTGACCGGTCGATGGACCCCGCTGACCGATGGAGTTATGGGCGAGGAAAAAGAGGATAAATACAGTATCGTCAGTGCTTCGAAAATAGGGAACGACGAGTGGGTCATCAATGCACGCATTCAATACAATAAGCAGGACATGATCGTACCGCTCCCAGTGCAGGTGAAATGGGCGGGCGATACCGCCGTTTTACTGGTGGACAAACTCCAAATGCCGGGAGGCGGGACTTATTCGGCCAGGGTATTAATTTATGGAAAAACCTATGCAGGTTCCTGGAAGGGTGGAGGCCATTCGGGCCTTTTGAATGGCGTCATCATCACTCAAAAGCCATAGCCCGAAGAACCGCTTATTTTATTGGCGCTTTGCCGCTGTTAAGTACTTCGTCGGTTGCTTGATGAAGGAAGCCTTGCACGAATCGCTGCAAAAATAATAGGTGGTTCCTTCGTAAACAGTTCGGGGGGTGCTCGCGTCAACATCCACGTTCAGGCACGCCAGGTCATGATGATACCGGCAAACCTCACAAGGTGCCGTCTGTCCCGAACCTTTAGGTAGATTGGCAGAAGTCGTTTCGCAGCCAGACATGGTCAATACCAGTGCTGCCGCAAAAGTGAAGAGCCATTTCATCCCGCCACTATCACCCCTTAAAAGCTTGCCGTCAACGCAGCGCTTATCTTGTAGGCCGTCTTAAGCTGCTCACCATTTAAAGATTGCAAAACGGGGAGGGGCGCTGCCGCCGTGAAACTGAAATTCTGATTAAACGAAGCTCTAAAGCCCGGGGTAAGAAATAACGCTGTCCCCCCTGTGTTCGGCGCCAACACTCCAGCATCCTCGCTCTTAAACAGATATCTGACATTCGCCTCACCGAAAACACTGAGTTGTGGATACGACTTGATATCTTTGGTCAATCGATAGGCCAGTGCCACCCCACCGTCGATACGATCACCCAATTTAAAATCCTGCGCCCCCCCTCGAATCGTGTATTGAAAACTCGAATCGATCGTCAGTTGGGCAGTGATAAAACGCGAAAATGCCAGCCCCAACATGCCGTCGTAGGCCCCCGACCCCGCCGTCGCGGAGGGTTCCAGGGAGGCCCCTGTAGAATCCAAAACTTTTGAGCGTCCAGTGGGAATCTTAATGCCTCCGATCACCGCCAGGCTTCCTATCGGTCCATGATAAAAACGGTATTTTGCGTTGATCCATAAATCGGTTAACCCATCGGGGTTCGAGGTGGAAAGCGAAGTGACTCCAGTCGTCGGATCAAACTCTGCAGCTTTCGAGTTCACCGCCTGGTAATAGCCAATGGTCATTCCGACCTGGAAATCCTCTATGACTCCGTAGCTCACGCTAACCGACTCAATAAAACTTCGATCCAGCAAATCAATGTCTCCGGCCCGGAACGCCTTCGATACAATCTCCGCGTTCGATAAATGCTCAAACTCCGTAAAGTCCTCGCGCAACTCCACCGCAAATTTACCAGGCTTCATCGTCTCACCGGATTGCGTTGCCGAACCTCCACCAGAAGTTCCGGGCCCATGATCTGCATAGGAGGAATTAGCAGCAGTTAATAAAGAACAAATAAATGCACTTCGTTGAAGGACAACTCGGCTGACTTTTGGCTTGAGCATTGCCACCAGCCTTACAAACCACTTTTCAGGATGCGAGCAAAAATGCGCCCGGGTCCTCCACCACAACAAATTGAAATCACACCAGATGCTGGTGCCATTGGCACTCGAATAAGTGAACTGACTTTCGAGCCTCTAAAAATGCAATGCCTTGCGCACTTTTCTGACCTTCCTCTCAAGTGGATTCGAAGTTGACTCCCGGATGAGTGCGGCCACCCCTATCCCTGCGCCCACTGCGAGCGCCGTGGTCAGCCAGGGATGCATCGTTGCTTTGGAATAGATACTTCTTTTGAAAACATAACCGGGATGGCCTCCGCGTTCTTCCAGAGATCCTGAAGCGTCATAAAGTCCACTGTCGTTTCCTTGCTTGGGTTCGTCACTGCGTTGCTGCTGAATCGTTGTCTTCTCCATGAACCGATCCGTCAAACGCGGCGCATAATAGCCTTGGGCCGAAAGCAGTTTTCCGCCGAGTCCTGCAAACATATCTCGCTCCGGGATCTCAGCCGAATGACAAATCACCTCAGCCACCACTTCCGGCGAATAAACCGGAGCAGGATTTTTAGGTTCCACATCCATGTAATTTTTCGCGTGATGTCGATACGGCGTATCGATAGCTGAAGGCTTAACCAGCGTCACCGAAATCGGCGCGCCTTCCGCTTCCAATTCCATCCTCAGGGAATCCGTAAAGCCCTTCACCGCATGTTTTGAAGCGCAATAGATTCCCTGCATTGGAATCGCTCTATCCGACAGCGTGCTTCCCACGTTGATAATGGCTCCGCCACGCTGTTTCAAATGCCGTGCAGCAACCAGAGATCCGTAGGTGACTCCCCAAAAATTAGTTTCGAAGAGTTTACGCATATCGTCCCGTGAAACTTCCTGCAAACCGCCATAAATCGAAACCCCGGCGTTGTTGACCCAGGTATCGAAACCTCCAAATTTTTCCACCGCTCTATCAGCGATGCGTTGCACATCTTCTTCTTTGGCCACGTCCGCCACCACATAAACAGCCTCACCACCTGCAGATATTATCTCCTCAGTCAGTTGGCGGAGCGCTTCTTCGCTTCGAGCAGCAAGCACCAGACGGGCGCCTCTTTTTGAAGCCATCCGAGCGGTGACCAGTCCAATCCCACTGGATGCACCAGTGATCACCAGAACCTGGTCCTTTAACTGTTTAAGTTTAATTTTCATATTTTAATAATCTTCCTTTTTAAAAATTCGCATGAATTGACTCGCTCATGGAACTCATTTCGAGATCGCGTTTGAGGGGTCAAAAGCAATAAGAGCGATGAGGCTGTACTCTTCGCTCTTATTTTTGCAGTTTTCCCAAATTCACCCCACCTCCATCACCCCAAATATTCTCAGTGGGGCAGCTTGCGTCTCACAAAGATTAGTTTTAGTCATGCCCCGCCGCAACACGGGTTCTTACGGCAAAACCATTGCGGAAATGCCCGACTGTGATCCCACCACCTGCCCCGGAATCACGATAATTAAATTATTTCGGAAAGTTGGCAGGCTTTTAGCTAATGCTGTCTCGGCCTAAAAAACCAACCGGGATCCAGACAAGGTCTCATCCCATCCGGATCACCCGCGAAACTCGCGTCGACAACCAAAAAAGAAAAGTCATGGATTCAACAACTACTGCCAGCCCCGAGTGGATGATCGACTGCGACAGGTTTATCAAGACAGGCCATGACTTCGAGGTCCATGAAGTGATCAATGTGGAGGACCTTAACTATCTGAAGCTTCTCTGTGCCACCTATGATCTTCATTGGTCCAACCGAGGTTCCACCTTTCAACTTGTAAGACAAACCAGCAATTCACGTCCTGACAGCTTCACTCCCTCCCCGAATTCCACTTCCTCCCATTATTAGGCAGGTGTCCCAACAAAACAGACACCCATCCTTCTGGTTCCCTTCTCATTTCTCTATCCTTCAAAATTCTTCGCCCCGAATTTTTACATTTTCTTCTCCCGCCGCGTCCTTTCGATCCGCGCTTGACATCCAGTGCCCAATCAACGTCGTTTCACCGTAGGAATTAGCCCAATGAAAGTCGCCACCTGGAACGTAAATGGAATTCGCGCTAGAAATGAACAATTTGCTCAGTGGGTTCATGATGAGCAACCGGACATCGTCTGCCTCCAGGAAATCAAGGCCAAGCTGTCCCAAATCCCCCAGGCCATCTGCGCGCTCGAGGGCTACCAGTGTTACTGGCATGGCGCTGGTGGTTATTCCGGCGTCGCACTCCACGTCCGCCAATCTGCCTTTTCTCTCCCCCCTCAATTCTCACATCCTCACTTCGACCACGAAACGCGAATCGTTCAGGCCGAACTTGGCAATACCATTTTCGCTTCAGTTTATGTCCCAAACGGAGGCAAAGACTTCCAGGCAAAAATAAATTTTGTCAAAGCGTTGATCGGTTACGCCAGTGAAATTCATCAGGCTGGCCGTCAACTGATTATCTCTGGCGATTTTAATATCGCCCGGACCGATATGGATGTTCATCCAAAAGAGCGGCGGGAAGTAATTGGCCAACTGCCTGAAGAACGCGAATTGTTCGAGGAATTGATCGCTCGGAATTTGGTCGATTTAGGGAGAAATCTTCAACCGCATAACGAAAACTATTTCACGTGGTGGCCCCCTTGGCGAAGTATGCGCGAACGCAATATCGGTTGGAGGCTCGATTATATTCTCGCCAGTGAAACTATCGCCAGGACCGCAACCTCTTGCGTCGCTTACCGCGAAATAGGAACAAGTGACCACGCCCCGGTCGTCGCCATTTTCGACAACTGAAAGACCCTGCGCAAGTGCAGGGTCTTTGCCGCTTTATATCAGAATTAAATTACTGTCTGTCTCCGGTTAAAGGGCGTGTCGTCAGAGGCCGCGTCGGGAGCGACAAGGGCGTCCTGGATTGGCCCGGCGTCTGCAAAGGCACCGCAACGCTCGGTGTCGTTGGACCACTGATCACTGAGGAGGACGAGACTCCCGGAGTGCCGAGGTTTCCACCTGATCCCGCAGGCGCACTGCCCGTCCCCAGGCTGCCTGAGCCTGCCACAGACCCACCCGTGCCCAATGTCGAGGTTGTTCCAGGTCTTCCACCAGTTCCCAGGGTCCCTACTCCTCCCGCAGTAGATCCTCCGGTACCCATACTGGTCGTTCCTGCCACTCCGGCTCGTGATCCCCCCGTACCTATGGTTCCTGGCAGACCCGGCACCGCACCGCTTGTTCCCAAAGCGGTACGCCCCCCTGCTGTCGCGCCGCCAACTCCCAGGCTACTTTGTCCTCCGGCCACTGATCCTCCGGTCCCCAATGTCCCCGCAACTCCAGCTTGCGAGTTTCCCGTGGCGATCGTTGGGGAAGTATTCCCAGAAGAGCCGGTTGCTAGTGTTGTGGTGCTGCTTAAGCTCCCCCCTGTGCCTGAATTATCGCTTGTCGCGGGCGTATTAATCACTCTTTCAGTCCCCGCCGGGTCTCCCTGAATCACCGTTCCCTGTCCCGTGATGACAGTTCCAAAATTCCCTGCCGTTCCTTTACCAGTAATCAACGTCCCACTACTTGAAGTGGGTGTAGGGCTTAACGCTCCCGATGCCGCAGGTTGGACAACTGTTCCTCCGGTTGTTGCATTTTGAGACAAGCCAGCCAAAGGCATCGAAAAAAGAGCAGCCGCCCCCACAAGAAGGAAAATCGAGTTTTTCATAAAATCTTAAGTACAATTTCCGATCGTATTGAAATTCAGGCAATGCGAAGAAACGCTCATAGTCCTATGGTGACTTCGTCTTCCTTTCGTTGGAACTTGTTCAGGCAACCAGGCTCGCCATATTTGGAATTGGACCTCTTTCTTCTCCAAACAGTTCCACCCCATTCTTTGCCAGGCTCTGCTGGATCTCCCGGATGTGTTCGCGATCTCTGGTTTCCACCGTACAAAGCACGTGAACTCTCGATAAATCCGGTCCGGCAAAAGTCCTATTATGCAAAATCTCCGTCACGTTTGCCCCCGCTCCTGCCAGGACTGCCGACAAATGGGCCAGACCTCCCGGACGATCGCTCATCAAAACATCAAACCGATAAATTCTTCCATCCGCCGCCAATCCTCTTTCGATCACCCGGCTGTGGGCCAATGGATCAATGTTCCCGCCCGTCAGGAGCAACACCACTTTTCGCCCTGCCAGTTCAGGCAATTTTCCGCTGAGCATCCCCGCCAACCCCGCCGCGCCAGCTCCCTCTATAATGCATTTCTCCAGCTCCGCTAATCTCAACATCGCCAGCGCAAACGATTCTTCCTCCACCTGCACCATGCGATGAACCAGCGGCCCTGCTATGGCCAGCGTCTGCTTCCCGGCCTCCGCTACCGCCAAACCGTCTGCGAGCGTGAACTTAGTCCCTATCCGCACCGGCCCATCTGCAGCCAGTCCCGCCGCAAAACAAGCCGCATTCGCTGGTTCGACACCAATGACCTGCAAGTCCGGCTTCAATGCGTGAAAAACCGTCGCCACTCCGGCAAGCAATCCTCCCCCTCCCACTGGCACCAGCACCACCTCCGCGTCCGGGACCTGCTCCAGAATTTCAAAGGCCAGCGTGCCTTGCCCGGCTATCACATGCCCATCGTCAAACGGATGAATATAATGAAGACCCCCTGCTTCAGCCAGTCTTCCAGCCTCTAGTCGCGCGTCATCATAATTATCACCATGCAGCACAACATTCGCGCCAAACTGCCGGCAACGCGCCACCTTCACCATGGGAGCAAACCGGGGCATCACCACAGTTACAGGAACTTTTAATAATCTGCCATGCCAGGCCAGACCCAGGGCATGGTTTCCCGCAGAAGCTGCCACCACGCCCAGTTTCGCCTGCTCCTTCGTGAGTTGGGCCAGCGCATTACGCGCTCCCCGTTCCTTGAAACTGCCCGTTCGCTGCAGAAACTCCTGTTTGCAAAAAACCCGTGCCCCAGTCAACTCGCTCAGCCCGGCCGACTCGACGCATTGCGTGTAGGCAATCGCACCGTTCAGTCGGCCACGGGCCGCAACTATTTCTGAAAGGGAGACTGGAGTTGTTGATTTGGTTTTCATGATTTTATATGGGCAATAAAAAACCCTGAGTGGTTAACTCAGGGTCAGGAATTCAGATTTGCAGTGAAGCGCCTCTATCCTTGCCCCGGTTCGGGGCTAATAATGACCGCGAAGGTCATGCAGGATGGCGCAAATTTAAACATCGGACGGCTTTTGTAATGGAAAAATCAGTTTTGGTCAAGCCGCCGATCCTGGCTGAATTTGATGATCCGCATCTCCATGGCCCTCGGCTCTTTTCCGAAACTGCACTTCTTTATAAATAACGAATCCCAGCGCAACCAACGCGATGACTAGTGTCATCTCAAAAAACCATTGCGACTTCAAATGCTGTGTCAACTGACCGTTCACCGTTTTGGAATACTCCAATTTAACGTTCCTCAGTCCAAAATAGCCGATCAGCAATGATATGCCAACCAACACAAGGGAAGGGCCAAAATGACGGCCTCGATTTTCCCGGCTCCAATACCAGGCAAGCGCACAACAACCAACACTCGCCACCCAAAAGACAACTGCCACACTCACTAGAATATTCGGTGCAAAATTCATAAGTTTCGTTTTGTCTTTCTATTATTCTGCCGGGAGTTTCACGCGATTTCTGCCTTATCCCGGATATGCACCCAGGTATGCACATGCGGATCGCCGCGGAAATACCACAGCATTGCTGGTCCCTCTATCTGCCACACATCCCAGACTCCGTCGTTGCCCACATCCTCATTCTTGTAAAAGGCCATGTGCAGGTTTTCAAAGCCAGCCCCGTCTACCATCTTTAACGCCTCGTCCACATCCCGTTTTCTAAACGGAGCCAGTACATCCGACATCACTTTCCTCACATGTTCTTTTTGGTCCCTGCTTAATGTTCCAATCGGTATCCCCGGCAATCCTTCTTTCTTGCCCGTCAGCTTGACAGTGTCGGTTCCTTTTTCGGCGCGACTCTGGCCTAGTAGCGCCACTTCCCGCTGCTTCCCATCCAACATTTGAAAAACCTCGTTCGCCCTCTTTGCCTGATACCAGTATGCATTGCCAGGATGGTCCGGCTTTTCTTCATCTGCTTCAGCCGCGTGCCCGTAAAATATCGGCCCGCCAAATGCCTCCCCCTCCACCGAATCCCCATCGCACCTGCGCGTCACATGTCGGCCACTGAGCACGAACTCAAATTTCCCCGTTCCAGGCGTCCCAAAAAGCGCAATCGAACATTTGCCGAAACCGCCATTCCCATTATCGTGCTCCACCTGCTTCATGACCGATTCTGCATACTCAGAACTATGAAGTCCCATGAAGATTTCACGAATCATGGCCTGTTGGTCGGGAGTATAAAATTCAGAAATGGTTTGTTTGGTGATCAACCAACTGTTGTCCACCTTCGAGCGCAACGGGTGGTCAAATGGAAATGCCACCAGCTTCTTTTGCTCCTCGGTCAAACTCTTGTGCAGCGTCGTCACTAACGTTTCGGACTCTGCTTTCTTTATTGGCGCTGCTGTTCCCATAACCGGCAGGGACGCTCCCATCGCCGCCAGGCCCGCAGCGCCAGCCTTCAGAAAATGCCGACGGTTGATTTGCTCAAGTTCCCAACAAGCACATTCCGAGGCAGAAGGTAGGGGTTTCATTCGCCTGCTTTGACAGAAGCTTCCACCCTTGTCAATTGCAACCGCTCACCATGGTTGCGCCTCCATCCCAAAAGAAGGCCGCCTCCCTTGTTCGCTTCCTTCCAATTGCTTTTCAACCGATTTTCGACGCTCATGAACAAAGTACTTCAATCCCGGTTCGATGATGTGATGTCGGCTCCTTTCGCTCCCATGCATTCTACCGGCGGATCCATCGACACTAAACTCAAAATCTTCGTCGCTAATAACGTTTTGTTCCATCACCGCAGTTTTTATGGCTGCATGAATCTGGTCGATTTGTGCGAGAACCTTTGCTTCCTGGAATGGTTTGTCCAAAAATTCCCTCACCAATTGGTGGTATTTGTCACGAAACGCCGGAACTCCCAGCAACTTGCGGATTAAGGGGTCGCTTATAGTCGAGGGCTTTTCCACGCTAAAATGAATTCTGTCATCAGGTGTGCCGCAAAGATAAAATCCTCCAAAGGAAAGATCCTGATCCCACGCAATCCATTTCATCGGGCCATTTTTTGGCTGATAAATATAATAATTTTTTCCCATTCCTAGATAGCTGTCCAAATTTACCAGCACCGCGTGGGCAGCCACAAAACGCAAGTATCCCTCCACGTCCACAAGGTCGGCTAGCTTTTCACCATCCCCCGCGTCTGCTGGCATTCTCATGAATTCAAACAGGTCCAGCATATGATTTCTACCCGACTCATTACCCTCCCCGCGTTCCCAGGATTGGTATTGCCAAACCCGCCCTTTCTTAGCCACACCTTGCCACTGCGGCTTCAGCAGCAACCCCGAACTATCGTCAAAACTTCGTTTTAGGAACTCTTTGTTAACGTCTTCAGCAACAGTATACAGGCCGAGAAATTGACGCTCCGGTTGGTTGCCTAGCTTTGCATAAACCTTCGCGAACGCTGTCCGTGGAGCCGGGACACCGAATTCGCGAAGTAGCTGATCCGACAACGCATCCCGCATGAAGGAAGAATCGTAGAAATTGTTGTTGAAACTCAATTCCTTCAACCCCTTAAAGCGTGTGCCCTGCGAAAATTCATCAAATTGAACTCTAAATGGATAACCTGATGGCATCACCGCCGCCCGAGTACCCGAACCTTTAACGCGAATTCCTACATTCTTTACCATCGTCGTCCCGATCAATAAATCGGCATGAAAGAAGTTGAATCCGGGGTGTCTCTTCGATGGGCTTGAGTCGGCAGGAACAACTCCCGATCGAAAATCCAAAAGATCCTTCCAGGCCTTGCTTCCCATTTGAAATTCAACGGTCCAAACATTCGTAAGACCAAAAAAATCATCGGCCTGCGTTGCCGCTTGAACAGATCCCACTCCCATCGCTATCAGAATGGTAAAAAGCAACCTTCCCCGTAAATATCGAATGAGGCTCATAAACATTACTCGTGGAAACTTCGTGACGATAGGC
>JAQGOY010000198.1 GCA_028293375.1 Verrucomicrobiales bacterium | reverse complement strand
TCTCCGAAGGCTGCACCGAAAGGGACGCCTCTGGAAATAACAGGCATCCAATTTGAATTCCCTGACAAACGCGATTTGCTCCTTTCGCTGCGGAGATCACTGCAGGATCATCCCACTACCGATTTATTTATTTTGAGCGAATACACATTCCAGGATCCGATTCCGAAGGAGATTTTGGATTGGTGCAAAACCTCCAAAAAACACCTGATTGCGGGAGGAACCCAGCCGACAAACGATACCTTTTTCAATACCGCCTTTGTGGTTGGGCCAGAAGGGACGATAATGCTTGGAGACAAAGCGCATACGCCGCTGGACCATTGGCTAGCTCTGATGTGTGTGGCAATGGTGATGGGTGGTGTTTTGTATTTCACTTTTGTTGGATTAAAAATCAAATTCGACGGCCGTAAAAAAAGCGCATGAAAGCATTGATTCTCTTTTTTCTAAAGTTGTTCTATCGCTACGAGGCCTTTGGAACGGAATCGCTGAACACCAAGGGACCCGTACTGTTGATACCGAATCACGCTTCGTGGCTCGATTGGCTTTTCCTGGGGGTTTTGCTGGATGACGACTGGAAATTTGTGACGTCGAGCACAACCGCCCAAGCAAGCTGGCTGCATCGCGTCATGATGATCAACAGCCGGACTTTTCCGATTGATACGAGTTCGCCCTACGCGGTGAAACGAATGGCGGAGTATCTGCAAACCAACGGAAGACTGGTGCTGTTTGCCGAGGGGCGACTGTCTCGCACGGGATCGCTCATGAAACTATTTGATGGCACCGGGTTTCTCTTGTTCAAGACCGGGGCGCAAGTAATCACCTGTTATTTGAGAGGGATTCATCGCCTTCCGCTTTCGCCGAATAAAGACGAAAAGTTGCTCTTTCCGACTATCACCGCTCATTTCAGCAAAGCGTTGAAGCCGCCACATTTTGATCATTCCAGCACGACAGAGACGAGGCACGAATTAACTGCGTGGCTGAAGCGGCTTATGATCGACCAGCGATTTGAGGTGGAGCTGGAGCAAACGCCGCCCAATCTCTACACGGCCATTTACAGACAAGCCAGGCCATTTCTGTTTCGGACAATTATCGAGGATGCGTTTGAGAAGAAGATCAGCTACCTGAAATTGTTTGCCGGAGCGGAAATCCTGGTGGACCGACTAAAGCCATCGATTCCTGTTTCCCAACAGCGAGTGGCCGTTCTTATGCCCAACGTTGCCAGCTTTCCCGTTTTGCTGATGGCGCTATGGCGATTGGAACGCGTGCCAGCCATCCTGAATTATTCCACCGGTGGGACGATCATGTTGTCGTGTTTGAAAATTGCGAATATTCAAACCGTGATTACATCGCGTGGTTTCCTGGAAAAGGCGCGGTTGGACCTTCACCTATTGAGCGAAGCCGGGATTCAATTCGTCTACATGGAGGATATCGGAGCCAACATCGGCGGGCAGGAAAGGACGTTGAAAGCGATTGCAGTGCTGCTCGGAGCGGTGGAGATGCCGAGAACACAAATGAACGACACGGCCGTGATCCTGTTTACATCAGGGTCCGAGGGAGTCCCAAAGGGAGTGGAACTGACACATCGAAACCTTTACGCGAACACACAACAAATCCTGGCGATCACGGACCTGCAGGATAATGACAAGATATTTAACGCGCTTCCACTCTTCCACAGTTTCGGGTTATCGATCGGAACGGTATTGCCGTTGCTGCGCGGGATGTGCACGTTTATTTATCCGTCACCATTGCATTACCGGGTCATTCCCAATGCTTTCTATGATCGGGACTGCACGGTGATGCTGGGGACCAATACCTTCCTGAATGGATACGCGAGGAAGGCGAATTCGTATGATTTTCGAAGCTTGCGATACATGTTTGCGGGGGCGGAAAAGATCCAGGAAGCGACAGCGAACCTGTGGTCAAGAACCTTTGGAGTTCGTATCCTGGAAGGTTACGGGGCAACGGAGTGCGGTCCCTGTGTGAGCCTGAACACGCCATTGATGTGCAAATATGGGACGGCGGGCAACCTGTTGCCGGGAATGGAATATAAAATAGTGCCGATCGAAGGAGTCGAGCGAGGAGGTCGACTATTTGTGAAAGGGCCGAACGTGATGAAAGGATACGTGAACCCGGACGCCAATGCCGGTTTTCTTGCGCTGGGTGGCTGGTACGACACGGGAGACATTGTGGAAGTGGATTCCCAACATTTTGTGCATATCCTGGGGCGGCTAAAGCGCTTTGCAAAAATCAGCGGAGAAATGGTGAGCCTGAGCGCGGTGGAAGATGCGCTTGCTGGAGCATTTCCTCAATTTGGATTAAGGACACAAGTGGCGGTTGTTGCTTTGCCCTGTGAAGACAAAGGAGAGGCGCTGATCGCGGTGAGTAATGAAGAAAAGCTAACGCTGGGAGATCTACGTGAAGCAATTCGGCAGAAAGGATTGCCAAACCTTTGCACCCCGCGGGAGCTCGTCTTTTTACGTGAGATTCCCAAGCTGGGAACTGGGAAAACCAACCATAAAGAACTTGAAAAATGGTTGAAAGAAAAGAGAGCCGCAAACGTTGTTCCGGGTTAGCTAACGGATTCATTATTTGACTCGCCGATACAGGAGGGGGTTTGGATTTATTTCCAGCTCTTGATAATACCGAATTCACTGAGTGATTCTTCAAAAACATTGAGGAACCACCTTTTTTCTGTTTCCTCGACCCGGCATTATCAGAGCGCCTTGCGGGATTGCCAACGGCAGACCGGGTTGAAACAAAACCGGCTTTTCCACCTCGGAACGGCTACGTCCCTTTAGTCAAGTTTGCTTTCCAGGTTGTGGGGTCGTTTGCACGTTCCGGTTTGAAGCGCAATAAGCATTCACGTAAGCTTATGTATATGGCGATTGTACGGATGGATAACATTCTCATCGTTGTCGAGAACCTCAAGGCTGCCAAAGCGTTCTTCATCGAACTCGGTATGGAGCTGGAAGGCGAGACGACGGTCGAGGGGCCTTGGGCGGACAGCGTTGTCGGGCTCGATGGCGTGCGGGCCGACATAACTATGATGCGGACTCCCGACGGCCACAGCAAGGTCGAGCTAACAAAGTTCCACACGCCACCGGCAATCAGAGCGGGGCCGGAAAATGCGCCGGCGAATGCGCTGGGCATACGCCGCATTATGTTCACTGTCGACGACGTCGACGATGTGGTTGCGCGCCTGCGCAAGCACGGGGCCGAACTCGTCGGCGAGATCGCGCAATACGAGGACAGCTACCGGCTCTGCTTTGTGCGCGGCCCTGAGGGCATCATCATCGGACTGGCCCAGCAGCTCAAGTGATCAGAAGGCTTTGCAGGAATGCCGTCAGGAGATCAGACGCGCGAGATCGGGGAGGCCGTTTATAGAAGACCTCGGTTTTGGCGAACGCCTTTCAGTTCGAGGCTGGGGAAGGTGCCCCTCAGCAAATCCATGGACTCTTGCCCATTTCTCGGTCAGGGGAGTTCTTCGTGGTGTGCTCTCGCGATAGGGCCAAAGAAAGTGGCATCCCCTCGTTCACCATGCCGACAATTTTGCGGGAATTTTTATCCACAGATTGGGACGGGATTTTCGCAGATTAAACAGGAGCGGGGATTCGGATTTTTTTACAAAGAGGAAAGGGAGATAACGAAGGGGGAATCAATGCCATTGCGGACAAAGAGCACAAAAACAGGAAATGCAAATCCAAGTCAAACGAACCTCCGACCGCAGAACCGCTAGCTGAATGGCTCGCTTTCCGGTTCTGCTTGTTTTACTTTGCTGCTGACCGTTTATGTCGTCTGACCTTCAGCAAGAGTTCCGGTTGCTGTCCGCGATCGCGAAACAGCATCTCATGGACGTCCCCGCATCCGAAAGTTGCCGGCACGTTTTTTCGCTATGGATATTGCCATCATTCACACCCTCATCTCGATGGACGGTCTATTCGCCTTCGCGATCTGGAAAAGGAAAGTCCCCATTTGCGTCATACACTGCGTGGCGAAGCGATCTTGACTTGGAGAAATTCAAATCACCAGTAGAACGTCTCAAGCATTCGAAAGATTTGGTTCCCACCTTTGAAAACGAGGCGGTCTGGCTTACTGGGGATGACATTGAGGATTTCATTCAGCGCATTCGTGGCATCACCATCCCTTTTTTTCCCGGAACTCCATCGGTGGTCGGCTGTGATGGGACCAGCTTCGAGTTTCGCTACGACGAGTTGTTTTTCGGTGGCTCATTGCATTGGTGGGAAGATGGTCCACTTGAGTGGCGCCCATTCACCGAAGTAGTCCTGAAGATTGCCAAGGATCTACAGAACCGAAGGCAATCTTAAAATTTGTGTTTTCCTAGGTCATACACTGAGCCAAAGTAATAATCCCCTCCGCTGCAAACAATTATCGGGCGAGTTCGACACTCTTCGTAAATCTCCAGTTTTGCTTTCGAGCAACGCGTCCACTTTTAACCGTAACCGGGAACGTGAAATGTCGCATTGCGCTGATTGGGTTACCCCAGGGTAGACTGCTTCGCGTCAACCGCTGGGCTTTGGGCCTTGAATCCCGTTGGGATTCCAGTTTTGGGTTTCGCGGGTTCGTGTGAGATTCTTAAGATTGTGGGAATGGCGATGTTTCGCTCATGTCACGGCGGAAATTCAATTCCGCCCTACCGTTTTTTTCTATTCCGCAGGTTTGCGGTAGTTGTTTTCGAGATTCGCCGAGTTGGTCTTATATTGATTTCGTGGTGATGTTTGAAGCTGATGTGGTTTGCGACTGCGCGGATTTGGTGTGCTCTGATTTTGTTACCCAAGGTAGCTTCACTGGGCTTTGGGCGTTGAATCCCGTTGGGATTCCAGTTTTTGGTTTCGCGGGTTCGTGTGAGATTCTTAAGGTTGTGGGAATGGCGATTGTTTCGCTCATGTCACGGCGGAAATACAACCCCGCCCTACCGTTTTTTTCTATTCCGCAGGTTTGCGGTGGTTGTTTTCCAGGTTCGCCGTTTTGGTTTTATGTTGATTTTGTGGTGATGTCGCGGCGAGTCGAGACTGGGGTGCTCTATTCACTGATCTATCCTGCCTGGACCGGTTTTACTGATGTTTTCTTTCGTTTTTTCACTGGCTTGAAGAGTTCCATTTGCTGCTCTTTTAGGAAATCGTAGGTCTTTAGGATTCGGATGAGCTGAAGGACATCTGATTTTTGATAATTCCTGTTTATTTCGATGTTTTGGATCAGATCACCGAGGATGGTGCGGAAGAGGATGACCCCGGAAATGCCTTTTTCGCGGAGGAGACGGATACTTTCTTCTTTCAATTCCGGGTTGGCCGGCAGGACGGGAATCACCATCAACGTCGCTGGAGCGCTGCCGCCATAAACGCTGGTGGCTTCTTTCAAGGCTGAAGATTCGGCAAACCTGAACATTTCCGGGGTGGTGGAAAGCATGGCCGGACCAAAGGTCTCGGTATGCCATCCCTTGACCACGACGAGAGCGGAGGAAAGTTTGCGCAAGTGTTCACTTCCAAGAACGAATGGGAGGTCGGACTTTGTATCCGGGGTGCGCGGGTTGATGATGTAAAAATCAGCTTCTTCTTCGGTCCGGACGTTTGAGGAGATATATTTTCGATGCTGCCTCACATAGAAATTGTGGAGCTCGAAATATTCGCGGACCAAAGTTTCGTTGACGCCGCTCATGAGCGTTTTCTTCCGCTGGAAACCTGGTCGATGGCCCAATGGATATCCTGCTCCGGGACAGCAATGCCGTAGTCTACTTTTCCTATCTCCCGGGCAAGAACGAATTTTACGGAGCCGTTACTGACTTTTTTGTCCATTTGCATGGCTTGAAACATTTTCTCCCTTTTGGATGGAGTGATGGGGAGAGAAACGGGAAGACCTATTTTTTCAAATAGCGCTTTTATGCGAAGAAGGTCACGTTCAGGAAGGCCTTTGTGTTTCAGCGACATCCATGCGGCAGCAATCTGTCCAATGGATATCGCCTCGCCATGAAGATACTTGCCATAACCAAAAGTGTTTTCGATGGAATGGCCGATGGTGTGGCCGAAATTCAGGATCGCCCTCAGACCTGTTTCCATTTCGTCCTGGCCGACCACATCGGCTTTGATTTCGCAGGATCGCGCAATGACATGAGCCAAAGCGAGGGGGTCTGAGGCGAGCAGTTTGTCGGCATTTGCCTCGAGAAATTTAAATAATTCGGCGTCATAAATAATGCCGTATTTGACGATCTCAGCCAAGCCGGCACGCAATTCGCGGGGAGGAAGAGTGCGCAGAGTGTTCAAGTCACAAAGAACCAATTTCGGTTGATAAAAAGCACCGACGAGATTTTTACCGGCCTTCAGATTGATTCCAGTTTTGCCGCCGACGGAGCTGTCCACCTGAGCGAGCAACGAGGTGGGAACCTGGACGAAGGGAATGCCACGTAAAAAAGTGGCTGCTACAAATCCTCCCAAATCGCCAATAACCCCACCACCGAGGGCAACGATAAAGGATTTTCGTTCAAGGCGATTGGTAGCCAGGGAGTCGTAACAGAACCCGACTGAATCCAGGGACTTGGTCTTTTCGCCGGGTTGCAGGGTGATAAAAAGCGGCTCGAAACCAGCGCTTTCCAGGGAAGAGCGGACAATTTCAGAATAATGCGCGCCGACCTCGGCATCGGTAATGATGGCGCAACGTTTGGCAAACTTGAGACGCGAGCAATGCTGCCCCAGGGTCCCGAGTAGATTGGAACCGATTTCGATCGAATAACTTCGTGCGCCCAAGGGCACTGGAACAACTCGCATGGGTGAGAATAGTTCGAGAGTGTGGAAAATGTCAAAATCCGTCCCGGAGGATCCCTGGCGAGTTTTTCATTAAAGTGAGCATTGTGATGCATAGTGAACAAGATAGAGGTTGGACAAGAGGGTGATTTAGTCCTAATTTTCGGCTGAATTTTAGACTAATACCATGCAGATCAACAAGAACAGTCGAGTTTACGTCGCAGGCCACCGAGGGTTGGTGGGGAGCGCCATTTGGAGGGAGTTGAAGGAGCAGGGTTTTACCAACATCATTGGCAAAACGCACCAGGAGCTGGATTTAATGGATGGGGCTGCGGTGGGTCAGTTCTATCAAGCGGAGAAACCGGAATACGTCTACGTGGCGGCGGCAAAGGTGGGAGGAATACTGGCCAACGACAGTTACCCGGCGGATTTTCTCTACAAAAACCTGCAAATTCAGAACAATTTGATTCACGGAGCATTTGAGGGCGGGGTGAAGAAGCTGCTTTTTCTCGGAAGCTCGTGTATTTACCCGAAGCTGGCGCCACAACCGCTCAAGGAAGATTACCTGCTCACAGGCCCGCTGGAAGCGACCAATGAATGGTATGCGATAGCCAAAATTGCAGGGATCAAGATGTGCCAGGCTTACCGGCGACAACACGGGTGCGACTTTATCAGCGCCATGCCGACAAACATGTATGGGGCGAATGATAATTATGATCTGAAGAACTCCCATGTGCTGCCGGCGATGATTCGCAAATTTCACGAAGCGAAAATTTCCGGGGCGGCGAATGTGGTGTGCTGGGGAACCGGGAGCCCATTTCGCGAGTTCCTGCATTCTGACGACCTTGGACGTGCCTGCGTATTTTTAATGGAGAATTACAGCGAGGAGAAATTTATCAACGTGGGCTCTGGCTGCGAAGTGACGATCAAACAACTGGCAGAGCTGGTGAGAGAAGTGGTGGGATTTGGCGGAGAGATTGTGTGGGATAGTTCAAAACCGGATGGAACACCGCGAAAGTTGATGGACAGCTCCCGGCTCTTCGAGTTGGGTTGGAAGCCGCAGATCGAACTGAGAACCGGCGTGGCGAACGCCTACCAGGATTTTTTGGGCAAATTGAAATGACTGTTTTCCGGTGAGGAAAATCAGGCGTCCAACAGTTTGCGAACCATTTTGAGAAGATTGATATTCTCAAATGGTTTTTCGAGGAAACCGGAGGCGCCAAGTTCCTGACCTTTTTCGTCGAAGCCGGCGGCGGATCCGCCGCTGAGCATGATTACTTTTGCCTTGGGATCGAACTGTTTAATTTGAGCGAGGGCATCCCAACCGTTCATTTTGGGGAGATGCAGATCCATAAGAACGAGGTCGAAAGGAATTTCAGCGTTTTTGTATTTTTCGACACCTTCGGCCCCATCCACGGCCTCGACCATGGTATAACCACGATAACCGAGAACAGCGCGGGTAACCAGGCGGACAAATTCCTCATCATCAACAATAAGAATGCGTTCTTTGCCATCCAGAGAATTTTGGGTTCCCGGGGAATCGAGAGTGGTGACGGGTTGAGATTGTTTGGTGGAGGAAAGCATGGCGGGAATAAAAGCGGAGAACGTACTGCCGATTCCCTGTTTACTGTTTACTTCCAGCCAGCCGCCATGTTCGGCGACAACACTTTGGGCAATAAATAATCCGAGGCCAGTGCCACGACCCATTTTTTTGGTGGTGAAATAAGGCTCGAAAAGGCGGGCCATCACATCAGCGGGTATGCCCTCGCCAGTATCCTCGACAGTGAGTTGCACGAACCGACCTGATTTTCGCGGAGGCAGAACGGATTGATTGAAACTGACATTGCTCAGCCGAATGTGAATGGTGCCGCCAGAAGGCATGGCATCGCGCGCATTAAGGCATAGATTCATGACCACCTGCATCATCTGGGTGCCATCAGCATGAACCAGGGAAAGATCCGGGGGAAATTCGTGACCAATATTAATTCTGCGATCAATGCTACGTCGGAGCATGGCGACAACTTCCCGGTTGATGTCAGAAAGATTGACGGCAGCGGGATGGGGATCGGACTGACGACTGAAAGAAAGCAACCGACTCACCAATTCTGCACCACGACGGGCGCTGATTTTAGCCTGAGAAACGTTGTGCCGGAGAGAGGCGGGCAATTCCGCAGTAAGTTCCATCAAGTCGAGGTTGGAAATGACGGCTGTGAGGATATTGTTAAAATCATGGGCGACGCCGCTGGCGAGAGTGCCGATAGCCTGAGTTTTTTGGTATTGGTAGAGAGCGCCTGGCTCCAGTTGTTGCTCGGTAAAGTTCTGGAAAACAGTGGTGCAAATCCAGCCCGAGTTGGTGATTTGGAGGCTATGACGGCCTTCGACAGTGGCCTTGGTTTTATCTGGTCGAAGAATGTGGAATTGTTCGGAGCCGGAGCTTTTACCATCCTGAACCAGTTTTTCGACGGATGCAGCAAGAGTTTGAAGACTAAAGATGGTGGCGGCAAAACGTTTCTCGACGTCTGTAGCAGGAATTCCGAAAAGAGTCTGCGCGGCAGGATTAAAAAAGCGGACGACGCCACTTTCGTCGATGCAGATTACCGCGTTGCTTAAAGCGTTCATCACGGCATGAGAAACCTCCGGATCCAGCGCCGGAGATTGGGCCGGATTGCTTTTGTACAGTAGA
>JAQGOY010000060.1 GCA_028293375.1 Verrucomicrobiales bacterium | reverse complement strand
CAGTGCGAACCTGGCGTATTTGGAAAGTTTGTACGAAGAGTTTCAAAAAAACCCTTCGACTTTGAATAGTGAATTGCAGGCTTATTTCCGCGATTTGGTGACCCAGGAGCCTTTGGGAGTGGCACCTCGCATCGGTCCTTCTTTTCGTCCGCACACCCTTTTTCAGGCTTCCGAAAAGGACGCCACTCCTGACACAAGTTATTCCAACAGTCTTCAGGATAAAGTAGACCAGATTCTGCGGGCATATCGTTTTCGCGGTCATAATATCGCGGAACTGGATCCCCTGGGCCAGCCACGACCTGTTCCACCCGAATTGGATCCCTCTTTCTACAAACTGACGGAGGCAGACATGGACCGGAAGTTTTCCTGCGAAACCATGAGTTCGCAGCACCTGACTCTGAAAGATATTCTGCAGCGTTTGCGAAACACTTATTGTCGGAGCATCGGTGTCGAGTTCATGCACATTGACGATATCAGTATTCGTCGATGGCTCCAGAGTCGCATGGAAAGCACCGAGAATCGATTCCCTCTCACCCGGGCTGAACAAATTCGCATTCTAACCAAGCTCACTGACGCTGTGATGTTTGAGGAGTTCATCCGTAAGAAGTTTATTGGAGCGAAAAGTTTTTCCCTGGAAGGGTCCGAGAGTCTCATTCCTTTGCTCGACCTGGCCATTGAAAAAGCGGCAGGGCAGGGCGTCACAGAAATTGATATTGGAATGGCGCATCGAGGCCGCTTGAACGTGCTGGCGAACATCATGGGCAAGCATCCGAAACAGATTTTCCGTGAGTTTGCTGATGTGGAGCCTGAACGTTATCGCGGTCGAGGTGACGTAAAATATCACTTGGGCTATTCACATGAATGGGCGACAGCGGCAGGCAAACAAGTTCACCTTTCACTTTGTTTTAATCCAAGCCATCTCGAGTTTGTAAATCCAGTTGTCCTTGGGAGAACTCGTGCGAACCAGGACCGCACCGGCGATCCTGAACGAACGAAAAACATGGCATTGCTCATTCACGGCGACGCTTCCTTTGCAGGACAGGGAGTAATCCAGGAGATTTTAAATTTAAGCCGGCTGCCGGGTTATCGTGTGGGGGGCACTCTACATATTATTGTAAATAACCAGATAGGATTTACCACCACTCCCAGCGAAGGCCGCTCGACTCCCTATGCGACGGATACGGCGAAGATGTTGCAAATCCCGATCTTTCACGTGAATGGTGAAAACCCTGAAGCTGTGGCGCAGGTCGTCAAGCTGGCCATGGATTTTCGTGAGACTTTCCAAAGGGATGTGATTATCGATGTTTACGGTTACCGTCGCCTGGGTCACAACGAAGGAGACGAACCTTCCTTTACCCAGCCGGTTCTCTACAAAATGATAGAGAAGCGGAAACCAGTCCGGGAAGGTTACCTGGACCACTTACTGACGCTGGGTGAAGTCAGCCGCGAGGAAGCGGACACGATTGCCGACAAGCGCCGGGAGAACCTGGAAATTGCCTTGTCTGATTCCAGGCACGCCGATTATCGATTACCAAACGAACCGCTTTACGGTGTGTGGAGCAATTATCCCGGCGGTCCAGAAAACACCATCGGCGAAGTAGTCACCGGTGTGCCCATAAAACGATTGCAGGATTTGTTGCGCATTCAAACGGAACTCCCTCACGATTTTCATCCCCATCCAAAGATTAAGAAAATACTGGAGAATCGATTGGAGATGAGCAAAGGCTCCTTGCCTCTGGATTGGGCAGCAGGGGAAGCCCTTGCCTATGCCTCCATATCCACGGACGGTTTCAGAATTCGACTCAGCGGCCAGGATTCCAAGCGTGGAACTTTCAGTCATCGGCATGCGGCCCTCGTGGATTACGAGAATGGGAATAGTTACATTCCTCTCCAGCATTTGGCCACGGACCAGGCTCCCCTCGAAATCTGCAACAGTCCTCTTTCGGAGGTGGCCGTGCTTGGTTTCGAATATGGATACAGCCTGGAATGGCCAGATGGATTGGTCCTTTGGGAAGCTCAATTTGGCGATTTCTGCAATGTGGCCCAGGTCATTATCGATCAGTTTCTGGTAAGCGCTGAAAAGAAATGGCGTCGCCTCAGCGGGTTGGTGCTATTGCTCCCGCATGGTTTTGAGGGGCAGGGGCCCGAACATTCCAGCGCTCGTTTGGAACGTTTCCTATCAATTGCTGCGGAAGATAATATCCAGGTCGCAAATCCGACCACTCCGGCCCAGTTCTTTCATTTGTTGCGTCGCCAGGTTTTGCGGAAATGGCGCAAACCGCTGATCGTCATGACTCCAAAGAGTCTGCTGCGGCATCCGAAAGTGGTTTCCACGCTGCAGGAACTGGAACAGGGCGTCTTTCAACGGGTGCTGCCCGATGCGTTGCCCAAGCGCGATGGAATCGAGCGGGTGCTCATGTGCAGCGGTAAGATTTATTACGAACTGGAAAAAGCACGCGAGGATTTGAAGCGTGACGACGTGGCCATCCTGCGATTGGAAGAGCTCTATCCGCTGGCTGACGATTATATGGGGGCGGCATTGACAAATTACGCCGATGGCACACCTGTGATTTGGGTTCAGGAAGAACCTGCGAATATGGGTGCATGGTCTTATCTCCGCGTTCGTTTTGGCGATCGTTTGTTCAATCGTTTGCCCTTCTCCTGCGTGAGTCGGCCGGCATCCGCCAGCCCGGCTACAGGGTCGGCCAACAGTCACAAGATCGAACAGGAATTGGTTATTTCAGCGGCATTTGCCGAGCGTCCGAAGCCCAAGACAGCAAACTCAGAAAGAGAGAATATAGAACATGTCAATCGAATTGAAGGTGCCCGCAGTCGGAGAGTCCATAACGGAGGTTGAAATTGGGGACTGGACCAAAGCGGAAGGTGATTTAGTTCAGAAAGACCAAACGCTGGTTGTTATCGAAACCGAAAAGGCGACGGTAGATTTGCCCGCGCCCGCTTCTGGAAAAATTTCGCGAATCTTGAAGCGAAAAGGCGAGCCGGCGGTCGTCGGCGAGGTGATTGCCATCATCGAACCCCAGGGTTCACCCACCGCCCAAGAAACAAAAACTGCTGCCGCTCCTGAGCCACAACCTGCTGCAAAGCCAAAAGCGGCTCCCGTAGCCATGCCCGCCGCCGAAAAAGCAATCGCTGAGACCGGGGCGAATCCCGAGTCCATCAAAGGCACCGGACTTGGGGGAAGAATACTAAAAGAGGATGTCATGAAAGCCACAGCCATGCCCCAGACGGAAGGCGGCGCCACACCCGCTCCCTCAAGCGATCGCAAGGAGGAAGTGGTCCGGATGAGCAAGCTTCGGCGCACGGTTGCGGAACGACTGCTGGCGGCGCAGCACAATGCGGCCTTGCTCACCACGTTCAACGAAATCGATATGTCCGGGGTCATTCAGTTACGCAAGGATTACGGAGAGCCCTTCAAAGAAAAATATCAGGTGAAGCTGGGATTCATGTCCTTCTTCATCAAGGCAGTCATCGAAGGTCTCAAACAGATTCCACAACTCAACGCTGAAATTCGTGGAACCGATATTGTTTATAAAAACTACTATGATATAGGGGTAGCTATTGGTGGAGGCAAAGGCCTCGTGGTTCCGGTTATTCGAAATGCTGACCGACTCGGATTTGCGGCCACAGAAAAAGTCATTTCCGATTTCGGAGCGCGCGCCAAAGACGGAAAATTGACCCTGCTCGAACTTGAAGGAGGAACCTTCACCATCACCAACGGAGGAGTCTATGGTTCACTGATGTCCACTCCCATTGTTAATCCTCCACAAAGCGGCGTATTGGGAATGCATTCCATCCAGGAGCGCCCAGTCGCGCGCGACGGTCAAGTGGTCATTCGACCCATGATGTATGTCGCGTTGACCTATGATCATCGTATTGTGGATGGTCGCGAAGCAGTCACCTTCCTGAAGCGCATCAAAGAAATGGTGGAGAATCCCACCCGCATTCTTCTCGAAGTTTGATATGGAACGCAAATCGTTTGACCTCGTCGTTATTGGCGCCGGACCAGGGGGCTATGTCGCTGCCATTCGTGCCGCCCAGCTTGGTTTGAAGGTGGCTTGCGTGGAAAAAGAAGCCGCGCTTGGCGGAACTTGCCTGCGCATCGGTTGCATACCCAGCAAAGCACTTTTGGAGTCGAGCGAACTGTTTCATCAGGCCAAACACAACTTCGCCCAGCATGGGATTTCGGTGGGCGAACCAAAACTCGAGCTGGCGACACTGCTCAAACGCAAAGATCAGGTGGTGCAGACTCTCACTGGCGGAATCGATTTCCTTTTCAAAAAAAACAAGGTCACTCGCATCAAAGGGACCGCCGCTTTCATCAGTAAGAACATCCTTAAAATAGAAGGCGCTGACGCGGGGGAAATTGAAGGAAAAAACATCATCATTGCCACTGGCAGCAAGGCCACTGTGCTGCCTGGAATCGAATTGGATGGAACAAATATAGGAACCAGCACTGAGGCTTTGGCTTATTCGACCGTGCCCAGGCATCTTGTGGTCATTGGAGCGGGATATATCGGTCTTGAGCTCGGTTCTGTTTGGTTAAGGCTTGGGTCTAAAGTAACTGTTGTGGAATTTCTGGATCGCATACTTCCTGGCATGGATCAGGAGATTGCCACCATGGCCCAAAAGATTTTTGAAAAGCAGGGATTCGTTTTTAAACTCGGTCACAAAGTAAAAGCCGTGAAGCGTGCGGGAGAAGAATGCGTGGTGGAATGCGAAGGTGTCGATCCCATCAAGGCGGATAAAGTCCTGGTGGCTGTCGGCCGGGCGCCCAATACCGATGGGCTCGGTTTGGACAAGATCGGCATCAAACTCGATTCGCGAAAACGCGTTGAAGTTAATCACCGTTTTGAAACCAGTGTGAAAAACGTCTTTGCCATAGGTGATGTGATCGCGGGGCCTATGCTCGCCCACAAGGCGGAGGAGGAAGGAATTGCCTGTGTGGAATTCATCGCCGGGAAACAAGGGCACGTTGATTACAATTCCATACCAGGTGTTGCCTACACGCACCCGGAGATCGCCAGTGTCGGCAAGACGGAGGAGCAATTGGTCGCAGAAAAGGTCTCCTTTAAAAAGGGTGTATTCTCGTTCAAGGCTAATGGCCGTGCCCAGGCCCTGGCCGATACCGAGGGAAAAGTCAAAATCCTCGCCGATGCCGAAACAGATCGCATTTTGGGAGTCCATATCATCGGTCCACGTGCCGGCGACCTGATCGCTGAGGCTGCGATTGCCATTGCATTCAAGGCGAGCAGCGAAGATATTGCCATCTCGTCACACGCCCACCCAACCCTGGCCGAGGCCTTCAAGGAAGCTGCTATGGCAGTCCATAATCGAGCGATCCATAGTTAAAGAATAGAGAGCCCTCGGGGATGTGGTGAGGGCTAAACCATTGGAGGTGCAATCGCGATGCGGTTTTGGAATGCCTCGTCGGCGCCTTGATTCGCAACTGGCAAGTGATTTCATTAAACTCCACTGTTGCAGATTCGCAACCTGCGCTCTGATCTGTACACTTCCTAAGGATTCATCTTAACAGGTGATCAGCTTTGGAATGTCGGCTTGCAGGATGGCAGAATCTTTATTCATTCCTTCAAGGATCAGTTCAATGGCACTCCTGCTCGAGACCTGATTGATTGACCGTTGAGCCGCTCATTCCGAATGGCAACTTTATCGTATGGGGATGCCTCTTAATTTTGCCTGATTTTCGATTTCCGAGATGGCCCAGGAGGAGGATGAACGCAATCCAAAATTGGGGCTTGCTCTCATTTGTCGAAGCAGAGGTAGTGCTGGCAGGGCATCTGATCCAAACGATCCGATGATTCGAAGCACGCTTGTCCTTTGCTCATCCGAAATGCGCGGGTTTCGCACCACCTGTTCCAGCACTTCGAGGACGTCCGGATCCCCTTTGCGCAATCGCGCCAATGTTCCAATAGCATAGGTAGAAACGCGCTCATCCGGGTCAATGGCCAGATGAATTAAATCCTTTTTCCAAAGTTCAAAACCGGCAGGGACCGCATAAGTGCCTAAAATGGCCATGTGTCGAATGTTCGGATCAGGATTGCGCAAAGCAAGCTGAAGACCCTCAGTGATTTCTTTTCTTCGTTCTGGAAATCCGTCGTAGGCGGCTTTTACTGCAATAAATAACGCTGGATACTTTGTTCCCGTAATGTCATTGGGCGCCCTTGCGAAAGCCTTAAGAACCGTGCCGATTCCTCCACTATTCTCGTTGCCAAGGACGATGAGGACCAAACCGACGGCAGCTTTCGAAGGGTGATGGAGATCAAAAGCCCGACCAATAAATTGGCGATTGGCAGGAATTTCTTTTTGTTCCAGCCAGTAAAAGGATTCCACCAGTGAAGGATTGTCAGAGATTTCTGATACAGAGGATAATTCGCCAACAAGCGTGGGCACGGCATTACTGCGAAGGGCTAATACTGAGTGGAGGGCAGGATCTGTCGCCAATGTGCCAGGGAAGAAAGCGCCGGGCCCTCGACGGGTGTCATAATTTTTAGAAAATGCGATTTGATTTACCCAATAAGTGACGGAACGACCGTGATATTTTGGTTCCCCCGAAAACCATCCCCAATAAAAGCCAGCCAACCCCAAAAGGGCCAGAGCGGACAAGCCTATTGCGCTGGCGAGCTTTGGATGTTTTTTGATGAGCTTGGACGGCACAATTTAATTTTGAACACACTCGAACGAAATCGTCATGCTATTTATGGCGTATTCCTTGAGAAATTTCCGTGGCAAAATTAGTTTAGACCATATTGACATGAATTCGTCATGCTTTTTGTCTCTGTGGCACTCCAAAAATAATTAATGCAGTCGAAGTCTTGATTTCTCTTGCCAGCATTTGTTTCAAATCCATTCTTGTTCATGGAGACGAATTCATGACTTTTCCGGTGATTCAGCGAGAGCTCAGGTTAGCAGGCAAAAGCCCAAAGACTTATCTTATTCGATTTGTCATTGCTGCCATAGGAGCAGTCATTTTTTCCTTGAATGCATACTCCAATGACAGTTCGAGCAGTTCTGGAGCCGAATTCTACGCTGTCATCCAGCATATGCTTTTTGGTTATTGCGCGATTGAAGGAGTGCGGGCTGCGTCGGATTGCCTGAGCGAAGAGGAACGAAATGGAACGCTGGGCCTTTTGTTCCTTACCCCACTGAAAGGTTTTGATGTTGTCCTGGGAAAACTGTTTTCAGCGGCCTTAAATTCTTTTTATGTTTTCCTCGGCCTGGTTCCGCTTTGCAGCGTTGCGCTCCTGATGGGCGGAGTAACCATTGCTCAATTCCTTGTCACGAACCTCATCCTGTTTTGCTTTCTGCTGCTCTGCCTTTCCTGCGGAGTATTTGCTTCTTCCCGCTCCCTGAGGGATATCAATGCTGGAATAGCTTCAGTTGTCGTGATCTTTGTGGTTTGTTCGATCCCTCAAATTCTGGACTACATTCTTCCACTGGATTTACTTTCATTTAGGGGGTTTGCGCCGCTAAGTGTGTTGCAAGATAACATTAATGCTTATGAATCTACACCCTTGAAGGACACTATTGGTGGCCTGGTTTTTATGGTTGGAATCTCCACTTTCCTGCTTTTAGCTTCCGGCTTTCGAATTCAAAAATTTCGATCAACTCTTGGACCGAGAGCTCGCGCCAGGTTAACCAAAAAAACGCTCGTCGCCCGGGTCATTGTGACCAAGGTTGTTCGTGGTGAATGCCTGGAACAGGAGCCGCTCAAATATTTGATCCTAAGACATCGTAAAATGGGTTGGATTGCCGCGGGCATCGGTGGGTTTGGTCTTTTGGTTGGGATATTGCCAGCATTTTTTGGCACGAGATATAGTTACAGTGAGAGCACTCCCATGACTGTTTTCAGCATGGTTATTTTTCTGGTATTACTAAGCTCCCGCACCATTCAGTTCTTCAATTCCCTTCGAGACAGTGGGACACTCGAGCTTTTGCTGACGACGTCTCTTTCACCTATGAAGATCATCAAAGGGTGCGAATCAGGACTTAGACGTATTTTTTTATTTCCGATTTTAATGATCATTTTGGGAGCGATCATTTCAACGATGGCTTTCCAATACAGTCAAGGCGTGCAGCCGTCAGCTTCGTTTTTCGACTCCCCATACTCCCAATTGCTGGTTACCTGCGCGATCTTCGTTGTCTATTATTGTTCATGTAAATCACTCTCGATGTTATTCGGATTGACGGAACGGAAAATTGCGACCGCCTTTCTCAAACTTGGTAGTGCAGTCTTTGCGGCGCCGGTCGTGTTGTACTTAATGCTTTCCATGTTCGATCTTTACGGAAGAAATTTGTTAATATTGAATATTGTTCTTTCCCTTGCATGTCAGTGCGTTTTGTGGATTTGGAGTTCAATAAAGGTACGAACGAAACTCACCAACTGGGCCGAAACAAACCAACAGCCTAGATCTCCTTTTGGGTGGCTTTTCCAAAAAAGGAGTTTTAGGTTGGCGAAAAGCATCGAAGCTTGAGAGCAAAGGTAACAACGATAGACAGGGTTCCATCTTCCGGGGTTCAAAATATTGTTCAAAATTCCTTTTTGATCGAGGTAATCGTAAATCGTGCGTTTTGACTTGCGATTGGTTTTGATGCACCCATTGTAATGTCAGTTCATGGCCTTTCCTGTCATTGAAAGGGAGCTCAAGCTCGCCAGCCGGCATCGTAAAACTTACGTCGTTCGCTTTTCGATTATTGCCGTGGCGGCATTGCTCTTCGTTTTCAACCTGGCTTTTTCTTCGGCTACGAATTACTCCGGTTCTTACTTCTTCGCCATGATCCAGTTCTCCCTCTTTTTTTACTGCATCGTGGAGGGTGTGCGGGCCACTTCTGACTGTTTGAGCGAAGAGGAGCGCAACGGAACGCTGGGGCTTTTGTTTTTGACCGAATTGCGCGGGTTCGATGTCGTGATGGGAAAGCTCATCTCTGCTGCCACCAATTCCTTTTACATCTTTCTGGGGCTTCTTCCGCTTTCCGGCATCACTTTGATGCTCGGTGGCGTCACGGGTGGACAGTTTTGGCGGACCAATTTGATTCTGATTTTCTTTTTGTTCTTTTGTCTCTCTTGCGGGATGTTTGCCTCTTCTCGTTCCTACAAAGAGGGAAGTGCGGGCCTGCTCACCGTTTTCCTTGTAACCGTGGTCTGCGTGAGTCCGATTGCAATCGGTAGGATCAACAACTATCTGGGCTGGTTTTCCGACTTCAGCCCCTGGACATTATTGCAGGTCGATCTTACTCGGCCTTCCCTCTCAGCCAACTCGTCCACGCTTGTTTGCTTATGCGCTTTATTTTTCGTTTCGTGCCTTCTGATTGTCCTCGCGGGACTGCGCGTAGAAAAATATCGATCCACCTTGCGTGCCAGGATTCAGGAAGCTGGGCTCATAACAGCTTTTTTTAGCCGACCGCAGAACGACCCGGAAATGCGTCGACGAGCCCTTGAGGAAGAACCGGTCAGATACCTGCTGCTCCGGTATCGGTCCACCGGCTTATTGGTCGGGGTTATTGGAGGTTCCAATCTGGTGCTGGGAGTGGTCGCGGCGATCAGCGGGTATGAGCCACTTCTGTGGGTAAGTCTCGGCGTTGGCTGGGTGAGCCTTAAGATTTTGTTAATCCTTTTGGTTTCCAGGGCTGCCGGGTTTTTCAACTCTCTGCGCGAGAGCGGATCGCTTGAATTGTTATTGACCACGCCCCTTTCTCCAGAAAAAATAATCATCGGATGCGAGGAAGGGTTGGCGAAAACGTTTTTCATTCCCATGGCCCTGGTTTTTGCGGGATTGATCATTGGAGCGTTTGGCGTGGCTTTTCGCAGTCCTTATTCCGGGGGAGCAGCACAAGGATCGCTCGGGTTCGTGGCCGTTTATATGGCTTTCTTCCTCGGCGATTATCACTCCGCAAAATGGGTAGCCATGGCCAATGGTTTAAACGAACGAAAAGCGGGCACGGCTTTCTTTAAGACTTTGTTTTTTGTTTTTGTCCTGCCGTTATTCACCTTCATCGTGCCCCTCATCAACTTAATCGCCTTTTTGGGTTGGCCATTGATTTGGTGTGTCTGGGGGTCCGGCAAGGTGCGCAAAACACTTTCCCACTGGTCGGAATATAATCATGAAACGAGGGAAGCCGGAAGTTGGTTTTTCTTTTGGAAAGAAAAGCATCCGCACTCTCTGGCAGTGCCGCCTCGTTTGCCCCCTCCGCCTATACCTACCTCCTTTTCCTGATTTCCTCTCTTGTCTGATTACCTTCGGTGCCGTATGCAGGGTTCATGATCTTTTATGTGAACGGGGAATGGTTACCCCAGGAGGATGCAAAGGTTTCCGTCCTGGATCGAGGGTTTCAGTACGGTGACGGGGTTTTTGAAACAGTGTTGATAGCCCAAGGAAGGCCATTTCGAGTGAAGCAACACCTCGAGCGGCTTTTAAGCGGATGCAGCTTTTTGAAAATCGCTCCAGCTTTTGATGCTGGCAATGGCCAGACATTGATCGAGGAGGCCGTTCAAAAAAACGGTCTTAAAAGTGGCGTGCTTCGGATCCAGGTCACCCGGGGGATTGGCCCGAGAGGCTATTCCCCCAGGGGCGCGAACCATCCTTCGGTTGTCATAACGCTCTTCGAGGCTCCAGACCCCACTGCGTCGAATACTCCGCGCATGTTCCATGTCATTAATTCATCCATTCGCGTTCCTGTTGGAGATCGTGTCGCTGGTCACAAGAGCTGCAGCAAACTTCACAATGTCCTGGCCCGAGCTGAGGCGGATCTAAACCAGGCCGATGAAAGTCTTTTGCTCAACACCGACGGGGAATTGACTGAAGCCAGCTCCAGTAATGTTTTTTGGATAGAGGATGGGCAAGTACTGACCACGCCTTTGAGTGCCGGCATTTTACCCGGCGTGACTCGGCAACTGATTTTCGAAATTTGCGTCGAAGCCCATATCCCTTGCTCCGAGAGAGCAGTCACACCTGAGGAGCTTTTCCAGTCGCAGGGAGTATTTCTTACCACGAGCACTCTGGGAATCGTCGAAGTGATCACCCTCGAAAATCATTCTCTGGCACGCTCGCACCTGATTGGGCAGTTATTCCAAAAAGTAAATTCTGTCATCATCAATGAAACGCAACCACGGATCTAACGTGCTCGACCTCACTCGTGTTTCCTCTTTCACCTGAGTGTGCTTTTCCCGGTGACCCACTAACATGCAGCAGGAGACAATAAATTATGAAGGACAGCACAAAAAATAAAATATCCGGGAACGCAAAGGAAGCATCAGGCAAGATCAAAGAAGCCACTGGAAAGATGGTTGGCAACCCTGACCTTCAGGATCGTGGCACGGCGGAAAAGATAGCCGGTAAAGTGCAGAAAAAAGCCGGCGACGTCGAAAAAGTGTTTGGTCAATAGGCTTCGCGGGAATCGAAAAGCCGCCCTACTTACATTGGGCGGCTTTTGTTTTGGTCATCGAACGCTTCTCCTCCCAAGTCCGAACCCTTCCCGGGCTGTTTTAAAATTGCTTCTTTTGTCCTCCGCAAAATGGCACCTTCCTTTCTTGATTTTTTTGATTCTCATCCTTGTTTCTGCATGCGCGGTTCCTGCACAGTCTTGTTGTCGCGCTTTTTCGGGGCGGTTTCGAATTTTTCGGCCAATACTCTGTTTCTGTCTGCTTGCCTTTTTTGGCCTCTTCCCATCGGGCTGTTCCGATAACAACAAGCAAAGTAACCGGACTGCGGTCTACCCTATTCAGACCGCAAAGCCATCTACCAATTTTATCGCCCTCACACATCCCGCAGATGTCGCAGTGATCAACTCGGACACCAATCGTTTTTCCATTATTCAGTCCGAACTGACGCCGATGTCGTTGATTCAATGTCCCGCCTCGGAGATTCATCTTTTTAGTCCAACACCCCAATCCGGGTTGGGTGCTCCGACTCATTTTGCTTACGCGTCCATCGGCGGTCCCCAAATCGTCACCCCGGGTAAAAGCATTGATCCGGGCAAGATGATCGAACCCTGGGTCCTGGTTTGGTTTTCCGGGGCAAAGGGCTGGACAAATTGGGATGCCCCCTGGGTTGCATTCCTCCAGCATAAACCAAAATCGATGCGACTCGATGAGACTGGGCTGCAAATCCTTGGACAGGGCCCGATAGGACGCGTTGTCCTGTTGCCGCTGTATGGATATCGAAAAGCCCCACTGCCTGGAAAAGACTTTGCAGCCCGGTATCGTTTGCCATTGTTCGATGTTCATACCGATCAATGGGGCCAGTTTTTACGCACGCCCACGTTGCAGCGGGTTCGATTTTGGAGTTCGGTGGCAAAAGAATTTCCCTACGCCTGCGATGAAACTTTCAGTGTCGATGTTAGGGCCGGGAAAGTCACTATTCGTAATAAATTTGATTGGATATCTACGGACGACGACTGGAATACCCCACATTTAAAATTGGCACCCATCAGTCCTCCCCTGGCACTGGCTTACAATCCGCCGCTTGGTTTGTCTCCCACAAAGAAGACTTTTCCTGTTACTTTTTCACGCACTCCATGGGATCTGGATTATTTTAGTCCATACGGCCCATGCATCGGGATTCAGGATGTGGACCAGTATGAGGCATCCCTCTCAGTCTTGGGCTGGGTGAACAGGACCGAGCATTTAAGTGCAGCTTTAATCACGAACCAAAGCGTCGTGATTAAATCCACTTTGGAGAAAATTAACGCGATTGCGTCCAAGGAATTTGACGGAAATCCCACACTTACGGGAAAAGTAAATGTGCAGGAACAATTAGACCGGGACCTCTGGTTGAGCAGGTCTTTGCCTTATCTGGATCCGGTTAATCGAACGAAGGTAACCTCGGGATTGAAACATCATTTCAGCCAGATCCTGGAAAATGCGGAAACGGTTAGACAGCCCACCAACGATTTCCCAGGGAACTTTCTCCCGGCAATTTGGGCCTATTCCCATTTCACGAGTGATTGGACGCTTGTTCGTAAAAATTGGGTCTTAATTAAAGAATCTTTTGGCACTTCCAGCGATTGCCGATGGGTAACCTTTGGGCGCGGTGGCAAAGTAGAGCAGGGGGAAGAGGCGGCGCGGTCATTAGCCTTTGCGAGGCTTGCCTACCAGGCCGGCGATATCGATTCTTACAATTACGGATGCTATCTCGTTGCGGGAGACCTCGTGCGACTCTATGCGAGAAATAGAGGCATTGATTATTTTCGGGACCGTCAGCCATGGAACAGCGAACAGGCCATGGACCAGGAAGTGTATTTAACGGGCATGAACCCAGGTAGTGAAGGCTGGAGGATTGAAGGTCCACATTTTCCTGCCGAGGAGACAAAACGAACCTTCGACAACCGCTGGAATCGATTTAATGACTTTGATGTTGCCGGTTTCTTTCGGGATCAGCTTCAGGATGAAAGTCGAGTCGAGCTGAAACGAATTACGCGGAGCAAAATCGGCGATCAGTCCGTCCAGAACGATGATCTGCTTGCAAGGCCCTCACTTTTCCAATTGCGATCTTTGCTTTTGAATGAACTTCCGCAACAGATTACAAAGTTGCCTAAAATGGAAACAACAGCCTCTGCCCGCCCTGAGGCTATGATACTCGCCGATGCGGTTTGCCTCCTCCGAACTGTGCAAACCCACCAAAGCGAAACTTTAATTGAAGGTTTGTCGGCTTCTCCGTTTGTCCTCGGAATGCAAAGAGAAGTCGCACGTCCTCATCCCTACCTCATGCAGGACTTCGCTTTTGAGAAATCATTATCTGACGCCCATGGTGCATATCCCATGCCTGTCTGGTCGAAGTGGAAATCGCCCGGTGAAACTCGCTTTAGTTTTGGGCGGATTGTTCCCGCAGCCATCAACTCGGTTTTCGGAACGTTGCAAACGGAACCACTTAGCTGGAATAGCGAGAGATGGATTAATTCCGGGAAATAAAATTATGGCTTGAGCGAAACGTGCCCTTCTGAAGTCTTGGGATGATACTCTCCGCCTGTGGCGATAGCCTTAACAAAACCTATTAATTCGACAACCTTGCTTGACGGCGAATCCCAATAGTGCGCTTTTTGGACATCCACACGGATTAACGCCACTCGTGGATCCTCCACCCCATTCGGAAACCAGGCTCTCATAAACGGTTTCCAGAGTTCTTTCGCCTTCTTATTATCATGAATCGTCTGGGCCTTGCCAGAAATCGAGACAAAACGACTTTTATCCGGTTGCGAGTAAGAGATGTTCACCAATTTGTGATGGGCCAGCTCGTCTACCTTTCCACTGTCAGCTTCTGTGAAAAACCAAAGATGACCATCGAATTCTGACTGTTGTGTGGCCATGGGCCGCGAAACGAGGGTTCCATCAATTTCCTGAGTGGTGAGCATTGCAACCTCAATCGATTTGATCAGTTCCCAAAGTTTTTCGGCATCAGTGGTGTTCTTTTGCATAAGTGGTTTCTCCCGGACTATTCACGTTAGTCCAGTTTATGCAGAACGCAATTGTCCCCATCGAACCATTCACTCTACCGTCACACACGCTTAAGAACCAAGCGGTGTTCCGAATTGCGGCACTCCATCTTCCGTCCAAGCAAACCTTTGGGCATGCACACGCCGGTCCAGCCATCCATGGGTACGTTCCGACTTGGCGTGAAACAGAATCCAATCTTCACTGCGACAAGGCGATTTAACGAAGGAACAATGGCCCACGCCCCATACCTGCTCGGTTTTTCTAAACACCGGTCCCGTTTTTTGCCACGACGCGCGGTTCATTACATCCTGTCCAATCAGCTCCATCATTCCCAGGCAGTAATCCTCGGTCCAGCTTCCGCTTGCCGAATATACGATAAAGGTGCGGGAACCGTTGCGCAAAACCTGGGGACCTTCGCAGATCGGCATGGCTACGCGTTCCCATTCTTCCGTTGGTTCGGCCAAAAGTCTTCTTTCTGAACAAAGATGAAAAGGGGAATCCATTTCCGCAACGTAAAGATTCTGCTGGCCGTCGATGGCTCCCGGCCATCCAGACCAAATGAAATACCGTTTCCCGTTGTCCATGGACAAGACAGTGCCGTCTATTGCCCAGCCATCTGTCTCGAGGGATCCCTTGCAGTGATAGGTTCCCAGCGGATCCGAGGAATCCGATTCCAGCACCCACATGCGGTGATTTTCATTTTGCCCGTCATCTGCCGCGTAATAGATATACCAGCGACCCTCAAAAAAATGGAGTTCCGGCGCCCAGACGCCCTTGGAATTTCCACCCTCCTTCGGAGGAGACCATACCAATTTACCTTCGTCATGGCCTATTTTGGAGATGGAATCTGACTTCCGAATATGAATCGTCGCATGAGCCCTGCTTTCACAAAAATAGTAGTGGCCCTCATGGAAAACGATCCATGGGTCAGCAGCAGGAGTGGAGATAAGTGGATTAATCGTCATGGCGGCAGTTCTCAGTTTTAAGTTTCGATTTTTGGCGTCTAGCTTTCGTACACATCCCTGGTCTCCCTGTTAGTCTGATGGTTTGAGCTATTCATGTGCCAAAGAAAGCCGCATGGCCGAAAATCGGGTAGGAAAACTCGTGTTTAAGAGGGACAACCAGGAACGGGAGGAAAAAACTAAACCTGGTTTTTTGCTTCCAGCAATCTTCGAAGCTCCTCAGGATCAAGGCCTGATTTCGCTTCCGACACCTCGCGAATTGTTTTCTGGGTCGAAAACGCTTCTTTGGCTATCGCCGCCGCTTTTTCATATCCAATCACTGGAGCCAGGACGGTGGCCATCGAGAGACTTTGTTCCACACTTTCGGCGCACACTTTTTCGTCAGCGACCAAGCCTGCGAGGCATTTGTGAGTGAAGGCATCAATTGCATGGGCCAAAAGTCGAAGAGACTGCAATAGGTTGCGGATGATCACTGGGAGCATGGTGTTGAGCTCGAGGTGACCCATGGAGCCTGCCATGGAGACGGCATTGTCGTTGGCCATTACTTGCACCGCTACCTGAATCAGCATTTCTGGCATCACCGGGTTGACCTTGCCCGGCATAATGGAGGAGCCTGGCTGAAGTGCAGGCAGCACAAGCTCACCAATTCCCAGGCGTGGCCCGGAGCCTAGATAGCGTATGTCATTCGCTATTTTAATGAGTGCCGTAGCAAGGCACTTGAGAGCTGCGCTGGCGCAAATGGCCGCATCCTGGGCACCCTGGGCCGCAAAATGGTTTCCTGTCTTATGAAACTGCATTCCGGTTTCCAGGTTTATGCCATCAATGGTTTTTTCTACAAAATTCTGAGAAGTGTTCAGACCAGTTCCAACTGCTGTGCCCCCCAGCGCCAGTGAACTTAATTCATCCATTGTCTTCTTTAATTGACCCTCATGAAACTCGATTTGCGCTGCGTAACCGCTGAATTCCTGTCCGAGGCGGATGGGTGTCGCATCCTGATAATGGGTGCGA
>JAQGOY010000051.1 GCA_028293375.1 Verrucomicrobiales bacterium | reverse complement strand
GGAGAACGGGGCCGAGAAGTTCGGGAGTTTTTGGAAAAGGACCTGGACGAACGAGGAAGAAGGAAATCAGTAGTTATAGTAGCGACCTCAAATCAACCTGCGTTAGTCAGGTTGAAGGGGGCGTTTGTGGCCATGGCAATAGCTGAGCACTTCAGAAATAGCGGCAAAAATGTCCTTTTGATGATGGATTCAGTGACCCGTTTTGCCATGGCGCAAAGGGAAATTGGCCTGGCAGTGGGGGAACCGCCAGCCACTCGTGGCTACACTCCATCGGTCTTTGCTCTTTTACCGCAATTATTGGAAAGAGCAGGGACAGGACCAAAAGGGGCAATTACCGGGCTGTTTACGGTGCTGGTAGAAGGAGACGATATGAACGATCCAATCGCGGATTCCGTTCGATCCATCCTGGATGGGCATTTGGTGCTATCCAGGGAACTGACGGCACAAAATCATTATCCAGCGATAGATGTGCTGGAGAGTGTAAGTCGATTGGTGAGAGATATATCGACGCCCGAACAGGTGAAACTATCAGGCCAGGCGAGGGAATTGCTCGCGGTCTACAAGAAAAACCAGGATCTAATAAACATTGGTGCGTATCCTGCTGGGAGCAGTGCAATGATCGATTCCGCCATCCATTTTAACGAGCCTCTGAAGGGCTTTTTGAGGCAGGGTGTGGACGAAGGTTTTAAGGCTCCCGAAAGCTGGGATATGCTGCAAAAAATACTTTCTAAAGGGCCAGCACCTCGAACGGCGACCGGGAAAACCGCTTAACGCATGAAATCGTTTAAATTCACGCTGCAACCAATATTGACGATTCGAGAACGAGAGGAAGAAAAAGCATTGGAGCTGTACTCGACGAAAGTTCGAGCGAAAACACAGGCGGAGTTGAGAGTTTACCAAACAGAGGAGCAGCTTAAGAATCTTCGAGAAGAATACAACGCGGCGATAGGAAATGCCATGGCAGCAGGCGAGATCCGCCAATTTACGAATTACATCGCAAAGATTACCGATCGAAAAATCAGCGAGGAAGCAGCGCTCAAGTATAGCCAAAACGAAGTGGCAAATTCCCTTCAACTTGTGATGAAGGCCCGCCAGCGAAAAGAAGCCATATTGAATTTGAAGTTGAAAGAAGATCAGAAGTACCGCGAAACGGTATTGAACCTGGAACAAAAATTCATTGATGAACTTGTAACCACCAGGGCAGCAAGAGCTGCTGCAGCATAACGATGAAAAAGTTTTTCCAAACCAAATTGGCGCTGTGCATCTTTGCCAGCATTACGTTCATGGCAGTGACGTTTTTCATGATTTTTAAAGGGTTAAAAACTGTAAAACAGAACAAGCAGGAGATTGTCGCTGCCTCCAAACCCGAATTCGAGGAGGCAGGATTCAAGAATCCCGAAGCAGAACAGATGCTGGAGGAAATTCAAAAGGAGAGGAAAACGCTGCGAGAAAAAGAGGCTCAACTGAATGAACTTTCTTCGCGTCTGCAACTAGAGCGTTCGGAGCTGGAGCAGTCGGTTCAAAAAGTCAAAAGACTCCAGGCCGAATTCGACAAAGATGTGGTCCGCATCCAGGCTGACGAAATGACAAACCTAAAGAAACTTTCCAAAGTTTATTCATCGATGGAAGCTTCTGGCGCGACGTTAATCATGAAAGAACTGGAAGATAATTCGGTTGTCAAAATCCTGTCGTTGATGAAAGAGACCGAATCTGCGCCGATCCTTGAAACGTTAGCTAAACAAGGCGCCGCAGAAGCAAAGCGGGCCGCTGCAATTTCTGAAAAACTAAGACTTACACTCGCACATAAATGACCACCTCGTCCATGCCTGTCACGGATGGACAACTCATTCCAAGGACGGAATCAACAGTTAACCTTTTCCCTGCGACTAATGACGGCGCAGAAGTTACCGCATCAGGAACTGTATTGGCATTAAAAGCCAATCCGGTGATTACGTTTGAGCAAACGCTTGCGGTAGCAACCGCTGTGAAACTTATGGATTTGGTGTCGATCACAGGCACAAACGTCCAACCCCTGACAGCCAATTCAACTCCTGAAGAAAAGGAAGCCACCGCTATACTGCCCGATAAGCGAAAATCCAAACCCACATCTGGCGATAACCCAGAAACGCCCAATCCCTTTATACCTTCGGTGATTCCCAATCCAATGATCGTTGCCCCTTCGGTTCAAGTGACTGTCAATGATTCAGTGCACGAACATTGCGGTTCCATGAATGGGGTGGAACAATCGGCTACTCCCACTTTGAAGGAGTTGAAGGTGACTCCAGCCATTGAGCAACCGTCAGTTGAAGTACTAAACAGCAAAGAAGAACCGAAGGAAGGCAGAAAACAATCTCGTAATCAGCTCGCTCCACCCAAAATTGAAAATCCTTCTCGGGCGGCGTTATTTGAGAAGACAACTGGAGAAGTTCGCGATTTACCAGGGAAAACAATTCTTTTTAGCGCGGATGTCAAAAAGCCTTCCTTACCGCCATTATTGAAAGTGACTTCCAATGCCATGATTGGCAACAATCAAGGGGAGAGAACCGTTTCGTTAGACAATATACCCAAGCCCGAATTTGCTTGTGATACCACATCCCTCGGAATGGTGGCACCATCTGGGGCAGGGGAGGAATACAAAGGAATTCAGCAAATCCACCCACTGTTGCCAGAATTGACAGCCAAGGAAAACAGTTCTTCGATTGCGTATTCAAAACATGGCAAACAACCGGAAACTCCAGTTAGACCTGATCTTGTAAGCCTGGTTTCAACCAAGGCTCTCATAATCCCTACTGCGACAATGAAACTTGGGGAAACGGCGAAACCTGCTGAAATAAATTCTGAAATCCAGCTTACCAACTCCTTACCAGAGTGGAATCGTTCAGAACAAACCGTGGCCAGGGTGATTCGTGTCGATTCAATCCAAAGCGATTCCAAGCCTGAAGTTTCGAAGGAAAAGGTGTTAACCGATCGCACAGACTTGTCCTTGAACCTGGAGGACTTTTTGCCGAGCCCGACGGTTATTGAAGGAACAAAAAACGAAAAAATTTCCATTCCCTCACAGTCGATCAAAGCCCTCACCCCGATTTTGGTGGAACCTAGCTTAAAACTTCAGGAAGCAGAAAGCGCTGGCAAATCCGGTCCATCCCATTTTCCAAGTGAAGGGGCTAACACGAAAAACGTGGTTTCGCATGATGGGAAGAGTGTGAACAGTGACAATTCCGAGTCATTATCCGCAGATCCGGCCATACAGGAGGAACTCTCCCAGCCGCCAATGTCAGTCAGACCTCCCGCCCTGAAGGCAAAAGATACTGGGATTAACAGGAAGCTTGTTGAAAGATTTATCCTGGAACATGGGGACGAAAGAACGGAAGAGGCGCCAGCAATAATGTTTGGTACGTCCGCTGCTAAGGAAGGATTTGAAATGAAGAAACCAGCTCACCTGAACAAAATTGCCGCCTCTGGAAAGCAGCAGTTTCCAGCAGAAGTGACGGAACAGGTGAGCAAAGTGGAATCTTTCAGTAATCCCCTTCTGGCAGGGAAAGAAATGCCATCCTCCAATTTCATCCATTCGGATTCGCCAATAGGCGCCGAAAAGGCAGTTTTCGGAAACGATTTCCAGCCGGATATGCCTGTTTCGCCGAAGATTCACCAGCTGGTCGAAAACCTTTTTGAAAAGATCAGTAACGAAAGCCAGTTATTAAAGACCAAGGACGCCTCGACGGTTTCGTTCCGCATTCAACCTGATGATAAAAGCGAACTGGTCATTCAAATTAACCGCGAAGGACATACCTTTAAGGTCTCTGTAGGATGCGATGATGCTTCCAACGCAAAAATGTCATCATCGTGGGGGGAATTGCAGCAAAGGCTCCAACTGTCAGCCATTTCCGTGGAACCGCTGAAATCCCTGCCGCAGAGCCTTGTGACCTCCGAGTTGCAAAGCAATTTTGATCCGAATCAGCAAAGGAAGGGCCGCAATCCTTTCGAACAACTCATTTACGAACCGGAGATGCACTGGGCGGGAGCCATGGTGGAATCGCCGCGTTCGAAGTATCGAATAACAAAAACCATGAGCCGGAATAATACCGGGTGGGAAGGAGTCGCCTAATGTCAGTAGCCGCTGTAGGAAATGTAACAAACTTCGTAACGGGAACGAGCGATTCGACGCAATTGACCCGCATCCCGACACAGACCCTGGGCCAGCAGGATTTTCTAAAATTATTGGTCACGCAAATGACCTCCCAGGATCCAATGAATCCCCAGAAAGACACTGATTTTATTGCCCAAATGGCATCTTTCAGCAATCTGGAGCAATCCAAAAACATGGGAGCAGATATTTCAACCATGCTTGGGGCAGAGCAAATTACCCAGGCAAACTCACTCATAGGACGCACGGTTTCGCTGCAGGTGAACAATTCGACGAGAAGCAGCGGAGTAGTAACAGCCGTGCAGGTTCAGGCAGGGAAGCCACAGGTAGTAGTAGATGGTCAAAGCTACGACCTATCCAAAGTAACAAACATAACCCCGACCATAATCCCGACCGAGCCAGAACCTCAACTATAACAAATTATGCTAAGATCCCTTACCTCCGCAGTCAGCGGCCTTCAGAATTTTCAAAGCCAGATGGATGTTATCGGCAACAACATTGCCAACGTGAACACCACAGCCTTCAAAGGGGCCAGGACTGAATTCGCCGACAGCTTTAGTGAAACCCTGCGCTCATCCAGCGGGAGCAACGCCAGCAGTTCCGGATCTGCATCGGTGCAGATCGGATCGGGCGTGACA
>JAQGOY010000046.1 GCA_028293375.1 Verrucomicrobiales bacterium | reverse complement strand
CTTAAAAGTTTCCTGCAATTGCAACGCGTTAATCCAGGATTTGATTCCGCTAGGGTGTTGGCCGCTCGGATCGCTTTGCCTCAGTCCAAATACGGAAATGAAGCATTGCTCCGAACGTTTTACGCTTCTCTTCTTGAAAAGATTGAGGTTCTTCCTGATGTCCAGTCGGTCAGTTTGGCCACCACTTTTCCCCTTACCGGCGGCGCTCTCTACAACTCCTTTCTCATCGAGGGTGAATCGAACCAGGATTTTTCTAAGGCTCCTTCCGTGCTTTACAATCCCATTACTGCCGACTACTTCAGCACGTTGAAGATCCCATTGCTCCAGGGGCGATTCTTCACCCAGGGCGATAGAGCCGATTCTCCGCCAGTTGCCATTGTTAATAAATCACTGGCTCGACGCCATTTTGGAAATGAAGGACCCTTGCATCGTCAAATCCGCATCGAAGACGGGAAAGAAAAGTTGTGGTGCGAAATTGTCGGCGTTGTTGATGATGTCAAACAATACGGGCTTAATCAGCTCTCCTCTCCTGAAATTTATCTTCCCTATACTCAACGATGTCGTCGCTGGATGACCCTCCTGGTTCGAACAAGACACGATCCGATGCTTGTCTATTCGTCCGTCCGCCACAGCATGACTGAAATTGACAAGGATCAACCGCTTCACGGCGTTTCGAGTTTAGATGCCGTCATGTTCGATTCGGTGGGCGAAGCGCGGTTTCGAAGTGTCTTGTTGGGTATGCTTGCTTTATTCGCTCTTTCGCTGGCCTCCATTGGCATTTATGGAGTCATTGCCTACTCCGTGTCTCGTCGCACCCGGGAAATTGGAGTTCGAACGGCGCTTGGCGCACAGCGAAAGGACATTCTTTTGTTGATCCTAAAACAAGGTTTCGGCGTCGTATCGATTGGGATGCTGCTCGGTTGTTTGGGCTCGTTGCTTGTCGGTCGAAGCATGGCCGGATTATTGTTCGGGGTGCGTCCCTTCGATGTCTATTCTCTCGGCGCGGTGGTCATCCTCTTTGCTATTGTCGCGTTTATCGCCTGCCTGATCCCCGCGCGTCGCGCCCTGACCATGGATCCAATGAATGCCCTTCGTTATGAATGATTTGAGATTTGCAATTCGCCAATTATTTAAACGCCCTGGCTTCACCCTCGTAGCCGTCCTCACTCTCGCCCTGGGTATTGGCGCAAATACTTCCATGTTCAGCGTCCTCAACAGCCTGCTTTTGCGAGCCTTGCCCTATCCCGACGAGGATCGGCTGGTTCGCATTTTTCGCACCTCTCCTCAGTCCAAAGTCTGGCCTCACTCCGCTGCCAACTACATCGATTATCGTGATCAAAATACCGTTTTCGAGCAGTTCGCGGCCTTTACCTGGTGGAATTTTAATTTGTCCGAACCAGGTGGGAAAGCCGAGCGATTGAAAGGTTTGATAGCCACGGCAGAGTTTTTTCCCGCACTGGGAATTCAACCCGCCATCGGGCGTGTGTTTAACACAACAGAAACAGAACCTGGCCACCAGAATGTTGCCGTCCTCAGCCATGGTTTTTGGAAACGCCGATTTGGTGGCGATAGAGGAATCGTTGGTCGCACCATTCGCCTTGATGACGAGATTGTTACTATCATTGGAGTGATGCCTCCACAAATGGAGCAGTCCAGCGCGGCCTCATGGAGCACCGTTGATGTTTGGTTGCCGCTCGCCTTTTCGGCCTCTCAGCGGACGAGCCGCGGTGACAATTGGTTGCAGGAAATGGGCAGACTGAAACCCGGAATTTCATTGGCCAGGGCTCAGGCTTCCATGGATGTCCTTGCCAAAAAATTGGAGAAAGATTATCCCCAGAATAATTCCCGCACCGGAATGCGTCTCATGCCCCTGGCCAATTCGTCCACCGACGATGGGAGTCGCCGCCTTTTATGGATGTCGTTTGGGCTTACCATGCTCGTGCTTTTGATTGCCTGTGCCAACATTGCCAATCTTCTGTTGACACGCGCCGCTGGCAGGGTTCGAGAGTTTGCGTTGCGCGCAGCACTCGGTGCGCGAAAAGGCCAGTTGATCCGCCAACTGTTGACAGAAAGTCTGCTGCTTTCATTCCTCGGCGGCGGATTCGGACTGCTCTTTGCCTTTTGGTGCAATAACATTCTCCAGTCGCGACTCGCTCATAATATTGGCGACAATTCTTTCCGGCTCCATCTTGATTTGCGTGTTCTTTTGTTCGCACTCTTTTCCTCGGTTGTAACCGGGATTCTTTTTGGCCTGGTGCCGACTCTTCTAGCTTCGCGCACCTCCATGAATGCCGCTCTTAAGGAGAGCGCTCGCGGAGGCACTGCCGGCCGTTCCCAACATCGGCTTCGTGATGCGCTTATCATTGGCGAAATTGCTCTTGCCCTGACATTGCTGACCGGGGCCGGGCTTTTTATCCGCGGGCTTTCGCGATTCACCATGTCGAATCCGGGTTGGAAGGTGGACGGATTACTCATTGCGCAATTGGCACTCACCGGGCCGAACTACAATTCCGATGACCAACTCAGTGCATTTTATTCACGACTTGAGGAAAAAGTTCATGCACTGCCAGGAGTCGAGAACGTTGCCTTGTCTCGGTCCCTTCCCATCTGGGCCTTTGGAAGCAGCCGTGGAATTGCCCTGGAGGGTCAGCCGGATCCTCAGCTCGGGCAGGAGCCGGTGGCTTTCTTTGAAGCTGTCACGCCAGGATATTTTGACACCTTGAAAATCAAGATTCTGGATGGTCATGGATTCAGTCGCCAGAGCGATACCAATCGCCCGGCCGTCATTCTAATTAATAAAACCATGTCACGCCGATTATGGCCGAATGAGAATGCCATCGGAAAACGGATCGGAAATGGCAATCCAAACAATCGTGAATGGAAAGAGATAGTGGGAATTGTTGACGATTTACAATTTCCGGCAAACATGAGCACACCGGAAACCGCTTTCCAGGTCTATTGTCCCCTCTCCACTGAAGCCCGCCGCTATCTCGTCCTTCACGTCAGGGTGCATGGCAGGCCGGAGTTAATCGCCCCCGATTTGCAACGGGTTGTGGCAGGGATTGATCCCGATATTCCGATTTACGAAGTGGAAACCGCCCGCGCATGTGTGGATCGTATTCTCTACAATGCCAGGCTTATTGGACAAATCCTCATTGCTTTTGCCATTCTGGGCCTTCTCCTGGCTGCGATTGGAATCTACGGTGTGGTCTCTTATTCAGTGGTTCAACGCGTTTCCGAAGTCGGTATTCGCATGGCCCTCGGTGCACAGAGGAGGGATGTGTTACGCCTTATTCTAAACCATGGTTTTAGCCTTAGTCTGGCCGGCAGCGTGATCGGAGTTGTTGGGTCCTTTGGCGTCGCGGAATTGCTTGCTTCTGTTACGCCTGAACTTCCCACCCGCGATCCCTTGACCGGTATTATCATGACTATTTTTTTGATGGCGGTGGTCTTGTTCGCATCGTGGATCCCAGCGTATCGTGCCTCGCGATTGGATCCTATTTTGGCACTTCGTTATGAATGATATCCGATTTGCGTTTCGACAACTTTTAAAGACTCCCGGATTTACTTTCGTGGCCTTGCTCACCCTTGCCCTGGGCATTGGCGCGAACACCGCCATTTTTAGTGTCACCCGCGCGGTCATGCTTCGCCCGCTTCCTTTTGGCGAACCGGAACGAATCGTTCAGGTGTGGACTGCCCGTGCCTCCAGTCAAAATTATCACATCGCCTCTTCCATTGCTAATTTTGTGGATTGGAAAACACAAAATCATTGCTTCACCAATCTTGCTTATTATCGCCTGGGTGATTTTCATTTCACCGGTACTGGTAATCCCCTGGAAGTGCGCGCCGCTCGCGTTTCCGAGGAATTCTTTGACGTCCTTGATGTCCCGCCTCTCCTCGGCCGCACTCTATTGCCGGAAGAAAATATTCCCGGACGTGATAACATGGTGGTCCTCAGTTATGGAATTTGGCAACGACGCTTTGGCGGAGCTTCCAACATCATCGGCAACGTGATTGGCATCGAAGGCAAAAACTATACTGTTTGTGGAGTCATGCCTTCGGAATTTCGATTTCCCGAGCGTGCCGAAATTTGGGTTCCTTATGCCATTACCCTCGATCAAATCGGCAATAAACGCGGCGATCATTTTAATTCAGTTATCGGCAGATTGAACCAGGGCGCCACCATCGAATCGTCCCGTACAGAGTTGGCGGGGATCATGGCCCGGCTTGAAAAACAGTATCCCGATGCCAATGAGGGATTGAGCACCACTCTCGTTCAAATCCATGAGGATATGGTCAGCGATTTCAAGCCAGCCCTGCTTCTGTTGCTTGGCGCCGTTGGGGCTGTTTTGTTGATCGCCTGTGCCAACATCGCCAATCTCCAGTTGGCACGCGGTGTCACAAGACAAAAAGAGATTGCCATTCGTTCTGCGCTCGGCGCCACCCGTTCGCGCATAATCGTCCAATTGCTGACTGAAAGTGTTTTTCTTTCTGTCAGCGCGGGCGTTCTCGGTTTAATCATCGCTCATGCGACCTTGTTGATGCTTATCAAATTGGCTCCAGCCAACATTCCACGCATCGAAGATGCCCGGCTCGATACCACCGTTATGCTCGTTTGCTTTTTCGTTTCAGTCGGCACTGGAATCGTTTTTGGCTTGCTGCCCGCTCTCCAGGGATCACGAGTTGAAATCAATCAAAGCGTAAACGACGGTGGTAAAGGTGTCACTGACAGCATCCATCGAACGCGATCACGCAATATCCTGGTGGTGGTGGAAATTGCTCTTGCGCTGATGCTGCTGGTAGGCGCGGGGCTTCTGGTTCAGAGCTATCATAAGCTCACTCGCGTCCCTCTTGGATTTAATCCTGATGACCTCGCAACAGTCCGGATCAGTCTTCCCTGGTGGAAATATCACGTCACGGGCAGTGACCGAACGTTTTTCAAAAACCTCTATGATCGGCTGCGCTCCCAACCAGGGCTCGAAAACTGCGCTTTTGTCTGCGCGCTTCCCATTGCCGATCGTCAAACCTCCGTATGGTTCAAACCTACCACGGATACTTATCAGCCCGGCAAGGAACCTGTCGCAGGATTCAACTATGTTACCCCTTCCTATTTCCAAACCCTGGGCATTCCTTTTTTCAAAGGAAGAAATTTGGATCATCAGGATGTTTACGGCGCCCCGCGCGTGGTTGTTGTCGACGAGACCTTGGTTCAGCACTACTTCAAAAATCGAGATCCCATGGGAGCCAAAGTCCACATCGAAGGACAGGGGGATGAGCCCTTCACCATCGTCGGAATTGTGGGTGGAGTTCGGCAGAAAAATCCATCCCGCCCTCCCGCGCCTCAACTCTACATGCAATATCAGCAAATCAATGAGGCCACCATGTGGTTTGTGGTCCGTGGCGCTTCCAGGCTGGGCGGCCTGGAAAAGCTACTCGCCCGCGAAGTGCAGGCGCTGGATGTCGATCAATCCATCAGCCCGCTTCGCAGCATGCAGCAGCACATCGTTCTTTCCTCACAGCTCCCGAGGTTCCGCACCTTTCTCCTCGTGTTGATGGCGAGTCTCGCCTTTGTTCTTTCCGCCATCGGGGTTTACAGCGTCATTGCATTCTCCGTTGTGCAACGAACCAGGGAATTCGGTATTCGCATGGCCTTGGGAGCTATCCGGCGCGACATTTTGAAACTTGTCTTCACCCAGGGAGGAAAACTTGCCTTTGCCGGGGTGGCCCTCGGAACTGGCCTCTCCATCGGTGCATCGAGGTTGTTATCGAGCATGCTATTTGAGGTAAGCCCTACTGACCTTGCGACCTTCATTATCATCCCTCTTATCCTTACGAGTGTAGCGCTGTTGGCCAGTTACCTCCCAGCCCTGAGCGCTACCCGCCTGGACCCTATGGTAGCCCTCCGCCACGACTAACAAGAATTCTCAAGAACCACGCCAGACAAATCAATATGTTCAAACGTGCATGGTGGTATTACAGAGCCTTGCCTCGCATTCCTTCCTGAGGTCCCGGAACACCAACCCATGCATTTTTGGGCGCAACGCTACCGAGAGGTATTCATCACCAGGATCACGCTTGCAAATGGCCCGTTACCTGGGGGCACTCAAAGTCACACCTGCAACCCCAAACCTCAACTTCAAGCTGGACTCTGACACCTCGGAAGTATTTAGTGGAAAGGACCCAGGAAACACCAAACAAACAAGAAACTAGTCCGGACAACCAGAGAAACTAACTTAAAATCCGCGTCATTTGACGCATACGGTCATGGCATATGGCAATCTCAGGTTTCAGTGAGGACGTTAACCAACAAGATGCTTAAGTTTTACAACAACACGATCATGGCTTTTCGCATCAATGGTCAACTTATCGCTTTCCTGTTTTTCGGTCTCATCTCTTTTTGCGCCGTCGCCGTTGATAAACCCGCGCCTCGAATGGCCACGGCCATTTACGATTTTGAGGGAGACGAAACTTCCTCCAACTATGCTCTCAAAATCTCTTCGCTCGCCTCCGCTTCTCTTTCGGCGGAAACCAATCTCGTTATTCTGGAACGATCAAAGATAAACAGGCTCCCCGAAGAACGCAGCTTTATTTCGTCGGGCAAGATAAGTCCAGAAGCCGCTGCCAAAATCGGCAAAGTCATCGGGGCCAAAGTGCTCATCTCTGGATTTGTCCGTCTGGTCGACTCAACCCGTTTGACGATCGATGCCACGGTCATCGCCACCGCAACGGGTCAGGGCTTCCCGGTCCACCTGGAAGGTCCTGTGGAGAAAATGTTGGAATTAAGCAGCGGCCTGGGAACCAAAATCGCCCAAACCATTAATAAAGAAAAGACCTCCTTTTCCCCTGACCTCACGCCCCGAGACGATCGGCTCAAGCGCATCGTTCAGGCCTCAGGGAATGTTAATCTTCCCACCGTTTCGATCTCCATTTATTTCGCGGATACTCGCAATCGCAAACAAGGTCAGGTCAGCACCGTTGAAATGGCACTTTCTTCCTTGTTGGTCCACGCCGGATTTACGGTCCTTGACGATAAATTCAAGGGCACTTCCGATCTGGAAATCGTCGGGTATTCCGGAGTTCTCTCGGAGCAAAAAGGAAATCTCTTTACCACCACCGCCACACTTGATGTAAAAGTTCAGCATCGGAAAACTGGAAAAATAATTATCGCCGAACGAACCAGACAAACGGTCTCCAGCCCGGATCAATTGGCATCCGAACGCGGAGTTCGCGCCAGGTCCGCCGACGAAATGGCTGATAAAATTGTCCCCATCATGGTCGGACCGCTTCCGTGATTTGCGGGCAGAGCATCAGAATTTCTCATTTGGACAGGACTTCCCTTTGCGCGGAAAATGAATAGATTCTCTGCGTGCAAGTGGAAGCCACAAATAAAGTCCGCATCGACAAATGGCTTTGGGCGGTTCGCATCTACAAAACGCGATCCGATGCGGCCGACGCTTGCCGTCTGGGCCGCGTGGCCATTGGTGGCCAACCAGTAAAACCAGCTCGCGATGTTCGGATTGGAGAACTCATCTTTGCCAAAACAGGCGAGATTCAACGTCAGTTGAAGGTCACCGCCATCATTGAACGCAGGGTAAGCGCCGCCCTGGCTAAAAGTTGCGTGGAAGATTTGACTCCAGCCTCCGAACTAGCAAAGCGTCCCGCGCCCGACTTTACCCCCATCGCGTTAAGGCCAAAAGGTACAGGCCGCCCCACCAAGAAGGACCGGCGCGATCTGTCCAAGCTGTTCGGTTCGGAAGACGGAAATTAATTACCGATTTCAATGGTGCTTTCAGTTCTGTTGGACCAAGCCTGAAAGACAGAACCGATATCACTAGTCCTGGACCAATGTCACTCTGTTTGTCGTAGACCTCGCGTTTCCTGATCCTTGGCCCTAAGCGCCTATAAGTGAACTGCTTGTTGCAGTTAAGTCGCATTTGGCTACTCTTCGAGTATGTCAGACAGAGTATTAAAGGTGCTTGCAGTCTCCGGCAGCAGAAATGAGAAATCCGTGACCCGGATCGTCATTCGAGAAATCGCTGAGCAGTTGAAAGTGCCTGGTATCCAAGTGGATGTGCTTGACTTCTTTAACGAGCCACTCGAACTGTTCAACCCGGATACGGCCTACAGTTCTCCATTATTTCCTGCTTTGAAAAAGCGCGTTGAAGAGGCGGATGTTTTGATCCTTGGCACGCCAGATTATCACGGCAGCATCAGCAGCGCCCTGAAAAGTTTTCTCGACCATTTCTGGCACGAATTTGCCGGCAAGCTTTTCGCCAGTGTCGTCGCCTCGAATGAAAAGGGCCTTACCGTCACCGATCAGATCCGCACCGTGGCGCGCCAGTGTTACGCCTGGACCATGCCCTATGGCATCAGTTTTGCCGAAAAGGAAGATATTCAGAGCGGTGTCGTCTCCAGTGATTCCTTGAAGCGACGCGTCGCCATGTTGGTCCGAGATATCTCCGTCTACGGCCGGGTCATTGCCGAACAACGTCTCCTTGACTTGAATGGCAATGACGCAGGGTTTATGGCGCGATATCGAAAAGTCTAATCATCTATGCTGTTAAAGTTTGATAACGGTTTGCGGTTTGCCTGTGTGGAAATGCCGCATATGGCCAGCGTCAGCGTCGGAATCTGGGTGGGGACGGGGGGACGCTACGAACCCTTAAAATTAAATGGCGTCTCTCATTTTATCGAACACCTCCTCTTCAAGGGCACCCGAAAACGGAACGCCAAAGAAATTTCCCAGGCCGTGGAAGGGGTAGGGGGCTATCTCAACGCTTTTACCAGCGAGGAACACACCTGCTTTTACGCCCGCGCAGGCGTGACCCAGTACGAAACAATACTCGAAGTCCTCATGGACATGTTTCTCAACAGTAAGTTTGATCCTGTCGAGCTGGAGCGCGAGAGAGGGGTGATCAAGGAAGAACTCGCGATGTACCTCGATCAACCTTCGCAGCTCGTGCACGAGATATTGAATGAAACGCTTTGGCCGAATCATCCGCTCGGTCGGTCCATCACAGGGACAATGAAAAGCCTGGATGCCATTCAACGCAGTGATTTACTCGAATATTTTCGTCAGTTTTACAATACCGGATCCACTCTTGTGGTGGTTGCTGGCCCGATAAAATCCTCAAAAGCTCTCGCCAGCTTTAAGAAATTCTACAAAAAAGTGCGGCCTGGCAAGACTCTGGCCTACTCCCCGATAACTGTCGACCAGACCGAGCCCAGAGTGAGGCTCCTTACCAAAAAAACAGAGCAAACCCAGCTTGCCATGGGAATCCGCACCTGTTCGCGACACCAGGATGATCGCTTTTCACTCCGAATCCTGAATGCTGTTTTTGGCGAAAACATGAGTTCCAGGATTTTTCAAACCATCCGCGAGGAACATGGTCTTGCCTACACGATTTATAGCTCCACCAGTTTTTTTCAGGACACCGGCACGATCACTGTCTCCGCCGGGCTCGATTCGGGTAACCTGTCGAAGGCCATGGAACTCGTGATCAGGGAAATGCAAATCCTCAAGCAAACTTCCGTTTCCAGGAAGGAATTGACTCAGGGGCGCGACTACGTCCTGGGCCAATTGGATCTCCATCTTGAGAGCACCGAAAATCGGATGATGTGGATTGGCGAACAGTTGTTGGGATACGGAAAAATTATCCCCATAGACCTTATTAAAAAGCAAATAAGCCAGGTGACCGCTCGTGACATTCGCCGCGCCGCCAACACCTACTTTCGACCGGAACACCTTTCCGTCGCCCTGGTGAGCCCCATCAAAAAGGCGCCGGTTTTTCCTTTTAAGCTCCTGAACTGAACCCATGAACACGATCATCGAAGATCTCGGGATATTTGTTCGCCCTGAGATCGTTTGCGATCAACTGGCAGATGAGAAGGTCGTGGTTTTGTTGCACAGCTCTCGTTATGAGCCGAGTCGGGCAAGGTATTCCTATCTTCTTGCTCAACCACTCATGGTCATGGCTTCCTCCGGTTCTTCGATTCAAACTTTTGTCGGGGATAAGGTAGAGGAACACTATGGGAATCCATGGAGCGTCATGGAAGAACTTCTTCGCCGTTTTGAAATGCTTCGCTCCATCGATTATCCTTTTCCCCTTGGTGGAGCGTTTGGTTACTGGGGCTACGATCTCGGAAAATTTTGCGAACCCATTGTGGCTCGAGCAGGCGTTCCATCCGAGGGGGCTCCTGATGCACTCATCGGATTTTTTGACAGTTACATATTGTTTGACCATCACCTGTCGAAAATCCTGATTATCTCGACCGGCCTGGATTTCGATGGCTCCATATCCGATTCCCGGGCAAAAAGTCGCGCGACTGCGTTAAAACATCTTGTTCTTTCGTGTGTGAAAAAGGAGGAGCAGCCGGCCTCCTCCGTTGCAATGCCCGGTTCTCTTCAGTTTGGAATGTCGCAGCATCAATATATCGCCGCAGTTAAAAAAGCTCAGGATTACATTCGCACCGGCGATATTTATCAGGTCAATCTCGCTCACGAGCTACATGCTGAATGGAATTCCTCAGGATGGGATTTTTACAAATCACTTGTCCGTCTCTCACCGGCCCCTTTTTCCGCCTATCTTAGATTCCCGCAGATTGAAATAGCCAGTTCATCTCCTGAGCTTTTCATGAAGATTTCCGGCGATGAAATCGAAACTCGTCCCATCAAAGGAACACGGCCTCGCGGCACCAGTCCCGACCACGATTCGCAACTCGGCTATGAACTCATCTCCAGTGAAAAAGAACGTTCCGAGTTGGTAATGATCACTGACCTGCTGAGGAACGACCTTGGCCGCATTTGCCAGTACGGCACCGTTCATGTCCCCGATTTGATGACCCTTGAAAAATACGCCCAGGTCCAGCATCTGGTTTCGACTGTCAAAGGAAGCTTGCTTCCAGAAGTTTCGCATTTGCAGGCCGTTCAACGTTCTTTCCCCGGCGGAAGCATTACCGGCGCCCCGAAGTTGAGAGCCATGCAGATTATTGAAGAATTGGAAACGGCATCCCGTGGTCCTTACACCGGTTGCTGCGGTTACTTCGGGTTTAATCGCGAAACTCAGCTCAGCATTCTCATTCGCACCGGGATTTTGCGCGATGGCAAAGTCAACTTTCCAGTCGGCGCCGGGATTGTTAGTGATTCAGTTCCGGCCAGCGAGTGGACTGAAACGCTTGATAAAGCGGGAGCTTTTCGGGGATTGTTGCGAAATAGCGACGACAGCGTGGATAACATGAATCTCTCATCTTCCGGCTTTATCAGAAGCTCTGGATTGGCTCAATGATGGCCAGTATGTGCATTGCCATTCTGGTAGGAAATTCAGGGATTCCCCTCTTTTAATAAACCCGCCAATTCTATATTTTGTAAAGATACGCTGATCGCGGAAAAACATGACGATCCCAACAGAACCTATCGGAAGTATTCCTCGTCCCGTTTCCCTAATCAACGCCCTTGAGACTGCTGGAGATTATGCCGATCCCAGCCTCGATCCTCTTTACGACGCCGCGATCAAAGACACCGTGGAGCGCTTTGAGCAAACTTGCTCACCCGTCATCACAGATGGTGAGCAACGAAAATATCACAATTTTTGGACTTACTGCGTTCACGGTCTTCCGAACACTTCACCGGAAGGTTTTAAAATTCCCTTTGTAGCGGGGCATGTCCGGCGCATGCCGAGGCTCACAAAAGGTCCTTTCCACTACCGTTTCTATGCAGATCGCTTTTTGGATTCGGCCCGTCGTTACACCAACAAACCTCTCAAACAGGCGGTGATTTCACCCTCCGCGCTCAGTTTAATGTACCCTGCTGAAGAAATCCCCGGCTACACCCGCCAACAATTCATTGATGACCTTTTGCATGAGCACGAAACTGAAATTCGTCGCTGCTTTGCTAAGGGAGCCTTCAAGGTCCAGGTAGACTTCACTGAAGGCCGATTCGCCGTCAAACTCGATCCCAGTGGTCATTTACTTAACAGCTTTATCGGTCTCAACAACCTCGTGCTCTCTCGCTTCACCGACGAGGAACGCAAGAAAATTGCAATACACACCTGTCCTGGAGGCGATCGTGATTCTACCCACAGCGCGGATGTCGATTATGCCGATCTCTTGCCCAGCCTTTTTGAATTGCGCGCCGGGAATTTTTGTATTGCACTTGCTGGAGAAACAGACCGCACCAGAGTTTTGAAAATCATTCGCCAATATTTGAAACCAGACCAGGTTGCTTTTGTCGGGGTCGTCTCACCTATCGATCCCCACATTGACACACCGGAGGAAGTGCGCGATCGCGTGTTGGAGGCAGCCAAATATATCCCTCTCGATCAATTGGGTACCACCGACGATTGTGGCTTTGCTCCCTTTAGCGATGATGTCTCTACCCCTCGTGAAACTGCCTTTGCCAAGATTAAAGCCAGAGTGGAAGGCACAAAGCTTGCCGCGGCTGTATTGGGAGTTCAGTAATGCTTTTGGACGACAACGAAGAGCAACTCCTGCGCTCGGTTGCATTGCAAAATGCAAAAGCTGTTCTGGCTGCTCGTGATCGAGCCGAAAGACAAACCCTGGAGGCTAAGCAACGGATAACCACCATCCTGGAAAGCATTACCGATGGCTTTTTCGCGCTGGATAAAGAATGGCGGTTTATCTTTTTAAATCGCAAGTGCGAAGAGATATTTGGCGCTTACCTCAAAT
>JAQGOY010000035.1 GCA_028293375.1 Verrucomicrobiales bacterium | reverse complement strand
CTTTGATAATCTCCCGTTTCTTTTGTTGAAGCAGGAGAATTTTTTCCTCCACGGTGCCACGAGTGATCAGCTTGTAACTGGTGACGACTCTATTTTGGCCTATGCGATGAGCGCGATCCGTGGCCTGGTCTTCGACAGCAGGATTCCACCAGGGATCGAAATGAATGACGGTGTCCGCTCCAGTCAGATTCAAGCCAACACCGCCCGCTTTTAAACTGATGAGGAAAACGGTGATGGCCGGGGTGGATTGAAATTTTTCCACCTCGGCGCGGCGGTCGGTAGTGGAACCGTCCAGGTAACAGAACTGAATATTTTCCGCAGTAAGCTTCTCCCTAATAAGGTGTAACATGGAAACAAACTGGCTAAAGACCAGCACGCGATGGTCCCCGTCAATGGCCTGCTGCAACAATTCCGAAAAGAGGTCGAGTTTGGCTGAAACAGCGTCCGGTTTCAGATCGGGCAATTTCAAGAGACGCAAGTCGCAGCATATTTGGCGTAAGCGCAATAAAGCGCTTAAGACCAGCATGCGACTTTTCTGGACACCATCTTTTCCGACGGCGTTCAAGACTTCCGTTCGGGTGGCGTTCAGCATTTCCTGATAAACTTTGGATTGTTCATCAGTCAGTTCGCAGAAGGAGACCTGCTCGATCTTTTCGGGGAGATCTTTGGCGACGTCCCGTTTTAACCGGCGCAGAACAAAAGGCTTCAGGCGACGGGACAAGCGGGACTGGGCATCCTGGTTTTTTTCACGGGTAATAGGAATTTCGTAACGCTCCTTAAAATCTTTTGCGTTGCCGAGGTAGCCAGGCATGAGGAAGTCAAAGATGGACCACAAATCGAGAACTGAATTTTCAATGGGGGTGCCGGTCAATACAAACCGATGATCGCTGCGGAGCAATTTAACTGCGGCGGCATTTTGAGTCTGGCGGTTTTTAATATGCTGTGCTTCATCGAGGAGAATGGTGTCGAATTCAAGGCCGGCGTAAACTTCGATGTCCCGTCGAACGAGGGAGTAGCTGGTGATGACCAAATCTGCCGAGTTTATTTCTGCAAATTTTTTGGAGCGATTTGGACCCGAAATAGCCAGAGTTTTCAATTCGGGAGTGAACCGGGCAGCCTCATCGACCCAGTTAAACACCAGACTGGTGGGGCAAATCACGAGGCAAGGTCGCAACGTTCCCCGCTCTTTGCCGGTGCGCGCGGATCTGAGCAAAGCGAGAGCTTGTAAAGTCTTCCCGAGGCCCATGTCATCTGCGAGGATGCCGGCAAAACCGTTCTGCCGAAGAAAAGAGAGCCAGCCCACGCCCTGTTTCTGATAAGGCCGGAGGACATCCTCAAGCGAGCCGATGGGAGGACATTGAAACACGGCCTCGCCAGTTTGGGAGCGAACCTGATTCATCCATTGGCCAGGGGCCTTGATGTTCCAGGAACTTTCTGCAGCAAGAGTGGTGGTAATGAATGCACCCTGGCTGGCTTTGACGTGGTAGACATCGCCCTTTTGCATGGGTTGAGTATCAACCAACACTTCCTGAAAGGCCTGGATGGCGGCGATATCAATAATTGCCATTTTCCCATTTTTCAACCGGGTATGACTTGAACCGGAAAGCAAAAGCCTTTGAATATCGGAGGCGGAAAGCTTTTCGCCGGAGCCAGTTTGATAAGAAACTTTGAAATCAAACCATTCCACGCCGGAGGAAGTCACCTCGAATGAGGGCTCTATTTCCTCAATGTTTTGTTCCTTGCTGCGCGCCAACCTCTCTTCCAGGGTCACTTCCCATTCCTTCTTAAGCCTGGGATAAACCCGGGCGAAAAACTGGAGAACGCGATCCTGCCCCTGGATATGAAAGCGTTGATCAGACTCCGGCCCGGCAAAGCCGGAACGGGTCAGGGTGGCGACTGCAGATTGCTCCACAGAAAAATCACGAAGCAGATATTTTTTCGGATCGACAGGATCAGGAATCCAGGTGGTTTCACGTTCTGCGCCCGGCACAAGCACTCTGGCGCCATAGACGCAATGCAAAGTCGCTGCGAGCTGAGCCAATCCACCATTCAAATGAAGCACAATGCGGGGTCGTGCGGCTACCACGACAAAATCCTCAAGCTTAAAATTCGAAGAAACGGTATTTTCCCTGGAAATTAAAGGCCAATCCTGACTGATAAACCGGGGCACATCCTCGCGGGAAATTAAAACGGGTTTCTCCAATATACTCTTAAGGGAGGCGGGCACCTTTAGCTGCCAGAATTCCCGATCACGGTAGACCCACAGTTTATCGCCAGCCAAAAGAGTCAAATCAGAACCTAAACGCCGGACAGTTAACTGGATCTGACCGGTGGGTTGGAGGGTGCCGGTGATGGTCAATTGATAATTTCCGTTGGAAACGGTAATAGGCTCCGATTTGCCAAGGGTTACGCGCGGGTGGCCTGCCAATGACACGAGCAAGGCGCACAACTGGTCCCGGGAGAGAATCAACATGGCGGGGACTTCCCTGGTGATTTTGTTGAGGCAGGAAATCAAAGAACCATCTTCCGGGGTAATTTTGTAGCTTTTTGATTTTGGGAGAGCACCGAGAGAAATTTTGCCCTGGGAGGTTTCTGCTTCAAAAACAACCATCATTTTGTCCTTCACGAGAGCCTGGAGAAAATTTGGAGGAATAATAATGTGGAGTTTGAGGAATTCACCGCCGGGATCCGACCGGATAATGGAGTGGTCAATCGCGGGACTTTGAAGGTTTTTTGCCAGCGGCGATTGGGCAGAGGCGGTGGAGGACTGGGTAGCGACAACGGGAGGGCCTTTGACCATTCTAAGGCCGACGGCGATGGAATGAGAGCAAATGGTTCCCCATTGGCGGGCCTGACGGCAGGTGCAGAGATTTTCAACGTTGATGGCGTCCTTGATGGAAAGCCCGGCTCGATAACTGGAGCCGCCTTCCTGGACCACGCCGCGAAGGAGGGGCGGTTCCCAGCTTGCGCTGAGCACTTTGTCAGCCTGCCAGGAGATGCGAGCCTGTTTGACGACGTCCCAACCGGCTATTCGACCAAATAAACCTTCGCTCAGCTCAATCCCGCTCATAAGTCAACGAAGTGACAATATGACCATGAATGGACGAGGGACCAAATGCTTTTTTACCCTGTTGCTCACCGGCAGACCTTTGTATATGTTCAAAGGCCGCTGAGAAAAATGAATAACGATACTGAAAACCAAGATGGCAACCAGGCAGGCCCCGAAGCCACGCCCTCTGCCAACCCGGAGTCGGAGAATTCTTCTGCCCAGGAGACGCTTACCGCTCAACAAATCACGGAGTTGAAAGCCAAGGCATCGAAGGCAGATGAATATTGGGATCGCCTGCTGAGATTAACCGCAGACCACGACAATTTCAAAAAGCGGGCCGCGCGTGAGAAGCAGGATGCCATTAAATACGGCAACGAATCACTGCTTCAAAAGCTCATCCCCATCGTGGACAACTTTGAGATGGCACTTGCCGCCGGGAACAATTCCGATCCAAAAAATGCCCAATCCCTGCAGCAGGGTGTGGCCATGATTGGATCTCTGTTAAGATCGACACTGGCCGAGGCTGGGTTGGAAGAAATCGATGCGCAAAACAAACCGTTCGATCCCAACCTGCACGAAGCGGTTTCCCAGCAGGAAAATGAGGATTTGCCGGAAGGCCAGGTTATTCAACAACTGCGCAAAGGATATAAGTTGAAAGAGCGTCT